>CAVPES010000050.1:0-21531 GCA_963703545.1 uncultured Actinomycetota bacterium
AAGGAACTGGCGATCGAAGACCTGCGGGACGCATTCGCGGTCAGCTACGAGTCGGCGGCGCACCGCTTCACCAACCTCGCAACCCGGCATCTGGACATTCCCGTGCACTTCCTCAAGGTGCATGAGAGCGGCACGATCGCGAAGGCCTACGAGAACGACCGGGTCACCCTGCCGACCGACGTCCTTGGGGCAGTCGAGGGCCAGCCCGTCTGTCGGCAGTGGAGCGCTCGCCAGGTGTTCGATCAGGAGGACCGCTTCACGACCTACCATCAGTACACCGACAAGCCGGTCGGCACCTATTGGTGCACCTCGACCATCCAGTCGACGCCGCAGGGTGACTACTCGGTCAGCGTCGGCACGCCTTTCGTGCACGCCAAGTGGTTCCGGGGACGCGAGACCACCATCCGCAAGCAGTCGACCTGCCCGGATGCCTCGTGCTGCCGGCGACCTCCGGATGCGCTGGCCGCGCAATGGCGGGAATTCGCCCGCCCGAGCGCCCGGATGAACTCGAGCATGCTCGCGGCGATGCCCCGGGAGAACGTGCCGGGCGTGGACACCACCGAGCTCTACCAGTTCCTGTCCCGTCACGCCCCCGCGGCTGCCGAGTAGCCCGCCGCCATGACGAGCACCGGACTCAGGGTTGCCGTCGCGCAGTTCGCACCGACCGCCGACAAGCGGGCCAACCTGCGAAGGATCGGTGGCTTTGCCGCAGAGGCAGCCGCGGCGGGCGCGCAACTGGTGGTGTTCCCCGAGTACTCGTCGTACTTCACCGATCCGATGGACTCCTCCTTCGCCGAGAACGCCGAGCCGCTTGACGGCGGCTTCGTCACCGGTCTGCGCGCTCTGGCCCGGGAGTTGTCGATCCACCTGGTCGCGGGAATTGCCGAGGGCGTCGCCGACAGCGAGCGGTTCTCGAACACTCTCGTCGCGATCGAACCGGGCGGCCGCGTGGTCGCCACGTATCGCAAGCAGCACCTGTATGACGCCTTCGGCCAGAAGGAGAGCGACTGGGTGATTCCCGGAGCGATCACCGAACCGGAGACCTTCACCGTCGGTGACCTCACTGTGGGACTGCAGACTTGCTACGACCTGAGATTCCCCGAAGTCACCCGCAGCCTGGTCGATGCCGGCGCCGGGCTCATTCTGGTGCCGTCCGAGTGGGTGGCCGGCCCCAACAAGGTGCACGCCTGGCGAACCCTGCTGGCTGCGCGCGCCATCGAGAACACGGTCTACTTCGCCGCCGCCGACCACCCTCCGCCGATCGGGGTGGGCAGCAGCGTCATCCTCGATCCGCAGGGGCTTGTTCTGGCGGAGCTCGGCGACGAACAGGGGATCGCATCGGCGATGCTGGATTCCGCGGAGCTTGCCGCGGTTCGCGCCCGCAATCCGTCGCTGGCGCTGCGCCGATACGGAGTGCACCCGCTCTAAGCGGCGGCTGCGCTCGATGTGCTGGCCGGATTCCGGATTCCGAACCAGGAGACGATGCCGCCGGCGATCAGGAGCGCTGCGGTGACGACGATGCCGCGGTGGAATCCCGCAAGGTCGAGCTGCCCGCCCACGAAGACCCCGAGCATCGCGATCGTGACCAGACCGGCGACCCGCGCGACGGCATTGTTGACCGCGGAGGCGATGCCCGACCGCGACGTCTCGATTGCCCCAAGGATGGCCGAGGTCAGCGGCGAAACCGTCAGGGTCAGGCCGATCCCGAACAGGATCACCCCCGGCAGAATCTGCAGCCAGTAGTTCACCGGCTCGGTGGTGAGCAGCATCCACAGGAAGCCACTTGCCGCGATGATCGGGCCGATCGTCATGAAGATCCGCGGCCCGAATCGGCCGCTGAGCCTGCCGACGGTCGTCGAGAAGAACATCATCACCACCGTCGACGGGATCAACGCGAGGCCGGCGGCGGTCGCGCTGTAGCCTGCGTGCTGCTGAAGGAACACGACGAGCACGAAGCCGGACAGTGCCAGAGCGCCGTAGATCAGGAATGTCGCGATGTTGCCGGCCCAGAAATTGCGTGCCCGCCACAGGTCCAGCGGCATCAGCGGCGCCTCCGCCGTTGCCTGCCGCCACAGGAATCCGGCCAGTGCAAGCGCGCCGACAGCCATCGGCCCCCAGATCAGCGGATGTCCCCAGCCCAGATTCCCCTGCTCGATCAGGGCGAAGACGACACCGCCGAGCCCGACGACGGCCAGTACCGAGCCGGCGAAGTCGATCCGCACGCCGGGGCGACGCTGGTCGCTCTGCTGCAGCCGGGACATCAGGATCAGGGTGAGCACTATGGGCACGACGTTGACCAGGAAGGCTGCTCGCCATGAGAGCAGGTCCACGAAGAGTCCGCCGATGATCGGGCCGGCGATGATCGCAGCGGACGTCCACGCGGTCCACGCCCCGATCGCACGTCCCTGCGCGGCATCCCGAAAGTTCGATGTGATCAACGCCAGGGAGCTGGGGACGAGCAGGGCTCCGGCGACGCCCTGGAGTGCCCGGGCGATGATCAGGATCTCCGGTGTGGGCGAGACGGCGACCAGCACCGAGGCCACGCCGAAGCCGAGCAGACCCACCCGCAGAATCCTGAGCCTCCCGAACAGGTCGGACAGCGACCCGGCGACCAGGATCAGCGCGCCGAGGGTGATCAGATACGCGTCGACAACCCACTGCTGAGTGGCGATGCCGCCGCCGAGCTCCGCGCTGATGGCCGGCAGCGCCACGTTGACGAGTGTCCCATCCAGGAACGACACGAACGACGCCAGGATGGCGATGACCAGCACGAGTCGCTGTTCGCCGGACGTCCCGAGTCGCTGTTCGCCGGACATCCCGTGGGGTGCCTGCGCACCGCTTGCCTCTGGCGTCACATCCGCATCCTATTCCCGTGTCGAGTACCGGTGTCGCCGAACCGGTGCCGGCGCCTCCGCCTGCACCTCCGTCGGCACCTCCGCCGATGGGCGCGGTGGTGGGGAGCGGTGCAGGCCATGCTCCCCCGTGCGACCCATGCGCCTGTGCGCGACACCGCACGGGTCGCAAACCGGCGCGTGGTGGGGTGCGGGAACCGTCAGCGCGTGGTGGGGTGCGGGAACCGTCAGCGGGCAATGCGGAGGCGACGGACCGCCTCCGTGAGCACGTCCTGACGTTTGCAGAACGCGAAACGCAGCAGCGAGCGGTGTGTGAAGGCGAGTTCGGGGTGGCAGAAGGCCGAGAACGGGATCGCCGCAACGCCGACCTCCGAGGGCAGGGAGCGCGCGACGGCTGCCGCGTCATCGACTCCGCGCGGTGCGGCGTCCGCGATGATGAAGTAGCCCGCCCGGGGCAGTGTGACCGTGAAGCCCGCCTCGGTGAGGCCCGCTGCCAGCAGGTCGCGCTTGGCGGCGAGGGTCTCGGCGATGCCGGTGAAGTACGAATCCGGCAGACCAAGGCCGACGGCGATGGCGGGTTGGAATGGGGCGCCGCTGACGAAGGTCAGGAACTGCTTGACGGCGAGGATCGCGGTGACGAGTTCCGCCGGTCCGGTGACCCAGCCGATCTTCCAGCCGGTCGTACTGAACGTCTTGCCACCCGAGGAGATGGTGACGGTCCGCTCGAAGCCGCCCGGCAGCGACGCGATCGGGTGGTGCGGGACGCCGAAGGTGAGGTGCTCGTAGACCTCGTCGGTGACGATGATCGCGTCGTGACGGTGCGCCAGTTCGATCAGCAGGTGCAGGGCCTCGTCGGTGAGCATCGAGCCGGTCGGGTTGTTTGGGGAGTTCACCAGGATGATTCGGGTGCGGTCGTTCACGGCGGCGCGGAGCTCGTCGAGATCCGGTTGGAAGTCCGGTAGCCGCAGCGGCACTGTGCGGTGGATGCCGCCCGCCAACTCGATTCCCGCGCCATAGGCGTCGTAGAAGGGCTCGAAGGTCAGCACCTCGTCGCCCGGTTCGATCAGCGCCAGCAAGGTCGCCGCGATCGCCTCGGTTGCGCCGGCCGTGACCAGGACTTGGGTGTCCGGGTCGAGCTCGATGCCGTAGAAGCGCTTCTGGTGGGCGGCGATCGCGGTGCGCAGCAGCGGGTTGCCGATGCCCGGCGGGTACTGGTTGACGCCGTCGCGGATGGCCTGGCGGGCGGCCTCGAGGACCTCGGTCGGGCCGTCCTCGTCAGGGAAACCCTGGCCGAGATTGATGGCGTCGTGGCGCAGGGCGAGCGCGCTGACCTCGGCGAAGATCGTCGTCCCCGATTCGCCGTTGGGGCCGAGCAGTCCCGCGCCGTGGGCGGCGCGGCGCCAGCCGCCGGGGATTGCCATGGTCTCGACCCTAGCGAAGACCGCTCCCCTCCACCCAGCGCGGCGGCCGCGGTCGAGGGTGCGAATGTGTGGACAACGACTGCGACGGCCGTGGCGGGTGCCCTAACGTGTTCGCATGGCTAGAGCGCTGACGACCCGCGGGGCTGTAACGGTTGCGCTGGCGGCGGCGGCGATGGTGCTGCTGCTGTCCGGCTGCGCACCCACGACCCCGCCTGCAGCCGAGGCGCCGCCGACGAGCTCCCAGCCGATTTTCGCGTCTGATGAAGAGGCGCTCGCCGCCGCCGAAGCCGCGTATGCGGAATATCTGGCGGTGGGCGATCAGATTGCCATCCGGAGGTGGCGTCGAACAGAACCTCTACTGACGCAGTTGCGACGGAGAGCGTTTGCAAGAGCGAGTCGAAGACAGCGGAGTTTTATGCGAGCAGTGGGTACCATCAATAGGGACCTCGAAGTTCGCACACGTTGTCGATTCAGAATGTACGATGACGTAGTCGGGTGCATTGGTGACCGTCTACCTCTGCGTAGATGTTTCACGTGGAGGTGTTAGCGACACAGGCAACTCGGTGGTTTAACGCGACCGTCGGGATGTATCCCGCTCGAGGTTGGGCTTCTCGTCACTCAGAAGAGGATGCTTCGAAGCTGCTGGTGTCCAGGAGCAAGGTATGGTCCGGCGCCGACTTCTGCTAGCTTTGGCCATCGCGACGGCGCTCCTGTTGCTGACTGCATCGCCGCCTGCGATCGCCGCCAACGGAGATTGCACGCTGGGGGGGTTTCAACTGGGCCTCTGTGAAGTCCCCACCGCATCGGCGCGGATCAGCGGCGGGGGAGTTGACGTCGAGGCGCAGCAGCGGCAGCACTCCTCTGGCTCGGGTGGCGGCTCGCAAACGGGACCCGTCGTCGACACCGCACCGCAGGCTCCTACCTGGATCAGCCGGAACGAGGGTGCCGGCTGTGTCGGGCTGCGAACTCCCGCGGGCTGCTTGACGGCGTCGACCGGGACTCAGTCTCCGACGGCAGTCACGCTCGCTGACATCGCCCACTTCGTTCCGCAGTCCGGGAGCGCTGTGATGGAGCCGGATGGCTGGGCAATCATCGGGTTGCCCGCCAACTTCTATGCGACAAGTCGGCAGCATGTGCTGACCGGCGAAGTGCTCAGCCGGGCGGCCTCGGTGCGGTTCACCCCGGTGGCATTCCGCTGGGACTACGGGGACGGATCCGGCGCAACCGTGTCCGTCGCCGGATCCCCGTGGGCGGCTGAGGGGCTGCCGGAATTCACGGATACCGCGACCTCCCACCGATTCGAGGCCGCCGGCAGCTACACGGTTCGGTCCAGCGTGATCATGGCGCCCGAGTATGCCTTCAGCGGCCAGTCGTGGACGGGTATTGCTGGCACGATCAACGTGCCGCTGAATACGCTGACCGTCGTCGTCGGCACCGCGACCACCGTGCTCGTCGATCGCGATTGTCGTGGTTCCGACGGACCCGGATGCGGCACTTAGGATTCTTTCGGCGCACTTGCGGGAATGCCACGGGGAACATCCAGCTTTCCGGGGGAAGCTAGCGATGTGCGAAAGGATGACTCCATGACCGAACAGCCGGATCCCGAGAACCCCACTGAATCCTCCCCCACTGAATCCTCCGGCAATGAGGTTCCCCCGGCTGAGGCGTTCGCGACGGCAACACCCGCCGAGACTGCCGGGGAGTTCGTGACCCCCGCACTTGCCGAGGACACCGCGTCGCTCGCTGACCACCCTTCCGTGGCCGATGGCCCCAAGAAGCGTCGCGCCGGCATGGTGACCGCGGCCCTGCTCGCGGCTGTCGTGGTCGGCGGCATCTCGGGCGGCGGCGTCACCGCACTCGTCCTCGGCAACCAGGGTTCGGCCACTCTGGTGCCGACGGACAGCGGCGGACCTCAGAGCATCACGATCAACGACAACGCCTCGGTCAACCTGATCAGCGCAATCGCGGCCAAGGCGACCCCCTCGGTCGTGACCATCTCGGTGGACTCCAGCAACAGGGGCGGCACTGGTTCCGGCGTGATCATCAGCGAGGACGGGTATGTGCTCACCAACACCCACGTCGTCACGCTGGACGGCAGTGCCGGCGACGCGGCCATCACTGTCGAGACCGCCGATGGGGCAATGTACTCGGCAACGGTCGTCGGCACCGATCCCGTGGTCGATCTGGCGGTCATCAAGCTCGAGGGCGCCAGCGGGCTCACCCCAATGACCTTTGCCGACTCGAGGAAACTGAATGTCGGCGAGACGACCGTGGCGATCGGCGCCCCGCTGGGACTGGAGAACACCGTCACCACCGGCATCATCAGCGCCCTGAATCGCAGCATCACCATCGCCTCGTCTGCCGCCCCCAAATCGACGGACGGCAGCGGCGACCCCGGCAAGCTACCGGACAACCTCTTCGAGTTCGACTTCCCCGGCAGCGGCGGTCAGGGCACCAGATCCTCGGAGACCATCTCGCTGCCGGTGATCCAGACCGACGCCGCGATCAACCCCGGGAATTCTGGCGGCGCACTGCTCAACGGTGCCGGCGAGCTGATTGGAATCAACGTCGCGATCGCCAGCACCGGGGCGGGTTCGGAGACCGCCGGCAACATCGGAGTCGGCTTCTCGATCCCGGCCAACCTCGCTGAACGAGTCGCCGGTGAGATCATCAAGAACGGTTCTGCCAGCCATGGTCTGCTCGGCGCGAACGTCGGCGATTCGACGACCCGCGTCGCCGGGGCCTACGTCGACGCTGTCACCCCCGGGGGTGCCGCGGATTCCGGGGGCCTGCAGAAGGGCGACGTCATCACCGAATTCAACGGCGTGCGCGTCGGCAGCGCCAGTGACCTGACCGCACAGGTGCGCTATCTGGCCGGCGGGGCGGACGGCGAACTGAATTATGTCCGGGGCGGGAAGACCTTTACGGTCAGCGTCACTCTCGGCACGCTGGGGGAGTAACCCACTAGCGCGCTGATAGGCTCGATCCGGTGGTGGCCAGCTGGCTGCCACCGGATTTCTGCGAGCAGAAGACGTGGCGTAAGTGGATGCGGAAGACTTGCCGGGAGTCTCGTATGTAATGCCGGTGCTCAACGAGGCCGGCCACATCGAGGCCGCGGTCGAGAGCATTCTGCGGCAGTCCTACTCGGGGCCGGTGGAGATCGTCCTCGCTCTGGGACCCAGCACGGATGACACGGACGGCATCGTCGGCCGGATCTGCCAGCGGCACCCCGAGGTGACCGCGGTGCGCAACCCCCTGGGCACGACGCCGGAGGGTCTCAATATCGCCATTCGCGCCTCGCGGCACCCGATCGTGGTCCGGGTGGACGCGCACTCGGCACTGCCCGAGGATTACACCGCGATCGCAGTGAGCACCATACTGCGGACCGGGGCGGACAACGTAGGTGGCGTCATGAGCGCAGTGGGGATCACCCCCTTCGAGCAGGCCGTCGCGCACGCCTACGGCAGCCCTGTCGGGCTCGGCGGCACCCCGCTCCATGTCGGCGGCAAGGAGGGTGCGGCCGAGACGGTCTATCTCGGCGTCTTCCGGCGCAGCACGCTCGATCGGATCGGACTGTTCGACGAGAACATCCGGCGCGGCCAGGACTGGGATCTGAATCGACGGATCAGGGAGAGCGGAGGGGTGGTCTGGTTCACCCCGGAGCTGCGCGTCACGTACCGGCCGCGGTCGAGCCTCGACTCTCTGCTGCGCCAGTTCGTCAACACCGGGATCTGGAGGGGAGAGCTGTTTCGCCGATACCGCGCCTCGCGGTCGATCCGTTACCTTGCCCCACCCGCAGCGCTGCTTGCTTCGGTTCTCGGCCTGGTGCTCGGCCTGGTCGGGGTGATCATCGATTCCGCACTCTCCTGGGCCCTGCTCATCCCCGGCGCATACCTCGCCGTCGTTGTCATCGCCGCGTTCGCGGCCAGGCTGCCTCTTCGCGCCTGGGCCTGGTATCTCATAGTCTTGCCGTGCATCCACTTCTCGTGGGGGCTCGGTTTCCTGCTCGGATTCGCGAAACTGACTGGGAAGGTCACCGGACACCAGTGGAGATAGCGCGACCCGCGTCAATCGCCGAGCTGCGATCAGTCACCCAGCCGCCCGAGGTCCGGGAGCGGCGCAACGCCGAGCACTGGACCGCGCACCTGTATCTGCGGGATGTGTCGCCGTATCTGACCTGGCTGCTGCTGAAGACCCCGATCAGTGCCAATGGCGTCACCGTTCTGATGGTCCTCACCGGCTGGTCCGCCGCCGCGGCGCTGCTGATCCCCGGTGTCTGGGGGGCACTGCTGGCACTGGCGCTTGGCCAGCTGCAGATGCTCTTCGACTGCTGCGACGGCGAAGTGGCCCGTTGGCGGCGCTCTTCGTCACCGCTGGGGTCGTTCCTGGATGCCGTCGGGCACTACTCGACCGAGACTCTGATCGCTATCGCTATCGGCGTGCGGGCCGCTGCGTGGCCGATTCAGACGCCCGAGGACTTCCTCTGGTTGATGCTTGGCACAGCTCTTGCACTGGTGATCGTGCTGAACAAAGCGCTCAACGACATGGTCCGGGTGGCAAGAGCCGCCGCCGGCCTCAGCACCCGGCAGGACAGCGCCGAGAGCGCGGCGCCGCGCAACACGGCGCTCGCGAGGCTGCGACGTGTCGTCCGATTCGTCCCGTTCAACAGGCTTTTTCATTCCGTTGAGATGACGATCCTGGTGGTTGCCGCCGCAGTCCTTGGCCTGTTTGCCGGCTCGGAGCACGTCGATCGCATCCTGGTCGTGATCATGCTGCCGCTCGCGATACTGACCATTGTCGGCCACTTCATCGCGATCGTCTCCTCACGGAGACTCTCGGCGTGAGCGGTCCTGGGGCTCAGGTCGGTGTTGTCATTCTGAGTCAAGGGCACCGACCCGAGACCCTGGCCGAGGCGATCGACTCGGTCCTTCGCCAGTCGGCCTCGACGGACGTCGTCGTGGTTGGCAACGGCTGGGTTCCCCAAGGACTGCCCGCCGGAGTGAGGTCGCTGGCCCTGCCCGAGAACATCGGTATTCCGGCCGGGCGGAACAGAGGCGTTCCTGAAGTCACTGGGCAGTACCTGTTCTTTCTGGACGATGACGAGCAGATTCCTTCCGAGACGTTTCTTGCGGATGCGATCGCTCTGCTCGGTTCGGAGATCGGTCTGCTCCAGCCGCGCATAGAAGATCGCGACGGAACCGCTGCGCCGCGCCGCTGGGTCCCGCGCCTTCGAAAGGGCGACCCGAAGCGATCGAGCGATGTCTTCTCGGTCCTCGAGGGGGCGGTACTGATTCCGCGCACGGTATTCGAACGTGCCGGCGGATGGGCAGCTGACTTCTTCTATGCCCACGAGGGCATTGATCTGGCCTGGCGGGTCTGGGACCAGGGTCTCCGGGTCTGGTACGCGGGCGATCTGGTGGCGTACCACCCGGTCAGCGAGCCGACCCGGCATGCCGAGTATTTCCGTCTGAATGCCCGCAACCGGATCTGGCTGGCCCGGCGCAACCTTCCGATGATCCTGATCCCGTTCTATGTGGGTTCCTGGACAGCCGTCCAACTGGTTCGCTCGGTGCGTTCGACCGAGACTCGGCAGGGGCTTTCCGCGTGGTGGGCGGGCTGGCGGGAAGGTTGGCGGGGCACCGTCGATCGCCGCCGGATCAGCTGGCGGACGGTGTGGCGGATGACTCGTGCGGGGCGGCCGCCGATCGTCTGAGAGTGCTCCCGGGCATGGTGGTCGGTATCGATTCGGTGACGGAGCCCGCCGTGCGTCGGACGGGCGATGGTCGCGCAAGTAGCCTTGTCTGATGGGATTCGGCAGAGACGCACGGCTGGTCTTCGACCTGGCGAAGTCGCTGATTCGACGTCGCAGAGCGCACCGCTTGCTGTCGGCCGCGCTTGCTGATCGACCCGCGCTCGAACCCGATTCGATCGAGATCGTCGTGTACTTCGCCGATGAGCCCGTCAACCTCTACCAGCTCCGCCAGTGGTACGGGCCCCTGGCTGAGCTCTCCGGGAGCCATCGCGTCGCCATTCTCAGTCGCAGCGTTCACACGACGCTCGCGCTGCTCGACGAGTCGCCGGTTCCGGTCGTCTATGCGCGAACGGTCGCGGCACTCGAGCGCTCGCTGCGTCACCAGAGAGCGCGCATCGTGCTCTACGTCAACCAGAACGCCAAGAACTTTCAGATGATGCGCTACGGGCGTCGCTGGCACGTTTTCATCAACCACGGTGAGAGCGACAAGATGTACATGACGACCAACCAGTTCAAGGCCTACGACTACAGCCTGATCGCCGGTGAGGCGGCGCTGGCGCGTCTGCGCAGAGTGCTCTGGGACTACGACTTCGACAAGCGCGCGATCGCGATCGGCCGACCCCAAGCCGACCATTTCGCCGGCGAGGCGCCCTACCCCGCGGATGACCGGGTTGTCGTTCTCTACGCACCCACATGGGAGGGGGACCGCGCGTCGGCCGCCTATGGCTCGGTCGTCAGTCACGGCCTGCCCCTCGTGAAGGCGCTGCTGGCCAGTGAACGACACCGGGTGATCTACCGGCCCCATCCGCGCAGCGGCGTCGTCGACCGCGAGTATGGCCGGGCCAACCGCGAGATCATCTCCGCGATCGCCTCGGCCAACGCCAGGAATCCCGCGGCGCACCACATCTACGACGACAAACCCACCATGGGCTGGCAGCTGGCTGCCGCGGACGTCGCCATCACCGACATCTCCGCCATGGTCTACGACCGACTCGCGGTCGGCAAGCCGTTGTTCGTCACGCGCCCCGTCTCGGAGGCAGCCGTCGTCGACTCCGGCGGCTATCTCGCGCACTGCGAATGGCTGACGGCCGCAGCTGCGCCGGACATCATCTCGCGCGCGGATGAGCTGCTGACGAATGACGAGGCCCGGCTGCGCCTGACGCATTGGGTGACCCGCTACTTTGGGGACACGACGCCGGGCACGGCAACGGCCCGTTTCCACGCCGCGGTGGAGCACCTGCTGGCCGAGTGGGAGCGGCACGCCGCCCTGCACGCAGCCGAACTCGCGGAGGCGGAGCAGGAGGCCGAGGCCGAGGACCGCCGCGAAGCCGCTGGCGGCACCGCGGACGGCGACAAAGCCGATGACGGCACCGCCGATGACGGCACCGACCCCGACGACTGATCCCTCCGTGCCCGCCGCCCGCCGCCCCACCACCCCCGCCGTGCGCCGTTCTGCGACCCATGCGGCGTCGCGCCCGGGCGCATGGGTCGTAAAACGCAGCGGAGCGCCCCGAGTGCACGCGATTACGGGTCAGCGGGCTGCCGTGGTCGGGTAGTCCGAGTTGTAGCGGGCGAGCACTTCGTCGATACCGGCATCTAGGACCAGGCGCCCCTTGTCCAGGTACAGGCCACGGGTGCAGAACCGGCGCAGGTCCTTCTCATTGTGGGAGACGAAGAATAGGGTTCGGCCGCCCGCCAAGAGCTCCTCGATCCGGCGGTAGCACTTCTCCTTGAAGGCCTTGTCGCCAACCGCCAGCACTTCATCGACGAGTATGATCGGCTCCTCCAGGCGGGAGATCACGGCGAAGGCGATGCGCACCTTCATGCCGCTGGACAGGTGCTTGTACGGTGTGTCGATGAATTCCCCGATCTCGGCGAAGGCGATGATCTCGTCGAAGCGGGCGTCCACCTCCGCTCTGCGCATGCCGTGCAGCCCTGCCGTCAGGTAGACGTTGTCGCGCACGCTGAGGTCATCGACAAAACCGCCGGTGATCTCGATCAGCGGGGCGACGCCGCCATTGACGGACACCGATCCCTCGTCGGGGATGATCACCTCTGCCACGATCTTCAGCAGGGTCGACTTGCCCTGCCCGTTGCGACCGACGACACCGATCGCCTCGCCCGGTCGCACGGTGAATCGGACATCGCGCAGCGCCCAGAACTCGCCCGGCCTGCTGCGCCGCGTGCGGCCGCCGAAGAGATCCTTGAAGCTGCGGCTGCGGCTGCGGTTTCTGCGGAAGCGAATGCCGACACCGTCGACATCGATGACGGAGGAGGCGCCGGTGGCCGGGATCGCGGGTCGGGGTACGTCCGGCGTCTGGGTCATCAGATCTCCTTGAGGACGGCGGGCAGGGTCCGCCGGAACACGGCCAGTCCGATCAGCAGCAGCAGCACGGAGCTCAGGGCCGACATGCCGACGAGCGACCAGTCGAGCTCCTGGGGGAACCAGACCGAACGATAAAGGCTGAACAGGCCGCTGAGCGGATTCAGACCCGCCCAGTTGCTCAGGTTCTCCGGCAGATCCAGCGTGCTGTAGACGATCGGCGAGGCGTAGAACGCGAACCGCAGGATCAGTTTGACGGCGCGTTCAAGATCGCGGAAGAACACGACCAGGGGGGCGATGATCAGCCCGAGACCGAGAGTCAGCACGGCCTGCAGCAGGATCGCGGGCACGAACAGCACGGCATTCCAGTGCAGTGTCGCGCCGGTGGCCACCGCGAACACGATCAACACGGGCAGGCTGGCGACGAACTCGATCCCCTTCGACATCACGATGCGCCCCACCCAGATCGTACGGGGGATCTTGGTCGAGCGGATCAGCTTCGCCTCCCTCAGGAATGCCCGTGTCGAGTCCGAGAGTGCCCCATTGAACCAGGTCCAGGGCAGCAGGGCAGACAGCAGAAAGACGATGTACGGCTCGTGGCCGACCCCGCGATCGAATACGACGGTGAAGACGAAGAAGTAGATGCCGCTCATCAGCAGCGGATCGAGGATCGACCAGAGGTAGCCGAGTGCTGAGGTCGAGTATCTGACCTTGAGATCCCGCCGGGTCAGCAGCATCAGCGAGTGCCAGTACGATGGCGCGGGCCGCGAAACGGCTTCGGATGCTGCCACGGTTGTCCCTAACCCTCGCGCCCAGTGAGTTCTGGCAAGTCTATCTTCGGGCGGGGTCTCGACGCGGCGTTGGCGCGCCTGCTCACCCGGCGGGGCAGCGCCGGTCAACGGGGTGCCGTTCACCGCCCCGTACTGAGATCAATAGTGATTCGACCGGCTGGGCGCGGCCTCAGACGAAAAGGTTCGCCCGCTCGAGGTCCTCGATGAAGTCCACCTCGACAGCGTAGAGGTCTGAGATGTCGACGGGCTCGAAACGCAGGCCGTGGTGTTCGATCGCCAACTCGATGCCGCGTTCGAAGTAGTCCTGCGCCGCGACGCGCTGCAGGTGACGGATCAGGCTCGCCTTGTGCTCCGCGCTGACATAGTTGATGCCGACGGCCTCGCCGAGCCCGCCGCGGACCGTCTTGGAGAGCTCTTTGATGTAGCCCTCGGCATCGACCGTGTACTTGACCTCCTCGTCACTGACCGAGGCGGTGTTGACGGTGACGAAGGACTGCTCGCGGGCGATCATGCCCAGCGCGCGGTCGAGGATGGTTGGATCGAAGACGACGTCACCGTTCATCCAGAGCACTCCACCGGGTGCGGATGCCTGCAGCGCCCGGAGCAGGCTCTTGGAGGTATTGGTTTGGTCGTACTTCTCGTTGTAGACGAAGGACGCTTCCGGGAATGCCTCGATGATCATCTCGAGCTTGTAACCGACGACGACGCTGATCTGGGCCGCATCGCCGAAGGTGCCGCGAATGTTCTCGAACTGCTGACCCATGATGGTTCGGCCATCGCTGAGCAGAGTGAGCGGCTTCGGATTCGGCCGACCGAGCCGGGTGCCCATCCCTGCTGCAAGAATTACCACCTGTGTGGTCATGGAAGCTGTCTCCTCGGTTGACCGCTGTTCATCAAGAATTCGCGGACGATTCGGCCAATTGGCCTTGAACGGGACACGCCTTTATGTCATGGCAAGCGTACCGTGTACCCCATTTCCCGCCCAACGTGGAACAGATTTCGTAGTGCTTTCGTAATAGTCCGGGCTCGCTCCACCCGTCCAGCGAACTTGGTACCGTAGGCGAGTGACTACAGCGCAGGGGAACTCTGATTCGCCGAAACGGTCGCGCCCGGCCCGGACACCGGCGAAGGATCCGGCCGTATCCGGCACGCCTGCCGTCGCGGCGGCCCCCCGCAAGCGGGCACCTCGGCCACGGAAGGCGACGCCCGTTGTTGTACCCGTTCCGGCGGCTCCGCCCGTACTCAGCCTGCGCGGTCTGGTCAAGAGATTCGGCGCCAACGTCGCGGTGAACGGCATCGACCTCGATATCCCCGCGGGATCGTTCTTCGGCATCGTCGGTCCCAATGGCGCGGGCAAGACCACGACGCTCTCGATGGCGACCGGGCTGCTGCGTCCTGACTCGGGTGAGGTCATCGTGCATGGCAGTGACGTGTGGAAGGACCCGGCGGCGGCGAAGCGGTCGATCGGCGTGCTGCCGGACCGGTTGCGGCTCTTCGATCGGCTGACCGGCTGGCAGCTGCTGTACTACTCGGGCATCCTTCGCGGCCTCCAGGACTCTCAGGTTCGGGAACGATCGGTCAACCTGATCGCGGCATTCGGTCTGGAGGATGCCGCCGCGCGTCTGGTCGCCGACTACTCAGCCGGCATGACCAAGAAGATCGCCCTGGCCTGCGCGATGATCCACTCGCCGCGCCTGCTGGTGCTTGACGAACCCTTCGAGGCCGTTGACCCGGTCTCGGCGGCCAATCTGATCGAGATCCTGCAGAATTACGTCGCGAGCGGCGGCACGGTCGTGCTTTCGAGCCACAGCATGGACCTGATCCAGCGCATCTGCGACCGAGTCGCCGTGATCGTCGACGGCTCGGTGCTCGCCAACGGGAGCATGGCTGAAGTGCGCGCCGGCAGCAGTCTTGAGGACCGATTCGTGGCCCTCGCCGGCGGCCGCAAGACCGCAGAGGGGCTGGAATGGTTGCACAGTTTCTCCGATTGAGGCTGCAGCTGCTCGCCAACAGTTTCGTTCGCAGTCCCCTGCAGGTGCTCTGGCTCGTTCTGGCGCTGCTCTACGGGCTCTCCATCACCGCGCTGGCGATTCTCGGCCTTGTCGGCGCTCGATTCGTCGCCGTCGCCGATGCGGCGGTGTTCATCGTCATCGGGGGGAGCCTTGTCACGCTCGGATTCATTCTCGTGCCGCTCGTGTTCGGCGTTGATGACGCGATGGACCCGCGCAAATTCTCGCTCTTCGGGATCGACAATGACAAGGTCGCAATCGCGGTGGCGGCGTCGGCACTGGTCAGCGTGCCGTCGCTGATGGTTGTCCTGGTGGCGCTCGCGACCATCGTCAGCTGGAGCAGGGACGCCGCCAGCATCGTGCTCTCGATCCCCGCCGCCGCGCTCATCGTGATCACCAGCGTGCTCTCAGCCAGAGTGGTCACTGCGGCGGCCTCGCTGCTGCTGACCAGCAGGCGCGCCAGGGAATGGCTCGGCGCCGCCGGGCTGCTGGTCGTCGTCCTGGCCAGCCCTGCGTTCGTGGTGCTGTTCGGGGTCGACTGGGGCACCGACGGATTCGTCGTAGCGTCCCGGGTCGCCGGGGTGCTGGCCTGGACGCCGCTTGGTGCCGTCTGGGCGGCCCCCGCCTCGGTTGCGTCCGGGCAGGTGCAGGAGGGACTGGCCCAACTGCTGATAGCCGTTGCATTCGCGGTCCTGCTCTGGCGTCTCTGGACGTGGCTCGTCGGTCAGCTGATGGTGGCTCCGGAGCAGCAGAGCGAGTCGCGCAGCTACCCGGGGCTCGGCTGGTTCGACCATCTGCCCGCGGACCCGACCGGCGCCATCGCGGCCCGCAGCCTGACCTACTGGGCCCGTGACCCGCGTTACCGGGTGTCGCTGGTCATGGTGCCGGTCGTGCCCGTGCTGGTGTTCGTGCCGCTGTACATCGCCGGTGTACCCGTCGAATACCTGTATCTGCTGCCGCTGCCGGTCATGTGCTTGTTCCTAGGCTGGTCGTTGCACAACGACATCGCCTTCGACAACACCGCCTTCTGGCTGCACCTCGCCTCGGGTGTCTCCGGCCGATCGGACCGTCTCGGCCGACTGGTTCCCGTGCTGGTCTGGGCGGTGCCGCTGATCATCGTCGGCTCGGTCGTCACGGCCTGGCTGTATGGGGACTGGTCGGTGGTCGCGAGCCTGATCGGGGTGTCCTGGGCGCTCGTCGGCGCAGGTCTCGGCCTCTCGAGTGTGCTCTCGGTGGCGTTCCCCTATGCCGCGGTCCGGCCCGGCGAGAGCCCTTTCCAGCAACCGCAGAACACCGGCGTCACCGGCGCCCTTGTCCAGACGCTGTCGTTCTTCGTATCGCTGCTGCTGGCAGCGCCGGTGATCACCCTGGCGGTGGTCGGAATCGTCAGCCCCGGGATTTGGGAGTTCGCGTCGCTGGTGGCGGGCCTGGTGATCGGCACGGGCACCCTTGTTGCCGGGGTCAGGAGTGGGGCGGCTGTCTACCAGCGGCGCGGACCCGAGGTGCTCGCCTTCGCCCAGAGCTTCTGAGTTTCGCTGATCGGCGTAATATTCGACCATGACCACTGACACGGAAATCGGCGGAGGCCTCGACGTTCTGGATCGAGAGCTGGAAGAGCTGCTGAACCGCGAGAGCCAGGAACCGGGGGATCACGAGCGCTTCTCGCACTATGTCAAGAAGGAGAAGATCCTCGAATCGGCGATGACGGGCAAGCCCGTCACGGCGCTCTGCGGCAAGAAGTGGACTCCCGGGCGGGATCCCGAGAAGTTCCCGATCTGTCCGGATTGCCAGCGGATCTTCGAGTCGATGAAGCGCTAGCGGTGCCGGGTCGGGATGGCCGGCTTGCCCCGACCGAGCCGGAACCCGTCGAGCGGTAATTCCTCCATCGCCCTGGCATGGTGCTCTCTGGCGAGTGCGGTGCCGCGATGGCCGGTCATGCTGGTGTCGATGACCCCGTTGCGCACCAGTGGCACGGTCAGTGCTCGGTCTCGCAGTCCGGAACCCGACGCGTTCTCCGGCTGGCTGCCGTCGACGGCGACGATTTCCTCGATCGCGGTTCCACCGGCGCCGATCCGTCGGAAGGCGTGCTTGCGGCCGCCGATGTTCGCCTTGCCAACGGATGTCTTGGCGACGCTCCGCCATTCTCCGGCGGAATCCTGACGGGCGACCAGTTTGTACACCATGCCCGCGGTGGGGGCGCCGCTGCCGGTGACCAGCGCCGTGCCGACCCCGTAAGTATTGACAGGAGCGGCGGCGAGGGCCGCGATCGAGTATTCGTTCAGATCGTTCGTGACGGTGATCTGCGTTCGGGTTGCTCCGAGCGCATCCAGGAGCCGGCGCACGTCTGCGGCAACGACCGTGAGGTCACCCGAGTCGATCCGCACCGCACCGAGTCCCGGTCCCGCGACCTTGACCGCCGTCGCCACCGCTGCCTCGATCTCATAGGTGTCGATCAGCAGGGTGGTATCGGGCCCGAAGCTGGCCACCTGGGCACGGAAGGCATCCTCCTCGGTGTCGTGCAGCAGGGTGAAGGCGTGAGCTGCCGTTCCCATCGTGGGCAGACCCCAGGTCCGACCGGCCTCGAGGTTCGACGTCGCCGAGAATCCGGCGATCCAGGCCGCCCTCGCCGCCGCGACGGCTGCGTGCTCGTGGGTTCGACGGGAGCCCATCTCGGTGACGGGCCGCCCTTGCGCCGCGGTCACCATTCGTGAGGCGGCGCTCGCGATGGCCGAGTCGAAGTTCAGCACGCTGAGGATGAGGGTCTCAAGCAGCACACCCTCCCAGAACGGCGCCTCGACTTCGAGAATCGGGGAGTCGGGGAAGTACAGTTCCCCTTCGCGATACCCGCGGATGTCGCCACTGAAGCGGTAGCTCGCCAGCAGATCCAGAGCCTGATCGCTCAGGAAGTCCTGGTCGCGCAACCACGTCAACTCTGCGTCGCCGAAGCGGAATTCCCGGATCAGTTCCAGCAGTCTCCCGGTGCCCGCGACGACGCCGTAGCGCCGTCCTTCCGGCAGTCCGCGAGCGAAGACTTCGAACAGGCTCGCGCGCTCGTGGGTGCCGCTGCTCAGGGCGGCGTCGAGCATGGTTAGTTCATAGCGATCGGTGAGCAGGGCGCTGGAGAATGGCACATCGACAGCCTATCCAGCGCTGGACGCCGATCTGAGACGGCGGTCACGGACCGTCACCTAAACTGGTCGGGTGAACGACGCTCCCATCGGCATCTTCGACTCCGGAGTCGGCGGCCTGACGGTGGCGCGCGCGATCATGGATCAGCTGCCGGGTGAGGAGATCCTCTACCTCGGGGATACCGCCAATGCGCCTTACGGCCCCAGGCCCATCGCCGAGGTGCGGGAGTTCGCACTGGCCGCGCTCGACGATCTGGTGGGCCAGGGCGTCAAGATGTTGGTGATCGCCTGCAACACGGCCTCCGCGGCGATGCTCCGGGACGCCCGTGAGCGCTATGACGTCCCGGTCGTCGAAGTCATCCACCCGGCGGTGCGCAGTGCCGTGGCCTTCACCCGCAACCACCGGGTCGGAGTGATCGGCACGGCGGGCACGATCGCCTCGCGGGCCTACAACGATGCCTTTGCCGCGGCTCCGCATCTCGAGATCTTCACGCAGGCCTGCCCGGCCTTCGTCGACTACGTCGAAGCCGGCGTGACCAGCGGCCCTGAGCTGCTGGCAGTCGCCGAGGGTTACCTCGCGCCGCTGCGGGCCGCCGGGGTCGACACCCTCGTGCTGGGATGCACGCACTATCCGTTCCTGAAGGGCGCCATCTCCTACGTGATGGGGCCGACCGTTGCGCTGGTTTCCAGCGATGTCGAGACGGCGAACGACGTGTATCGCGAACTGCTGGCCGGCGGACTCGAACGCCGAATCGATCGGCCGCCGCAGCACCGTTTCGAAGCGACGGGTCCCAACACCGCCGAGTTCATCCGGCTGGCCGGACGATTCCTCGGCCCGGAGATCACCAGCGTCGACTTTGTCGAGACCGGAGCCATCCATCTGCCCCGGTCACTCTGACCCGATCCAAGGAGACTGCATGACCCGCGCCGATGGCCGTACCGCTGACCAACTTCGACCCATCACCATCGAGCGGGGGTGGAGTATGCAGGCGGAGGGCAGCGCCCTGATCAGCTTCGGTGACACGAAGGTGCTCTGCACGGCCTCGTTCACCAACGGCGTGCCGCGGTGGCTGGTCGGCAAGGGGCGGGGCTGGGTGACCGCCGAGTACGCGATGCTGCCGCGTTCGACGAACGATCGGATGGACCGGGAGGCGGTCAAGGGCAAGGTGGGCGGCCGCACCCACGAGATCAGCCGACTGATCGGCCGCAGCCTCCGTGCCGTGATCGACACCAAGGCGCTGGGCGAGAACACCATCGTGATCGACTGCGACGTGCTGCAGGCGGACGGCGGCACGCGCACCGCGGCGATCACCGGCGCCTACATCGCCCTGGTCGACGCCGTGGAGTGGGCCAGGGAGCGCAAGTTCATCGGTCAGAAGGCGCAACCGATCATCGACAGCGTCGCCGCCGTCTCGGTCGGCATCATCGACGGCGTACCCATGCTCGATCTGGCTTACGTCGAGGATGTGCGCGCGGAGACCGACATGAACGTCGTCACCACGGGTCGCGGGCTCTTCGTCGAAGTCCAGGGCACGGCCGAAGGCGCGCCCTTCGACCGCGCCGAGCTGGGCGCCCTGCTCGACCTGGCCACCCTCGGCACCGCCGAACTCGCCGCCCTGCAACGCACCCTCCTCGCCCCCCTCCCGCCCACCTGAGTTGCGGACTTTCGTGGGATTCGGGATGGAAAACGGCGGGTTTTGGGACAAAAGTCCGCAACTCAGGTGGGGGCAGGTGGGGCAGTGAGCCCAGTGACCGTGGTGCTGGCGACGCACAATGCGCACAAGGTTGAGGAGTTGCGCAGGATCCTGGGTGCGCGGCTCGACGGGATCGAGCTGGTCGGCTATGACGGGCCGGAGCCCGTCGAGGACGGGGCGACCTTCGCCGAGAACGCGCTGATCAAAGCGCGCGCCGCCGCCCGCCACACCGGCATGCCCGCGATCGCCGACGACTCCGGCATCAGCGTCGACGCGCTCTGGGGTGCCCCCGGCGTCAACTCGGCGCGATACGCGGGAACCAGGGACGACGCTGACAACCGGGAACTGCTGCTGGCCACCCTCGGCGAGAGCGAGAACCGCCGGGCGCACTTCACCTGCGCGGCCGCCTTCGTCGACGGCAGCCACGAGCACGTCGAGACCGCCGAATGGTCGGGCACGATTCTGCGGCGAGCGGTCGGAACGGGAGGCTTCGGCTACGACCCCGTCTTCCGCCCGGACGGCCTGACCGTCTCCGCCGCGGAACTCGCCCCCGATGAGAAGAACGCGATCAGCCACCGCTCGCAGGCATTCGCGCGCCTGATTCCGCTGTTGCGGCAGAGGCTGCTCGGCGTAGCGTAGGGACATGGGCCAGCAGCATCCGCACGACGGGGTGAGCAACCGCCGCAGTCTGTCGATCGCCATCGCGGTCGTCGGCTCCGTGCTGGTCATCGAGATCCTCGGTGCCGTGCTCTCGGGGTCCATCGCGCTGTTGGCCGACGCCGGCCACATGGCCTCGGATCTGATCGCGCTCACCGTGGCGCTGGTCGCCACGCTGGTCGCCGCCCGGCCCGCCTCGGCCCGCCAGACCTTCGGTTACCAGCGCACCGAAGTCTTCGCCGCCCTCGTCAACGGCCTGCTTCTGCTCGCTGTCGCGGTCTGGGTCAGCATCGACGCGATCGCTCGTCTGGTCGCGGGTAAGGCCGAAGTTTCAGCCCCCATCATGCTCGCCGTCGGCGTGCTCGGCCTGATCGCCAACATCGTCGCTGCACTGCTGCTGCGGCCCGCGGCGGGGTCGTCGCTCAACATGCGCGGGGCCTACCTGGAGGTTCTGGGCGACGCGCTCGGTTCGATCGCGGTGGTCGCAGCCTCGGTTGTGATGATCGCGACCGGTTTCGCCGCCGCCGACGCGATCGCCTCACTGGTGATCGTGGCGCTGATCGTGCCGCGAGCCCTGCTGCTGCTGCGGGACGTCGTGCGGGTGCTCAGCGATTCCGTCCCGGCCGACACCGATGTCGATCAAATCCGCCGCCACATCCTCGACGTCAAGGGTGTCGTCGACGTGCACGATGTGCACGTGTGGTCCATAACCACGGGCGCGAAGGTGTTCTCGGCGCATGTCGTGGTGACCGCAGAGGTGTTCCGCACCGGGGCCACCGGAGCGCTGCTGGCCGAGCTCTCCTCGTGCCTCAGCACGCATTTCGATGTGGAGCATTCGACTTTCCAACTCGAGCCGACCGAACACGCGGCGATCGAGGAGATCCATCACGCCTGAGCGTGCACC
>CAVPES010000051.1:0-10062 GCA_963703545.1 uncultured Actinomycetota bacterium
CGTCCCCGACCCGTTATGCCGATCCGGCCAAGGTCGAGAAATGGTTCAAGCGCAACTGCACTGAAGTGATGGGCCGCGAATGCAGCCCCCGGGAAAAAGGCGACTGGTTGAGCTTCATGGCCGGCCAGTAATTTCAATCACCGTCAACCCAAGGAATTGGTCATGAACATCCCCTACCGCCCGCTCGTTTTAGGTCTGCTTGTCATCGGTTTTTCTGCCCTGGTCCTGGGCCGTGCCCAGGCCGGTGGCGGCCATTTTTATGCGCCCGTGGCGGACGCCGTGGTCAAGGAAGAGTGCGGCGGCTGCCACCTGGCATTTGCGCCGTCCATGCTGCCGGCGCGCTCCTGGACGCGCATGATGGCGGACCTGAAAAACCATTTCGGTGACGACGCCAGCGTGGACCCGGCCACCGCCAAAAAAATCACCAACTACCTAGGCATCGAAGGAGACTCCGATGCGTTCCAGTTGACCGAGTGCCGCGGCCAGTGTCCCCACCGTGTCCGCGACGCCACCGAGAGGGGCATCGCCCGCCAGCAGATGCGTGTCACTGAGGTGCGCGATCCGCCAGATCGGGGCCGGGTATTGTCCGAGTCGACCTGCCATTCCCTGAGCATACGACGAGGCTCCCCCGCAGGCCTTCGTGGCGACCGGGCGGCACGCGAGACAAGTTCCGGGAGCAATCATTTCACATCGGCGTCCGAGCGCTAGTAGGCTCACGGCCATGAGAGACACTGCGGTCGATCTGGCCAAGGCATTCTGTCTTCTTGTCGTTGTCGGTATGCACGCCATGATGGCGGGGGTGACGGCGGGCGCCGGCGGGCTCGTCGTCACGAACACCCTGGCCGGGCATCCGATCTTCGCCTGGGCGACCTGGATCCTTCAGGTCATGCCCCTGTTCTTTGTGCTCGGCGGCTTCTCGAGCATCACGCAGTGGCGGCGGATGCGGGATCAGGGCGCGACATCCGGTGAATACATCCGGCAGCGCGTCAATCGACTCGCCCGCCCGGCCGTGCTGCCCATCGCCCTCGTCGGCGGAACGCTCGCGCTGCTGACCTTCACCGACATCTCCCCCGAACTGCTGAGTCAGGTCGGGTTCCGGATCGGCCAGCCGCTCTGGTTTCTCGCGGTGTACGTGGGCTGCTCCGCTTTCGTCCCCCTGCTGACCCGCCTCCACGAGGCGTCACCCCGCATCACCCTCGGTGCGCTGCTTGGCGCCGCTGTCCTCGTGGACACCATCTCGCTGACTTTTCACCTGCCGGCGCTCAGCGCATTCAACTTCCTGTTCGTCTGGCTCTTCATCCAGCAGCTCGGCTTCTGGTATGCGGACGGGGCGTTTTCCGCCCCGCGCTGGCTGCTGCTGGCGGGCAGCGTCGCCTGCTATGGCATTCTGTTCTTCCTCACCCTCGTCGTCGGCTATTCGACGGACATGTACGAGAACCTCAACCCGCCGACCTTGTGCATTCTCGTGCTCGGAATCGGCCAGCTTCTGCTCTTCGCCTTCCTGCACCCGTATCTCTCGTACCTCGCCGCCATGCCGCTGTTCCGGGCGTCATCGGACGTCATCAACCGCAACTCGATGACGATCTACCTCTGGCACGTTCCCGTCGTGGTGATGATCGCCCTCACGATGGTGTCGATGTCGATGTCGATGCCGGAACCGCTCAGCCAGTACTGGTGGGAGACTCGCCCGCTGTTCCTCGGACTCGTCACGATCGCACTGATACCGGTCGTGTTCCTCGTCGCCCGTTGGGAGAAGTCCCGCCGCGCGAAGACGCCGACCCCGATCTCACCGTTGCTCGCCACGGTCAAGGCCTTCCTCAGTGTCGCGGGAGTCGCGACGATCCTCGTCGTCGGCTTCACTCCCGCGTGGAGTTGGGCGCTGGGGCTCACGCTGATCATGCTCTCGGTGCGGATCAGTCCCAGGGAGAAGCCCGTCCCGGTGAATGAGGTCGGACCGACGAAGGCCGCTGTGGACCCCGCTGCCACCGCAGACTAGCGGGCCCGCGCCGCTCGGCGCCAGCCGGTGGCGCTGCTCTCGACCAGACCCTCTAGTTCCAGCACGCCAAGAGCCGCGGTGACAGCCTCCGGGGAGAGTCCGGCGCGCCGGGCGACCTCGGCAACCGTGATCGGGGTGCGGCCCAGGGCATCGAGCACGCGGGTCTGGTCCGCTTCGCGGTAGCCGACGAGTTCCGGCTGAGCGCCGAGCGGCCGGACCAGCTCGCTCATCTCGGCGGCGTTCGTGACACAGACGGCGTCGAACTCGCGCAGCAGCCGGTGACAGCCGGCGGAGGCTGCGGAGGTGACCGGGCCGGGCACCGCGCCGACGGGGCGGCCGAGCGCGGCGGCGTGCCCTGCCGTGTTGAGCGAGCCGCTTCGGGTACCCGCCTCGAGCACCACGGTGGCGGCGCTGACCGCGGCGATCAGGCGATTGCGCTGCAGGAACCGCCATTTGCTCGGCGCCGCACCGCAGGGCAGTTCCGCGAGCACCGCGCCCTCGTGGCTGATCCGAGTCAGCAGCGCGTCGTGGCCGCTCGGGTAGAAGCGGTCGACGCCGCCGGCGAGGAAGGCGAGGGTGTTGCCGCGGCTGGCCAGTGCCGCCCGGTGCGCCATCCCGTCGATGCCGTAGGCCGCCCCCGAGATGATCGCATGGCCGCGGTCGACCAGACCGGCCGAGGCCTCCATCGCCACGTGCTCGCCGTAACCGGTGGCCGCCCGGGCGCCGACCAGCGCGATCGCGTCATCGATCCCGGTCAAGGCCTCGTCGCGCCCGCGATACCAGAGCGCCATCGGCGCGTGCACACCCAGATCATCGAGTCGGAGCGGCCAGCGCTCGTGCCCCGGCGTCAGCAGCCGGGCACCGACCGCCGCCGCCCGCCGCAGACCGGCGATCGCCTCCGCCGAACTGAGCCGGGGACGCCAACGGGCCAGCGCAGCCTCGAGCTGCTCAGCGCTGAGGTCCGCCGAGATCGCTCCAGTTTCGCCCAGTTGCCGGAGCAACCCGGCCACCGACGTCTGGGCGACCACCGCCTCCAGGGCTGCCACCGCGCCGAGTCGCGCAACCAGGAGGCCGGCGACGCCATCCCCCGGCTCGATGATCGCCGACCACGCGGCCCGGGCGAACGCCTCGGGCCACGCGTCACCAGGGTGATCCGCGGGCAGCACAGTCTGCACCAGCCCGCGCACGTCGTTCTCGGCCAATCCGATGATCATCAAGGGATCCCCCTTCGAAGGAACAGTGCCCGCCCGACATCTTCGGGACTCGGTTGCGCGCGACCTGCAAGATCGGCGTTCGTCCACGCGACGCGCAACACCCGGTCATAGCCGCGCATGGTGATCGCCCCGCGCTCCAGTGCGCGGTCGATCGCGGCCGTGGACTGCCGGGGCAGCGCCGCCTGACCGCGCAGCCACGACCCCGGCAGCTCGTTGTTCAGCCGCCACGGCGTCGCCGCCAGGCGTTCGGCTGCCCGGTCCCGCGCCTCGCGAACCCGCTCGCGCGCCTGATGGCTGCTCAGCCGCGGCTGTTCCTCGTGCAGGCGCAGCTCGGTAGCGGTGACCCGCTCGATTCGCAGGCGGATGTCGATCCGGTCCAGCAGCGGTCCCGAGATCCGGCCAAGATACCGCCGCCGCTGCATCGGCGAGCAAGCGCAATTGCCGTCCGCGGTCCCCCATTGCCCGCACGGGCAGGGATTCGCCGCCAGCACCAACTGGAACCGCCCCGGGAAGCTGGCCACGAAATTCGAGCGGTGGATCGTGATCACCCCGGACTCCAGCGGCTGCCGCAGCGTGTCCAGCACGCTCGCCGCGAACTCCGGCGCTTCATCGAGGAACAGAATGCCGCCGCTGGCCCGAGCCGCCGCTCCCGGTCGGATCTGGCCCGAGCCGCCGCCCACCATCGCGGCCGCGGTCGCGGTGTGGTGCGGCGCCTCCAGTGGGGGACGCACCTCGAGTGCGGTGCCGACGCCCGCGCCGGCGACCGAGCGCAGGCACGTCACCTGCAGTGCCTGGCCGGGGTCGAGGTCCGGCAACAGCCCGCGCAGTCGGTCGGCCAGCATTGACTTGCCCGCGCCCGGCGGTCCGATCATCAGCAGGTGATGGCCACCGGCAGCGGCGACCTGCAGGGCGTCGATCGCCTCCCGGTTGCCGATCACGTCGGCCAGATCGAGACCATGGTCGGGCGTCTCCTCCACCGTCCGGGGCGGTTCGATCACCTCGACCGGTACCGGTTCGAGCGCCGCCCCGTGCCAGATCGCCGCGTCCCGCAGGGAGGCGACGGGGATGACGTCGAGGCCGGGCACCAAGCTCGCCTCGTCCGCGTTGGCCGCGGCGACCATGATCCGCGTGAACCCGGCGTCGCGGGCGGCGAGCGCTGCCGGCAGCACACCGCGCACCGGCCGAAGCCGACCGTCGAGCCCGAGTTCGCCGAGGTACACGATGCCGGCCATCGCCTCGGGCGACACGACGCCCTCAAGGCCGAGGCAGGCGACAGCGATCGCCAAATCGAAGGCGGGCCCGTGCTTGGGCAGCGAGGCGGGCGACAGGTTTATCGTGATCCTGTTGCCCGGCAGCGGGCAGCCGGAGTTGGCGGAGGCCGAGCGCACCCTGTTGTACGCCTCGCGCAGCGACGCGTCCGGCAGTCCGATGATCGTGAAACCCGGCAGCCCACTGGAGAGGTCCGCCTCGATGTCGACCATCGCGCCGGTCATGCCGAGCAGGGCGACGGACCGGGTGCGCGCGAGGGCCATCAGAACACGTCCCTCAGGTGCTCGATGGTGGTCGGCCCCGAGCGGGGGACGATCACTGCGATCGCGTCGAGGCGGATCGGCGCCCGCATCTCGTGCTCGATGCACCAGGAGTGCGCGAGTCGGCGCATCCGGGCCAGTTTCGTGTTCGTGATCGCCTCGAGAGGGTGGCCGTACCGCGTGCTCGACCGGGTCTTGACCTCGGCGAAGACCAGGTGCGGCCCGTCCCGGAGGATCAGGTCGATCTCCCCCGCCGAGCACCGCCAGTTGCGGTCGATCAGATCCATGCCCTGCGCCGTCAGGTAGTCGGCGGCGAGGCTCTCACCGTGTCTGCCCAGTTCGTCTTTTCGTGCCATCCTCGCCTCCTGCAGGAAGCGTGGCGGACATCGGATCGACGAGGCGATCGGGGTGGCGACGGTGTCGGGAACTCCGCGTCCGGTAGCGCGGTGCAGGAGCGGTCGGCTACTCGTCGATCGCGAGTTCCTTGGGCAGCTCGAGTTCCTTGGCGTTGAGTTCCTCGATGTTGACGTCCTTGAAGGTGAGCACCCGGACGCTCTTGACGAAGCGGTCCGAGCGGTAGATGTCCCACACCCAGACGTCTTTCATGGTCAGCTCGAAGTAGAAATCCTGCTCGGTGTCCCGGCGCACCAACTCGACCTCGTTCGCCAGGTAGAAGCGGCGCTCCGTCTCGATCACGTACTGGAATTGCGAGACCACATCCCGATATTCCCGGTACAGCGCCAGTTCGACCTCGCGGTCGTAGTCCTCGAAATCGTCCTCGTCCATGGTGCTGCAATCCTACGCCGTCGCCGCGGTCGCTTTTGCGGCCGGCAGCCACGTGCTCCGATGCAGTTCGGTGATCCCGGCCTCGGCAATCGCTGCAAAGTGCTTGGCACTGCCGTAGCCCTTGTTTCCCTCCCAGCCATATGCCGGGAAACGGCTGGCAGCCTCGATCATCAGGGTGTCCCGGTGCACTTTCGCCAGCACGGAGGCGGCGGCGACGCTCGCGCAATCCCGGTCGGCCTTCGCCCGGGTGACGATCCGCAGCGGTGCCGACAGCCTCGGCGACAGCCAGTCGTGGGAACCGTCGAGCAGCAGGGTCGCGTCGCCGACCGGCACGCCCAGACCGTGCAGATCGGCGAGCGCCCGCTTGGCCGCGAGGGCGAGCGCGTGCATGATCCCCGCGGCGTCGACCTCGATCGCCGTCGCGAGGCCGACGGCGCCGGCCGTGACCCACGAGGTGATCTCGGGGATCATGGCGTTCCGGCGCTTCTCGCTGAGCAGTTTGGAGTCGCGCAGTCCCGGGGGCGGGGCCGTCACCGGGGCCCGCACCGCGGCGACCCCCACCGCGACGGGCCCCGCGATGGCGCCCCGGCCGACTTCGTCGATGCCGATCACCCAGACCGCGCCTGCGGCGAAGAGCGCCCTCTCGACCTCGAGGCCCGCGTCGACCACCAACGCTAGCCCCCGGTGCCGAGCGGCGCGTCGACCGGATCGGTACCGTTGAAGACCATCGGGTAGCTGTCCAGCCATGCCCAGCGCGATGCCGGCCAGGTGATCACGAAGGCGCGGCCCACGAGATTCTCGATCGGCACGAAGCCTCCCCCGGGCTTGCCGGTATTGCAGCGCGAATCACAGGAGTTGTAGCGGTTGTCGCCCATCACCCAGAGTGAATCCGCGGGTACGGTGACCTCGAAGGGCTGATCGGATACCGTGATCACATCAGCGGGCAGGAACACGTAGGCGCGCTCGTCGAGCGGAACGCCGTTGACGCTCATCTGGCCGAGGGCATCGCAGCACGCGATCTTGTCGCCCGGAAGTCCGATCACCCGCTTGATCAGGTGATCATTGCTGTCCGAGGGAGCAAGGCCGATCGCATCGAGGAACCACCGCAGCGATGCTGCCAGCGGGTTCGACGGCGGCAGCTCTGCGGTCGGGCTGAGCCAGCCTCCCGGATCCTTGAACACCACGACGTCACCGCGCTCGAGCGGGATGATCCTGGGCACCAGTTCGTTGACCAGGATCCGATCATCGACCTGCAGAGTCTGCTGCATCGACTCGGACGGGATGTAGAAGGAGCGGACCAGGAAGGTCTTGATCAGGAACGAAGCCACGACGGCGATCACAATGATGACCAGCACGTCGCGCAGGAAGAGCAGGAACCCGCGGGAACCCTGTGCGGGAACAACGGGCGCGAAGTCCTCGCGTTCCGTGGGGGGGATTTCCGTCATTTAACCGCCTGAGCTCCCCGCCAGTCTAACCGGATGGGAGCTCAGTTCCCGACCGTGTCAGACGTGTCTGCCGACGATCGGATCGCGGACGGCTACGCGTCCCGCTTCTCCTTGATCTTGGCCTTCTTGCCGCGCAGATCACGCAGGTAGTAGAGCTTCGCGCGACGCACGTCGCCGCGCGTGACGACCTCGATGTGGTCGATCACCGGGGAATGCACCGGGAACTTGCGCTCTACGCCGACCTGGAAGCTGATCTTGCGGACTGTGAAGGTCTCGCGGACCCCGTCGCCGGAGCGACCGATGACGACACCCTGGAAAACCTGGATTCGGCTGCGCGAACCTTCGATGATGTTGACGTGGACCTTCACGGTGTCACCGGCGCGGAAGTCCGGAATGTCGCTGCGCAGCGATGCTGCGTCCACGAGGTCGAGGGGCTGGCTCATTTCAATTCGCTCTCTGTACCCGCCACAGGTCGGACACGTCCTAGGTCCGCACGGAGTGCGGGAAGATGACTGGAATCGGCGCCTGCTGGATACCCGGCTCCCCTGTGGCAGAGCCGTGCCGAGGCACAAACAGCAATTCTGCCATGAAACGCGGGGCTTTGCTAATGCGCGGGTCCACCGTGATGTCTCGCGCGGCGGTCGGGCCGGGATCCTCGCCGACTGCGCTCAGTCCGCGTCCGGCTCCCGCTGCTGGATGACGATGGTTTCGCCATCCGTCGGAACGTAGCCGCCGCTTCCCCCGGTCATCCGCACGGTGGCCATCCGGACTCTGCCCATCCGGAGGAACTGCAGGACGGACATCCAGAATGCCAGCAGGAAGGCCAGGACGCTGAGCACCGCGAACAGGTCGGCCGTGGCGCCGAAGAAGCCGAGCCCGATGATCGTGGCATGCCAGCAGGCGAGTACGGCGACATCGGTCCAGGAGACGGCCTGCTCCCCGCGGACCGCGCTGCGCAGGGCGATCAGAGCGCCGACGCCGATCTGGGCGATGAACAGGGCCGGACTGTAGATCAGCACGAACAGGAATGTCCAGCCGCCATCCGCGAAGAACCCCCAGCCGATCAGCAGCCACAATGGCAGCACGACCGCAGCCGGAAACTGCCAGTAGTAGAAGGCCCTGCGGATCACCATGCCCCCAGCCTAATTCCCCCTCCTTTGCCGGCCCCGAGTGAGTTGCGGACTTTTGGGGTAAGACAGGGCCGAAATGGCCTCCGGAACCCCCAAAGTCCGCAACTCAGGTGGGGGGGAGGAGGTCGGGGCGGGTTGCGCGGGTGCGCTCGAGTTGCTGGTCGCGGCGCCAGGCGGAGATCGCGCCGTGGTTCCCGCTCAGCAGCACCGGTGGCACCTCGAGACCGCGCCAGGAGGCCGGCTTGGTGTAGCTGGGATATTCGAGCAGCCCGTCCTGGTGACTCTCCTCGACCAGACTCTCGGGATTGCCGACGACGCCCGGGATCAGGCGACCGATCGCCTCGATCATCGCGATCGCGGCGATCTCGCCGCCGTTGAGCACGTAGTCCCCCAGCGAGATCAGCCGGACCCGAGCTCGACCGGCCGCGTGCTCGATCACGCGCTGGTCGATGCCCTCGTAGCGACCACAGCCGAAGACCAGGTGCGGCTCCGCACTGAGGTCGCGGGCCATCGACTGGGTGAAGACCTCCCCCGCCGGCGTCGGGAAGATCACGAGCGGCGCGACGGCCGGCACCGGGGCGGCGCTCACCGCAGCAACGGTCGCCGCGCCGGGCGCTGACGAGGTGGCAGCACCCCCGGTACCGGGGGCCAGGATGACGTCGAGGACTTCGCCCCACGGCTCGGGCTTCATGACCATGCCGGCGCCGCCCCCGTACGGCGTGTCATCGACCGTGCGGTGACGGTCGTGCGTGTAATCGCGCAGGTCGTGCACTCTGAGGTCGATCAGTCCGCTCGACCGCGCCTTGCCCAGCAGGGACACGTCGAGGACCCGGAAGACCTCGGGGAAGATCGAGATCACGTCGATGCGCATACGCCGATCCTAGGCAGTCTGGAGGTCAGGAGGCGTGGGAGTCGCCCGCGTCCGGTTCCCGGGCAGCCGCGTCCACGGCTGCCTCACCGACCGCATCCGGATCGGGGAGATCCTCGAACAGCCCCGCCGGCGGCGTGACCGTGACGATCCCGGCGACCAGGTCGACCGAGGGCACGATGGCCTTGACGAACGGGACGAGCACCTCCCCGGAGGGGGTGGATACCGCCAGCAGGTCCTGCGCGGGCAGGTGGTCGACTCTGGCGACCGTGCCCACGGCGACACCGTCACGCTGCACCACCAAGCCGATCAGCTGGTGGTCGTACCAGGCGTCATCCTCCTGGTAGTCGGCGGGGTCCTCATCGATCCAGAGAATCGCTTTGAGCAGGCTCTCCGCTGCGCTGCGATCGTCGACCCCGGCGAAGAATCCGACCGCGCTGCCGTTGAACCACTTGAGCTCCACCAGTTCGAGCGTCGTACCGTGCCAGGCGGAATCCGCGGGCACCTGCAGGTAGAACCGGGAGCCCGGCAGGAAGCGACGTTCCGGAGCGTCGGTGTACATCTCGACCTTGATGCCGCCCTTGAGCCCGTGCGCCTTGGTCAGACGCCCGACGCGAAGCTGGCCCTGCCCCGGGTAGGAGGCAGGGCCGCTTTCCTTAGAAATCGGTGTCCACCACGTCGACGCGCACACGACGACCGTCAGCCAGCGCGTTGATCAGGGTGCGCAGCGCCTTCGCGGTGCGTCCGGCTCGGCCGATGACGCGACCGAGGTCATCGGGGTGAACGCGAACCTCGAGGACATCGCCCCGCTGCGAGCTCTTCTCGATGACCTGAACCTCGTCCGGGTGGTCGACGATGCCCTTGACCAGATGCTCAAGGGCGGGTGCCAGTGCAGACACCTACGCCTCGACGGGGGTCGACTCAGCGGTGACCTCGGCGGTGGCCTCCGCCGCAGGCTCCGCGGTCTCGACGGGCGCGGTCTCGACGGGCGCTGCCTCGACGGGCGCTGCCTCGACAGGCGCGGTCTCCGCAACCTCGACGACGGCAGCGGCCGGAGCCTTCTTCTCTTCCTTGGGTTTCAGGACGGCCTTCTT
>CAVPES010000052.1:0-82137 GCA_963703545.1 uncultured Actinomycetota bacterium
TCGTCAATGGCGGCTACTACCGGGTGATCGTTCAGACGACAGAGTCGATCCAGCTCGCCGACCTGGCCGACGCCGGCCCGTACAGCGCGATTTCGATCAGCTCCTCGGGAGCGACGGGCACGCACCGGGTCTACCGCGCGATCTATGAACCGCTTGCCACGAGCGGCAACACCTATTGGGTGGTGAGGACCGACAGCGATCACATCCAGCTGCGCACGCGACCGAGTGCCGACCCGAGTGGGGTCGTCCTGGCGCTGTCCGACCAGGTGACCATTCCGACTTTCCTGGCCCCGGTGTACCGCTCGGGTGACCACGTGCTGACGAGAGTCGTCGGCCTCACCGGGCAAGTGCCGCTCGGCACTGTGCACCGGCTCACCGTCGACCTCACCGGCACCGGCAACGGGGTCATGGTGGGCGTGGGTGGTCCGAAGTCCCTGATCGGCAGTTCCACGGACGAAGTCTCCACTGCCGCATCCTCCGGCTTCGGAGTCGGTGCGATCTCGGTGCGCAACTCCAAGTCGTACGCCAATGCCACGGCTGACATCCGCACCCAGATCCTCGGCGGCACGCTGCGTGCGAAGGACATCCTGGTCAACGCCACCTCGATCGTGAACACGGCCTTCGTCTCCGCGAACTCCGGCGGCGGTTTCATCGATGTCGGCGACTCCCAGGCCTACGGAGCCACCACCAACGTGGCAATGACCACGGTGGCCTCCGGGGCCAACATCGTGGCCGGCCGGGATGCCTCGATTCTCGCCACCATGGTCAACTACGCCAATGGTGAATCCAACACCAACGGAGGCGGCTTCGTCGCCTTCGCTTATGGTGACACCCGGCTGTTCCTTGACGCCGTCAATGTGGTCCAGATCTCCGGTCGGGTGTTCGCGGTGCGCACTCTTCTGACCGAGGCGCGCCACGGCATGAACCTGCGCGACAGGTCTGTGGCGGATACCGGCGGCCTCGGCGCTGACGTGGACGCGAATGACACCACCGCCAACGGCATCCACGTCGACAGCGTCAACACGGTGGAACTCACCGGCTCGGCTCGACTCTTCGCCGCGAGTGCGTACCTGTGGAGCTATCAGGGACTGGGCCACAAGATCTCCCTCGACGGCAGCATCGCAGACGACGACCTCGTGGTGGCCGAGTACCGCGCTTGGGCTCGCTCCGACGCCGACGCCTCGGCACTGGGCGCCGACTCCGACGCTGGGGCGACCGTCGCCATCTACGACCTCACCGAGGTGATCCTGCGCTCCGGAGCCGAGGTGACCACCTTCGACCGGGCTGACCTGCGTGCGGTGCACACCGGTACCAAGCTCGACGCCATCGCCCGTGCCGACTGCTCGTGCGGCGGCGGCGACACGGATGCCCGGAGCTTCCTCGACTACCTGAGCAGCACGCGGATCTCTGCCGAGGACAACTCGGTGATCCGCACCGCGGTGCTGTGGGCGGAGACCTTCCAGGTGGCGTCCGGCAACGCGTACAACCGTGACGCTGACCGTGATGGTGGTCTCTTCGACGGCGGCAGCGAGGAGCGCAACGGCGACACCAGCGCCCAGCGGTTCTTCTTCTGGGAGGCCACCGTGATTCTGCTCGGTGAGCCCAACCCGGTACTGGTGGTCGATGCCAGCGGCACGATCGTGGCGCAGACCCGCAACGTGTACGTCCGCGCCTACGACCCGTTGGCCCATACGTACTCGGGCCCGCTGGGCGTCGGACAGCAGATCGCCGTCGGTCAGTGGATCGTGGTGGGCGACCTCGTCTATGACGAGGGCGGCACGATCCACTTCCAGGCCAACAACGTGGGCTCGCTCGGCCCCGACAGCCAGATACTCGGCAACGCCGGAGAGGTTCAGATCAAGCACACCTGGGACTCGGTGCTGATCTCCAACTACTCCAGCCGCCGCTTGGTGGTCAACGACATCGACGTCGTCCTGCTCGAGACCAACCCGGTGATGGAGGTCTCCGTCGGCAGTGTGCCCGATGTCGCGGGCGGCTTCAACCTCTCCGTCGCGGAGCAGGCGGTGCAGTCCGCGGTGCTGATGATGATGATCGACGTGAACGCCTACATCCGCACGGCGATTGCCGCCGAGGCCGGTGCCCCGCAGACCTTCGACTTCGACGTCACCCACAAGTTCGCGCCCACACTCGTGCAGGTGCTCACCGTGGCCGGGGCCGCTTCGTCGGATCTCTGGTTGGACGGTGACATCGAGAATCCGATCGGCCGCACCGAGATCCGCAATGAGCGCGGTGGGATCTTCGCGGACGACGGCCTCGATCTGGACGGCATCGAGTCCACCGGCGTCGACGCCAACCTGGTTTCGGTCTTCGCTCGTCCGGGCACCGACTCGGATTACGAGCTGGTGCGGACCAACCAGTTCGTGATCGACTCCGACACCGCGTCGGTGGGTCGCCAGCTGGGAGTTGCCGGACCTCGCGTGGCGATCGCGGCAGAGCTGATCCGCTTCAAGCACATCGATCCGGAATACTGCGGTGCCACCCCGGTGCCCTGCTTGTTCGAGATCCTGCTGCAGGCGGACGCCGCCGGGGACATGGTGCTGGACGTCACCGCCGACGAGCGCTCGCTGACGGCGCATGCCGCAAGCCTCGCGTGGCAGATCGACCGGATCATCGCCGGCAATGACGTGGATGTAGTGGTCAATGACACGATCCAGGGCACCGACGCTCCGAGCGTCAACGGCCTGCAGGTGTTCCTCTTCGCGCCGGACAACGGCCGCGGTGACCCGCCGTCCGGCAGCCCGATCGGCGGCTGGCCGCAAACCTTCCAGTATCACTTCCGCCCGGACCTGCCGGTGGTCGACTACGCCACGATCCTGCGTGCGTTCGGAATCACTGATCGGACCAGGACGACCAGCAGCTATACCTTCGGGGATGCCGGCAGCCTTTACGGCGACCTGCGTGCGGGCGACGACCTGACCGTCTGCCATGTCGCCTCGCGGAACTACTCGCAGGCCTCCGACGCGGACACGGCCTCCGTCTACCCCTGCGACACCCGCGACCCCTCGACGCTGGCCTATCCGCTGGGCCTGCCCGCGACGACCATCCACTTCGTGGCCTTTGTGGACGAGGCGGCGACGCTGCCGTACCCGGTCCCGGTGGAGGACGACGACGGAATCGGAACCGACGTACCGCAGTTGTTCCTGTTCACCAATGGCGACATCACGGCCACCGAGCTGGTCGGCGACATGCTGGTCGGCCACATCCACTCGACCAACGGCGACGTGACGCTGTACTCGCCGATGCGCATTCTCGACGCCGACGGTCGACCGACGATCGACGTCACGGGCATCAACATCACGCTGCACGCGGGCTTGGCCGGCGGAATCGGCGGCATCGGCCTTTCCACCGATTTCCTCGAGATCAACACCTCGGTGTTCGACTCGACCTGGGACAACGCTGCGGACGGTGTCCTGAAGGCGTACGACACCGTCTCTGATGACGCCCAGACCCAGGGCATCTACCTCGACGAACTGGTGGGTGACCTGCCGCTCTTCGAGGTATTCACCGCCGGCAGCAGCGCGCTGACCACCGGCAATGTTTCGGCTCGTACCCTGAAGGGCTCGGTGCTGAACGCCCGCCTGGACGACGGCGACAACATCCGCGCCCAGAGCGTGGACATCGATGCCGATGGCGGCACGATCGGCCTGCAGAGCAAGGATGTCGTGATCGACTCCGGCCGCGCACCACCCTTCGACTGCGACAACCTCAACTGCAGCAACAACCCGAACGGCACTTCCGACGCCGCGCTCGCCACCGCCGGCGACGACGTGGCTCTCGAGGCCACCGGCGGCATCTACCTCACGGAGTCGGATTCCTTCCTGCGCCTGGTCCTGGCGCACTCCCGCACCGGGGACATCCGCCTGACGGTTCGCGAGAGCGCCCAGACCGACGAGGACCTTTACCTCATCAGCAGCGGTAGCGCGCGCTTCGCGGAATCGAACACCCGGCTGCCGAACAGCGACATCGACGCGCCTCGCGTGATCCCCAACGGCACCGTGCTCGCCGAGATCGGCAGCGTGGAACTCCGCGTCGGCGACGATGTCGCGCTGCACCAGAACTCCCAGATCCTCGCGAACCTCAGCATCGACATCCGCGGCGATTTCGGCAATGCCGACACCGGCGGCACGGTGGCAGTACCTGATCCCGAGTACGGCAGCAGCATGATCCTGCGCGGCCGGATCATCGCCGACTGCGTGATGAGCGGCGGCGGCACCGGCGACGAGCCGATGGGCGTGTGCGCACCCACCACCGCGAACCCGGTGACCGATCGACAGGTCAACGTCTGGGGCGGCTCCGACGTCGATCTCTTCGAGCTCGGCGACCCCTCCGGTCTGGACCTCGCGCAGAGCACGAACCCGGCCCTGAACAAGGAGCAGCTGGGCGACCCGGGTTACATCTTCCTGGGATCCAAGACGACCATTCACGGCAACGCGACGTCGAACTCGCTCAGCGCCGACGGTGAGGACCGGATCACGGTCTGGTACCTGCAGTCGATGAATGTCGTCACCGCTCCGACTGGCCTGCAGGTCGGCGCCGGCGCGGGCCAGACCCTGAACCTCGACGGCCAGGGCGAGACCGACTACTACGCCGTCTACACGAACGGCAGCCATGGCAACATCCGCAACTACGTGATCAACGTGCTCGACACGGGCGCTCCGGCCGCTGGCGTCGATGAGCTGGCCATCTATGGCTACGACAACCTGAGCACCGACTACAACGGCTCGCTGCCCGGCACGACGACGAACAAGGCGACCGACGATATCTTCCTGCTCCGCGCGCTCACCTGCATCGACAACGAGAGCCCGTTCGCGCTGGGCAACGGCGTGCCGAGCTCCTGCCTGACGCCCACCGAGGTCGCTGACCACCCGGCCTTCGTGGCTCTGCTCGCCGGTTCCGCAGCGGACGACGGCGGTGTCGGACTCTACCGCGACCGCATCGCTGGCAACGAGCCGAGCGCTCTCGTGCAGCGGATCAACTACGACATGGCGCTCAACGGCCGCCTCACGGTGTTCGGCATGGCCGGCAACGACGCCTACTACGTCGACGACACCACGGCGACGATCACCCTCGATGGCGGCAGCGGCAACGACGTCTTCCAGGTCGGCCAGATCTTCGGCACCCAGCGCGACAGCGAGGTCGCGCCCGACGGCGGTGCGCTGCTGAGCGCCGACACCTTCCCCGCCCTGGTACCCACGACCCGCGGCTGGCTGAGCCCCGGCACGCACGCGCCGCTGCTGGTCACGGGCGGCACCGGCAATGATCGATTCACGGTCTATTCGAACCAGGCCGAGGTCCAGCTCAACGGCGATGACGACAACGACCTCTTCATCGTGCGTGCCTTCGCGATCGCCGCCGTCTGCGACACGAACGCCGACCACATCGCCGGCTGCACGCTCTCCGACGTCGACTACCGGCCCGCTGACGGCGTGTTCCCGACGGTCAACGGCTCCCGCCTGAACACCGTCAACGGTGTGACGGCCATGTTCGGCACCTGCGAATCCGGGGACGGCAGCTGGCGCTTCGACAACAACGCCGACAACGTCTGCAACAACGCCGACGCGCACATCACGTACAACCACGACGCTCGGCACCAACGTCGACCTCGACAACACGCAGTGGCTGGACGACGTCATCCCGCTCGACGCGAACGGCGTCGCCGTCCCGGTCATCGGCCTCGGATTCTCGACGAACCGCCCGCTGGACATCCGGGCCGGCGGCGGCGAGGACGAGGTGCAGTACAACGTCAACGCGCCCGTCAACGTCGACGGCGGCACCGGCTTCGACAAGCTCGTCGTGCTCGGCACCGAGTTCGCCGACGACTTCGCGATCACCGACAAGGCCATCTACGGCGGCGGGCTGAACGTCAAGTACACGACGATCGAGGTCGTCGAAGTCGACGGCCTCGAGGGCGACGACCAGTTCTTCGTGCTCTCGACCGCATTCGGCGTCGCATACCGGGTCATCGGCGGTCTGGGTTCCGACCAGATCTCCGTCGCCGGTGATGTCACGGCGGACATCGTCACCCGCGAACTCGAGGGCTTGTCGGGGGCGGTCGACCACATCGTGACCTCGCTCGACCCCCGCTACGACGGCATCGTGGTCGACGGCGTGCCGTACAACCTCGCCACCCCCGACGCCGGAGTGGTGGTGATCAAGGAGCTGGGCACCTCGACGAGCGTCCGTGAGGGCACGCTCACCGGGCCGATCACGCAGACCAACCACTACACGGTGGAACTCAGCCATGCTCCGTTGAACGAGATCTACGTCACCGTGTCGGCGGCCCGCTCCCCCGACGAGGAGGCGCGTGACACCTTCGACAACCCGAGCGGATTCGGCCTGACGGACGGGAAGGCCGACACCGTCTGGCTCTGCACGGCGACCGGGCCTGAGGTGCCGGGTGAGTGCAGCACGCTGGCCCAGTTCCAGCGGCACCAGGTGGTCAACGGCACCGTGGTAGACGAGGCCGGCCGCGCGGTCGTGCTCACCTTCACCCCCGGCAATTGGAACGTGCCGCAGCGTGTTTACATGTTCGCGGTCGACGACACCCGCTCCGAGGGTGATCGCGTCGTGGTGCTTCAACACTCCGTCATCGCCGAGGATCCGCTGGCCGATGCCGAATTCCATCGCGCCGCGGTGCGCCAGGTGAACGTCAGGGTCCACGATAACGACACCCCGGGCGTCTACGTGGTTCACGTCGAGCCGTCCGCCGCGTGCACCGCGAACGCGCAGGCCTGTGTGCTCGACGATCGCGGCATCGTGATCGAGGGTGACGCCACGACGCAGCGCACCGACGAGATCCTCGTCCAGCTGGCGAAGGACCCGGGCGCTCTGTCGATCACGGTCACGATCACCCTCGACGCAGACTCGCAGCGGATCCTGCAGGTCATCGACCCGCTCTCGTCCCGGTGGACCAAGGTCATCGACCCGGTGACCGGAACCCACTACCTGCTCACCTTCGACGGCAGCAACTGGAACGTGCCGTTCCGGGTCGGGCTGCAGGCGCGCAACAACTCCGACCCCGGTGACCCGACCAGCGCCGTCATCACGTGGGGCCAGGAAGGCGCGACGAGCGCGTACAAGTTCCCGAACCTGCGCTCCGGCATCCAGCGCACCGACGTGCTCGTGTACGACGACGAGTCCGCGCAGGTCGTCACGATCCCGACGGGCACCGACACCGTTGTCGTGAAGTGCGGGGACGCCCTGTGCACCGTTCACGGCGTCAACGACGGCTACTGGATGCGCCTGACGACCCAGCCGCACCTGCCGGTGCCGAACACGCCGCCGTACGTCGGCACCGACGTGCACATCGCCATCACCCCCGACGGGCTCGTCGACGTGGTTGGCATCGGCGGCACGATCGTCACCCCCGATGACTACGTCGTGATCGGCGGTGACATCCCGTCGCGGCTCTTCCTCGGCAACCTGACCTTCTCCGGCAGCACCGTGACCCGCGCGAACGGCAGCGACACCGGGAGCTTCCTCACCGAGGGCCTCGCACCCGGCGTGCGCGTCACCTTCGGCGCGTGCTCCGTGCCAGGCAGCTACTACACGGTGCTGTCGGTCGCCGCCGACGGCAAGTCGTTCACCGTCAGCCCCGCGCCCGGCGTCGGCTGTGCGGGCCCCGTCGCCGAGACCACGATCAACGCCCTGAACCGCAGGGGCATCTGGGAGGGCGCAGCGGTCATCTCCCCGGCGGCGGTCCTCGGCGACGACGGACTCGGGCACTACCGGCTCACCCGCGACGTGACCGAAAGCTGGCTGCGCGACGGCTTCCTCGAGGGGCAGTGGGTCAAGGTCTGCGACGCGGCCAACAACTGTGTGCGGGTCAAGATCCAGAACATCCGCGGGTCCAACGCGGGCCATGACGAGACCCTGGAGTTCCGCCCCGACGCCTACGACGACCTCAGCAGCCTCGGCGCCGGCCCCTACTCGGTGGTCCGCATCGCCGCACAGGCAACCTTCACGTCGCTCAACTGGTACGTCGACCAGTACATCGAGCTGCAGGCCGACCTCGGCTACTACCAGCCCATCGTGCGCCAGGGCGTCAAGAACTTCCCCGCCACCCAGCACCTGCTGACCCGCCTGCGCGGCCCGCTCGCCGTCGAGGGCGGCGTCACCGGCGCCGACCGCAGCCTCGAACTCGGCCTGAAGCTGCCGGGCGAGCAGGACGGTCCGCTCTTCGCGATCGGCACGCAGCCGCCCGAGTCGAAGCAGATCGACGTGCTCAACATCTACGGCGACGGCAGCGTGGCGCACAACTGGGGCTCAGTGACCGCCACGACGCTCCGCGGCCTCGGCATGGCCAAGGATCTCGACTTCGGGGCGAACTTCGGAGGTGCTGAGGACCAGACCTTCGGCGAACCGCAGATCTTCCCCGGCGGCATCAGCTTCGGCTCGGTCGCGTTCGTCGACGGTGAGTACCAGACGGACGGCGGAAAGAGCACCATCGAGGTGCTGAACCTGTTCCTCGGTGCGGGCAACGACCGCCTCGACGTGCAGGGAACCCTCCAGCCGGATGTCCCGGTCCAGTTGAAGGGCACGGTCACGCTCTCCGCCGCGGTGTCGTACCCGGGCTTCGCCGCACCTGGGTTCGGCAGCTACCAGCTCACCCGGCCGGCGCCGTTCGACTGGAGAGCGCAGGGCTTCCTGATCGGCCAACCCGTCACGATCGCCAACCAGCCGGGCCGCATCTTCACGGTCATCGGCTTCGCCGACTCCGACCCGACGGACACGACCGACAACACGGTGATGTACCTGCAACTCGTCACCGGAGCGGCGCCGGTCTTCGGCACCTCGGCGGGCCCGACCAGCGTCGTCGCCCAGGACGTCCCGGTGACCGCCACCACGCCGGTCGTCATCGCCGGCGGCGCCGCAGGCGGCACGGTGACCCGAGCGACCGGCAGCTGGATCGCGGCCGGCTTCGTGGTCGGCCAGCTCATCATGATCCGCGATCTGCCGGGCCAGTGGCGCCTCGTCGGCGTGACGGAGGCGACGCTCACTCTGGCGCGAGGCGACGTGCTGGCGTCGAGTTCTTCGACCTCCCGTACCGTCTTCGTGCCCGGCCCGCACGGCGGCCTGACGACGGTGCACGGCGGCGGCAACGCCGAGCTGCAGAACGTGTTCGAGATGACCCGGTCCGCACCGACCGCCGCGCAGCTGGCGGACAACCCGACCGCAGGTCTCGTGCTCACCAGGCTCGACGGTCTGAACTGGGCATTCAACGGCATCCTGCCCGGCAGCGGGTACTACGCCGGCGATCCGTACCTGCACGCCTACCAGCACATCCAACTGGCCGGGGAGACGTTCACGCGCATGATCCTCGGCTTCGCCGACGCCCCGTGCCCTTACCTCGATCCGTTCCCGTACTGCGGCAAGGGATCCGCGATGATCCTGAGCGGTCCGCTGCCGGGCGCGGACGGTGCGCTGAGCGCGGGCACCGGCCTCACCGACGCTCGCGTCGCACAACCGGTCATGGTCCAGACGACGGCGCCCATCGAAGTGCACACCTCAAGCCTGGTCCGCACGGATGGCGGGAGCTTCTCCGCCGCCGGCTTCACCGTGGGCATGCAGGTCCGGATCAGCGGCATGGCCGGTCCGTTCACGATCTCCGTGCTGACGGCATCGACGATGACGCTCGCCAACACGGCCCTCGCGCCGACCGTGCACCTCGGCGCGAACGGCTCCGCGATCTGGGATCACCCGGTTCTCACGATCACCGGCTGGGACGAGTTCCGGCCGAGCAGCGGCATCCTGGTCGGCGGCGACATCATCACGGTCTGCAACCGTTCGGCCTCCCTGTTCATGATCGCCGCGCAGTCTGACGGCATCGAGAACGATCCGGTGACGTGCGATGCGAGCCACACGGCCGGCCCCGGCTCGCCACTGGTCGTCTACGGTGACACGACGCAGGACGGCATCTGGTACTCCGGCGAGCCCTCAGACAAGCTGGGTATGGAGTTCGGACCGAAGCCGTTCGACCCGTTCACGCACATCCCCGACGGCGAGAACGAGGACGACGAGTGGATCTTCGGGCTCGCCAACCCCTACGACCACAACGGCAACGACATCATCGACGCGTCCGGCCTGTTCGCCGACCTCGCCCCGGCGAACCTGCCGACCGTCGGCTTCACCGCTTACGGCGGTCGCGGCGACGACCTCCTGATCGGCAGTCAGGCCGGCGACTTCCTTGCGGGCGGCTCCGGCGACGACGAGATACGCGGCCAGCGGGGCGTCGACCAGATCTACGGTGACTCCGGGGTGAACGTCAACGTGCTCACCCGAGCTCTCGAGATCGCGGTCGTGAACCGCAGCCCGAAGCCATCCGTCACCGGGGCGGGCTTCCAGGCAGACGGTACCACGCTGACCCCGCTGCTCGGCGGTGTGACTGCCGTCGTCGACGACCTCTTGATCGCCGGTGGCGACCTGATTCTCGGTGAGGGCGCGCCCGGTCTCGGCCTCGGCGGGTTCCCGTTCAGCTACACCGGACCAGAGAGCGCGTTCGACGACGTCATCTTCGGCGACCACGGTGCGGTGGACCAGATCGTCGCCGACCCGAACGAACCCGATGCCCGGCCGCAGAGAATCCAGACCACCGCGATCTCGACGTACATCGCGATCCGCAGCGAGAACCTCGACAAGGGTGGCGACGACGTCATTCTCGGCAACCTCGGCCGTGACATCCTGGTGGGCGGCGCCGGACACGACATGGTCGACGGCGACGAGGCGGACGACATCCTGTTCGGTGACGCCGTCGAGTTCACGCGCACGCCCGGTGACTGGACCAGCCCGCACTTCCAGACGCTGTGCGGCGAGCTGCTCTACAGCCGCACCGACCGGCCGAACGCCTGCGGCGGTGCCGTCGGCGAGGACAACTCCGGCCTCCTGCTTGTGGACGGCACGCCGCGCGCCTACCGCGACCCCGACGGGGCACCGTGGTGGGCGGAGTACGACGTCACGAAACTGTTCCACGACTTCGCGGCCGACGCCGGCGACAAGTGGGCGGCGACCTTCGGCAACGACTACCTCGCCGGCGGCGAGGCGAACGACGTGATTCTCGGGCAGCTGGGCAATGACACCATCCAGGGCGACGGCGGCATCGAGTCGGCGTACAAGCGCTGGATCGACGACCACCGCGACGCGTACCACGTCGGTGCGAGCCGCACCCCGCTCGGCTGCGTCGGTGCGGTCGGCGCCGTGGTCTGCGACTACACCGGTGTACTCGACGGTTGTCGCCTCCTTCGAGGCCGCCACCGACGGCGAGGACTACCTCGAGGGCAACGCGGGCAACGACCGTGTCTTCGGCAACCTCGGCCAGGACGACATCGTCGGCGGCTCGAGCGACTTCTTCAGTCTGGTCACCCCCGAGTTGCGGCCCGACGGCCTTCCGTTCCCGACCATGTGGTACACCCCGGGCGACGACCGCGGCGCCGACATCCTGTTCGGCGGTGCCGGGACTCAGACCGGCATCAACAACCAGGTTTCCGGCACCGCGAGCGCTCCGGGTCTCGACGGCGGCATCCTCGCCGACGGGACGCTGCCCGCCGACATGCACGCCCGCGACGCGGACACGATCGTTTCCGACAACGGCCGGATCATCCGGATCGTCGGCGTCGACCACGCTGACGTGAACTCCTCGGGGTCCGGTCAGACCCTGGCGGGCCAGCCCAACTACGTCACGTTCGATTACGACAACTACGGAGTCCAGAAGCTGGTCGTACGCGGGGTGCACCTGCTGGACTACACGGTCGGTGGACCGGACTTCCTGCCGGAGAACTTCGGCTTGGGCATCGGCGCCGACTGCAACGGCTCGCCGACGCAGCCCACCTGCTCGGCGATTCTCGACACTGCCACTGGCACGTGGAAGTACAGCCAGATCGGCGGCCGCGACGAGGTGCACGGCGAGACCGGCGACGATACCGTGTACACGGGCGCCGACCATGACGTGATCTTCGGCGATGCGCAGGACGACGACTTGATCGGCGGCTGGGGCAACGACTGGATCTCCGGCGGCACCGGAGCGGACGGGATCCTCGGCGACGACGGTCGGATTCTCACGAGCCGCAACACCGGCTGCTCAGCGGCATCCAGCAGTGTCTGCGCGGAGTTCGCCGAGCCGCTCTACGGCATCTACAAGTTCCGCACCGTCGATCCGGATACGCGCACCAGCCAGGGTGATGTGCTGAACGAGTTCATCTACACGCCCGGCCAGGTGCAGACCGCCACCATCAACATCGCCGGTCAGCTCGCCAAGGCCGCGGACCTGACCGTCTACAACCTCGGCCCGAACGAGAACATGAGCCAGCACCACGTGGCCAACCAGCCGACGTACGATGCCAACAACTCGGACGACATCATCTTCGGCGGCTGGGCCGGCGACTGGATCCATGGCGGTGCCGGTGACGACGCCATCTCGGGCGCGGAGGCACTGAGCGTCGGCTACGCCCAGCACTTCAGCGCGGCTGGTGACCCAGTCGGCGTCGAGTACATCGACTTCGCGCACCCGTGGAACCCTGGCGATGTACTGCACTTCGGCGCGGACACCAACGCGTGGCACTCCAACAACCACAATGAGATGCGCCTCGGCGAGTTCCTGCTCTACGACGAGTACGACCCGCGCCGGGTGATCCTGTTCAACACGGACGGTACCGTGTGGAAGGGTGGAACCGCCCCGTGGAACCGGCCGTTCTTCCTCAACAACGATGCTGACTCCGGCAACTGGGTGACCGCCTGCGTCACCGTCGACAACCAGGGCAACTGCACCGGCACCATCAGCAACCAGCCCTCTGACGGCAACGACGTGATCTTCGGCGACCTCGGCAACGACTGGTCCGTCGGCGGAACCGGTCAGGACACCATCTGGGCCGGCTGGGGCAACGACCTCTCCAGCGCCGATGACGTGCTGACCACCAACGGCGGCCTCAACGACGTGCCCGACGGCGTGAACTCCAGCTACCAGGACCGGGTCTACGGCGGTGCGGGCCTCGACATCCTGATCGGCAACACCGGCGGCGACCGGCTGATCGACTGGGTAGGCGAATTCAACAGCTACCTGGTGCCGTTCGCGCCCTTCGGGATCGCAAGCGTCAGCCGCCAGGTCGAGCCGCAGCTGCCCGAGTTCCTCTACGCGCTCTCGCGCAGCCAGGGCGCCGACCCGACCAGGGCGACCGACACCGGCGCGGACCCCGTCCGCAACGGCGAACCCGAGGGTGAACTCGGCCTGATCACCCAGCACGACCACGGCCAGTGGCAGACCCAGACCGGCGGCCCCACGGATCCGCAGGCAGGAAACATTCCCGGCGGTCGCCGTGACACGCTACGGGGTGCGGACTTCAACGACGGCACTCTGCAGGGCTTCGCCGTCGACTCGGGAACATTCACCGTCCAGTCCGGCGTGCTCAAGGTCGCGGCCGTTGCTTCCACGCAGGACGCGGTCGCCGTCTGGTATTCGGACGCCTACAAGAGCGTCTACTACGAACTGTCCGCCAAGATCTCCATGGACAAGGCGCTCGGCGGCTGGAAGGCCAACGCCTTCGTGGTTTTCGACTACTTCGGTCCCACCGACTTCAAGTTCGCCGGAATCGACGAGGCGATCAACAAGATGGTCATCGGCCACCGGGCCGCGAGCGGCTGGATCTACGATGCGCAGGGTGTGGTGCCCGGCTCGGTCAGGGCGGGCAAGTACTACGCCCTCGCCGTGGTCGTCAACGGCCTTGTCGTCACGGTGACCATCGACGGAAAGAGCGCGTTCAGCCACCAGTTCCAGCCGCGGATCGTCAACGGAGACTCCGTCGCGCTCAACAGGGGCTTGGTCGGCTTCGGTTCCCAGCAAGCGCGCGGCTGGTTCGACAACGTCGCGCTGACAGTGATTTCCCCCGAAATCACCCTGGATCGCGCGGAGTACTTCGATGACGGCGTCGCCGAGGCGTTCACCCCGCTCACCGGTACGTGGGCTCCCGTCGCGGGACGCTACCAAGGTGCGCCGACGGCCGACGGCTCTGCAACCTCACTGCTCTCGTACGGCGGCCGACTGAATCCGCTGAGCTACCTGGAACTCGAAGCGGTGTTCGCGGCGAATGGCGTGAGCGGCTTCGTCTTCGACTACTACGCGCACAACGACTACAAGTTCGTGGCGATCGACGTGCCGGGCCAGAGGGTCATCATCGGTCACGTCTCACCGCGCAGCGGCTGGGTCATCGACCGGGCCATCGCCAGGACGCTTGTCGCGGGTGGCGAACAGGCCCTCAACGTCGTTCTCAAGGCGACAGTGATCACCGTCACACTGAACGGACAGGTGCTGACGTCGCTTTCCTACAACTCCGCGCTCGCCGACGGCCAGACGGGCGTGTTCGGGCGTGGAGACCGCCAGTCGCTCGATTCGGTCCGGTACCGGACCGATGATGCCCAGTTCCTCGGCGCGGCACCGCCTCCGCCCACGGTCACCGTGGATGACGTGACCGTCACGGAGGGCGGGGCCGGCAGCGTCACCACGGTGACGCTGACCCTGACACTCTCCGCGGCGCTGAGCACGGCGCTGACGCTGGCCTGGCAGCTCGACGCGGTCACATCGGGAACAGCGGCCACCTACGGCGTTGACTTCACTGGCCCGACCACCGGCATGGTTTCCTTCGCGGCGGGCGCCACAACGGCGACCGTGAGTTTCTCAGTGCTTGGAGAGACGATCTTCGAGGCGGACGAGAACTTCGTCATCCGGATCCTGCCCAACGCCTCCGTGAACCTCCGTGACGCGTACGGAGTGGTCACAGTGAAGAACGACGATCCTGCGCCCAAGGGCGCGAGCGCGAGCGCTCAGTCCGCCGTTGCGTCGACGAGCTCGTCGACGGCGCCTCCAGCGCTGACTGCCGCACCGACTGCCGGCGGTTGGACGTTCACGACGACCGGGCTCACCGCCACGAAGTCCTATGTCGTTCAGGTCGTCTGCACTGTGAGCGGGGCGCTCTTCTACTCGGCGACGCTCACCATGCTGGTGGCCGCCGACGGCACGGGAACCACCTTGGCGATCAACTCGGTCCGCGGGGACTGCGTGGCGACGCTGAAGATCGTGGACCAGGTGAACCCAGCCAAGACCCTCTCATCGACCAGCTTCATCGCCGTCTGATCGACGCAATTCAGCACGATCATGCCGATTCGTCGGCAAGACCAGGTCAAACGCGCGCTGCACGGTCTGTTCCGGCCAGGTTTTCCTGAATTGCGATCGCTCAGCCGGAGGGGAGTCAGCCCTGGGCGCGCCGGGGGCCGCGTCCGCCGGACTGCGATGGCCGGATAACGCTGCCTGTGGGCTGCGGCTGACGTGCCGTGCTCTGGCTGCCGGCGCCGTTCTGGCTTCGGGAACCAGACTGGCTGCCGGCACCGCTCTGACCTCGCGAAGCTCCCTGGCCACCAGTGCCGCCGGGCCGCCGCGACGTTGTCGGGCCGGCGGTGCCTGGCTGGTCGGCGGTGCCGCGAGTTCGGCCGGATTCGCTGCGCGAAGCGGTCTGCGACTGGCCGCGATGGTCGCGGTTCTCGCGCTTGCGCTGGGCATTGGCGCCCTGTGACCGTCCGCTCTGCGACTGGCCGCGCTGCGGTTGTGCCTGCCTGGGTGCGGACTTCACGTAGGGGGCGACCTCGCCGATCAGCGCGACGACCTCGGGTGATTGGGCCGTGACTGAGATCGGCGTGACGTCGATGCCGGCCTTGCGCATCAGGTCCTTGACGTCCTGGCGCTGTGCCGACGTCATGATCGTGACGACGTCGCCCTCGGCGCCCGCCCGCGCGGTGCGCCCGGAGCGATGCAGGTACGCCTTGTGTTCGGTCGGCGGATCCACGTGGATGACAAGTTCAATACTGTCTACGTGCACTCCGCGTGCGGCGACGTCGGTGGCAACCAGCACCTTGACCTCGCCGGCGCTGAAAGCGGCGAGGTTGCGGTCTCGGGCTGGTTGGGACAGGTTCCCGTGCAGGTCGACGGCGGGGATGCCCGCCTCGGTGAGCTGCTGGGCGAGCTTCTTGGCGTGGTGCTTGGTGCGCATGAACAGCAGGCGGCGACCGCTGCCGGAGGCGAGTGCGTGAACCAGCGCGGTCTTGCCGGCCTGCGACTCGACCTGGAACACGTGGTGGGTCATCGCGGCGACCGGGGAGTTGGCCTCGTCGACCGAGTGCAGCACTTCATTCTGCAGGTACTTGGCGACGAGCTTGTCGACCCCGTTGTCCAGGGTCGCACTGAAGAGCATGCGCTGTCCGCCCTTGGGCGTCTTGTCCATGATGCGGGTGACCACCGGCAGGAAGCCGAGGTCAGCCATGTGGTCGGCCTCGTCGAGCACGGTGATCTCGACGGCATCGAGGGTCACGAAGCCCTGCTTCATCAGGTCCTCAAGTCGGCCGGGGCAGGCCACGACGATGTCGACGCCCTGCTTGAGTGCAGCAACCTGTGGGTTCTGCGAGACGCCGCCGAAGATGGTGGTGCTCTTCAATCCGTAGGCATCGGCGAGCGGCTTGAGCGCCGCGGCGATCTGAGTGGCCAGTTCGCGGGTCGGTGCGAGGATCAGCGCGAGTGGGCGTCCGGACCGGCGCTTTCCCCCGAGAGGGCGCCGCCGAGGCGGGCCACCATTGGGATGGCAAAGGCGAGCGTCTTGCCGCTGCCCGTCTTGCCGCGACCCAATACGTCGCGACCGGCCAGAGTGTCGGGCAGGGTGTCGACCTGGATCGGGAAGGGACTGTCGATGCCGGTCGCCGTCAGGACGTTGACGAGAGGCTGGGGCACGCCGAGCGTGCTGAATGTTGGTGTGGTCATCTGAGGGGTTGCCTTTCCGGGCATAACACTCCCGGTGATCGATGTGCCGCGAGGCACATCGAGACCCGCCGATACTCAGGCAGAGGCCTGAGCAATGCGGATCGGGAGTAACTGGCGAATCTGCCGATGGGCAAAATCGTTCGCCGTGATAAGTATCAAGAGAGGGAACGGGGCTGAGCCAGCCGGTCCATCGCGAGAAAGCGTTCAACGACGCAGGGCGAGCATTTCTGCGCACCTAGTGGGTTCAGCCTAGCGGATTAAGCTGGAGAAGTGACTGAACAAGGCAAATACCAGGTTCGTTTCGACTGGGGGACGGCCGGCGCGAAGGCGCTTGGCGCCTCCGCGGACATTGTGGTCTGGGTTGATGAGCTTCCCGGCGATGCCCCCGCCCCGCCGAGTTCGGCGTTCGCGTCGGTACTGGCTGCCAGCGCAGCCACTGCGCAGCAGACCGCCGCGGCGATTCTGCAGGCGCAGGTCGAGCGGGGCGGCCGGATCGGCGTCGCCGTCCTTGCCGCCGGCGGACTGCGTGCTGATGGCAGCGTGAGATTCGCGGTCGAGGACATGCTGGCGGCAGGAGCGGTAATCGACGCGCTTGGCGACGTCGGCATAGACGACACCTCCCCGGAGGCGGCTGCAGCCGCGGCCAGCTACGCCGGACTCGCCCGAGCGTTCGATCACCTGCTCAGCGCCTCGGTAAGCGCGCAGCAGACTTCACGACAGGAATCATCTGGGTTGCGCTGACGTTGTGGTCTGGAACGAGTCGAGAATTTCGTCCGAGGAGAGAGCAATGAAAGCTGTACTGGGTGGGATCGTTCTGGCCGAGGCCCCCGAAGAGGATCTGATCAAGATCGAGGGAAACTGGTATTTCCCGCCGGCGAGTGTGAAGCAGGCCTACCTGTCGAAGTCGCCGACGCCGTACACCTGCGTGTGGAAGGGCGAGTGCCAGTACTTCACCGTCAGTGACGGCACGACCGAATACCCTGACCGCGCTTGGTCGTACCCGAATCCCTATCCCACCTCATTCGAGCGGGTGGGCAAGGATTTCAGCGACTACGTGGCGTTCTGGAAGGAAGTCAGCGTCGTCGACTGAACCGGGCTCGACGCCGATCGGCACTGCGGTGTCGGAGTGCGCGAGTCAGGCCCCGCTCGCGGCCTGGCGTCGGGCATGGGTTGATACTTCTCGCGGTGTCCAGTCGATGAGGTCGGCGGAGGAGAACCCGCGGCTGCAGAGCCCGCAGGACAGCGCCCTCGTGGGTTTGCGATAGCGATAGTGGGTGTGGCCGTTACGGCAGGTGCCCACCCAGGTCGCGAGTTCGTCCGCGATCGGGCCATCGTGCAGGCGGTCCCCGTGATAACCGAGTTCCGCCGCGACTCTTCGCCACGCGGGTCCGTGGGCGGCTCTCGGTCCAGCGATCGCATGGGCGATTTCGTGCAGCAGAATCTGGTGGACTTCATCGTCTTCGTAGCGGAGAGCAAGATATCGGGATACCGAGATTCTCTTGTCCCGGTAATTGCACAGGCCGGCACGGCGCTTGGCATTGTCGAAGTCGAAGGACCACAGAGACGGGTCGAGGTGAAGCGCGATCAGCGCCTCAGCCCAGCGCCGCACGCGAACCGGATCTGCCATTCCTCGAGGCTACGGCACTGCTCCGCGCGCGGTCATCGACGGGGCCGAACTCGGCCAAGGAGCCAGTTTCGCGCACTGTTGTGGTGGAGAGGAAGCAGAGCTTCGCCATTGCGGCAGCCCGCGACGGTCCTGCCCGCCGCAGGACTCGGGCTCAGCTTCGGGGTCCGAAAATCCCGCGCGACGGTGCGGGCGATGGCAGTGCCGTGTCGTCCGTGACCACCCGAGCCCCGGCGATGAAGTCGATGAGTTCGCGCCCGGCGATCGATCTGGCCGGGTGCGGTCCGCCGGCCAGCAGTCGCGGAAGCCAGTCGATCGGCAGCGACGACTGCGAGGCGACCATCACCAGGTTCCCGAAGCGGCGGCCCTTGAGCACCTGGGCCTCGGCCAGGATCGCGACATTCTGGAACACGGCGGACAGCGTTGCGGCCTGACCGCGAGCGAAGGCGAGGCCGGGGGCGTCGGCGACGTTGACGACCAGGATGCCGTCCGGCTTCAGGATCGCCGCCGCCATCCGGTAGAACTCAACGGTGGTGACGTGGGCGGGCGTCTGCGCGCCGCTGAAGATGTCGGCGACCAGCAGATCGGCGGTTCCGTTCAATCCGGCGGGCAGCCGCCCGAGCACCTCACGGGCATCGCCGTAGCGGATCCGGATCGACGCCCGGGGCGGCAGCGGCAGGTGCGCGCGGACCAACGCGATGAGATCCCGTTCCAGTTCGATGACCTGTTGGCGCGATCCCGGCCTGGTTGCCTCGATGTAGCGCGGGATGGTCATCGCACCGGCACCGAGGTGCACGGCCGTGAGCGGCTGACCCGGCATGCCGATCTGGTCGATCACGTGGCCGATCCGTTCCACGTACTCGAAGTAGAGCTGGGTCGGATCCTCCGGATTCACGTGCGACTGCGGTGTGCCGTCGACGACCAGTTGGAAGCTGCCGGGCCGCCAGCGATCCGGCTCGATCTCGGCGCGCTTCCCGCTGGCCGTCAGCACGATCGACGTCTCGCTACTCACCCTCACACCCTACCGACCCCTGCTCCCGAGACGGAGGGCAGGATGGATGGCGACAGCCCGTGCCCCGAGTGCACCGGATGAACAAGAAGTGGACAAGCGGGCAGATCTCGTTCTATAGTTGATCTTTGCGCTCCCTGACAAACCTATGCCCTCATATTGCGGTCGGCACGCGTGTCACCATTCGCCAGATCTTGGGTATGTGACACCGAATTAGTCAGGTTCGGGGAGTTCGCCCTACTTCAACAGTAACGACCCGACGGGGTCAACCGGAGGTTATTTCCTTGGCTGCTGCGCGCAACGCATCCACCGACAAGACACCAAAGAATGGCCGCGCAGCGTCGCGGCTCTCCTTTGCGAAAATCACTGACACGCTGACTGTCCCGGATCTGCTCGCCCTGCAGACCGAGAGTTTCGATTGGCTCGTCGGCAATGACATCTGGAAGGAACGCGTGGCGCAAGCCACCGCCGCGGGACGTCAGGATCTGCCCGGCAAGAGTGGACTCGAGGAGATCTTCGAGGAGATCTCTCCCATCGAGGATCTTGGCGAGACGATGCAACTGTCGTTCACCAAGCCTTTCCTCGAGGAGAAGAAGTACACCCTCGACGAGTGCAAGGAGCGCGGCAAGACCTATGCCGCCCCCCTCTACGTCGAGGCGGAGTTCATGAATCACCTGACCGGTGAGATCAAGACCCAGACGGTCTTCATGGGCGACTTCCCGCTGATGACCGACAAGGGCACCTTCATCATCAACGGCACCGAGCGCGTCGTCGTCTCCCAGCTGGTCCGTTCCCCCGGCGTCTACTTCGACCGCACTCCGGAGAAGCTCTCGGATAAAGATATCTACTCGGCGAGAATCATCCCGAGCCGTGGCGCATGGCTCGAGTTCGAGATCGACAAGCGCGACCAGGTGGGTGTCCGCATCGACCGCAAGCGCAAGCAGTCGGTCACCGTCTTCCTCAAGGCCCTCGGCATGACCAGTGAGGACATCCTCGAGGAGTTCAAGGGCTACTCGTCCATCGAGGAGACGCTGTCCAAAGACAGCATCCTGACCAAGGAAGAGGCCCTCAAGGACATCTACCGCAAGCTGCGCCCGGGCGAGCAGGTCGCCGCCGAGGCCGCCCGCGCCCTGCTGGACAACTTCTACTTCAACTCCAAGCGTTACGATCTCGCCAAGGTCGGTCGCTACAAGATCAACCGCAAACTCGGTCTCGAGGCTGCGCTGAGCGACTCGGTGCTCAGTGTCCGGGACATCATCGCGACGATCAAGTACCTCGTCGCGCTGCACGAGAACCAGACGACCATCCCCGGTACGCGCGACGGCAAGCCCGTCGACGTCCGCCTGGACGTCGACGATATCGACCACTTCGGCAACCGACGCATCCGTGCCGTCGGCGAGTTGATCCAGAACCAGGTCCGCACCGGTCTGTCCCGGATGGAGCGCGTCGTCCGCGAGCGGATGACCACTCAGGATATCGAAGCCATCACTCCGCAGACCCTGATCAACGTGCGGCCCGTCGTCGCAGCGATCAAGGAGTTCTTCGGCACGAGCCAGCTCTCCCAGTTCATGGACCAGAACAACCCGCTCGCGGGCCTGACCCACAAGCGTCGGCTCTCGGCGCTGGGCCCCGGTGGCCTCTCCCGTGAGCGTGCCGGCGTCGAGGTCCGGGATGTGCACCCCTCGCACTACGGCCGGATGTGCCCCATCGAGACTCCGGAAGGCCCGAACATCGGCCTGATCGGTTCGCTGGCCTCCTTCGCCCGAATCAACTCCTTCGGTTTCATCGAGACCCCGTACCGTCGCGTTGTCAGCGGCAAGGTGACCGAGTACATCGACTACCTGACCGCCAGCGAGGAGGACGAGCACATCGTCGCGCAGGCGAATGCACCGCTCAAGAAGGACGGCTCCTTTGCGGAGGATCGCGTGCTCGCCCGTAAGAAGGGCGGCGAGGTCGATCTCTTCCACGCCGAGGTGATCGACTACATGGACGTCTCCCCGCGCCAGATGGTCTCGGTTGCGACCTCGCTCATTCCGTTCCTCGAGCACGACGACGCGAACCGCGCCCTGATGGGCGCGAACATGCAGCGTCAGGCCGTGCCGCTGCTGCGCAGCGAGAGCCCTGTCGTGGGCACCGGCATGGAGGGCTTCACCGCAATCGACGCCGGTGACGTGGTGACCGCGGAGAAGTCCGGTGTCGTTCTGGAGGTCTCGGCCGATGTCGTGACCATGCAGCTCGACGAGGGCGGAACTCAGGACTACTACCTGCGCAAGTTCGACCGCTCCAACCAGGGCACCAGCTACAACAACCGCGTCATCGTCAGTGCGGGCGACCGCGTCGAGGTCGGCGAGGTCATCGCCGACGGCCCGGCGACCGAGAACGGCGAGCTCGCGCTCGGCAAGAACCTGCTGGTCGCCTTCATGCCCTGGGAGGGTCACAACTTCGAGGACGCCATCATCCTGAGCCAGAATCTGGTCAAGGACGACGTGCTCTCCTCGATCCACATCGAGGAGTACGAGGTCGACGCCCGCGACACCAAGCTGGGCAAGGAGGAGATCACCCGTGACCTCCCCAACGTCAGCCCGGAGCTGCTGAAGGACCTCGACGAGCGCGGCATCATCCGCATCGGCGCCGAGGTCCGCCCCGGTGACATCCTGGTCGGCAAGGTCACCCCGAAGGGTGAGACCGAGCTCAGCGCCGAGGAGCGTCTGCTGCGCGCGATCTTCAACGAGAAGAGCCGCGAGGTCCGTGACACGAGCCTCAAGGTGCCGCACGGCGAGCAGGGCACGATCATCGCGGTCAAGGAGTTCTCCGCCGAGAACGACGACGAACTCGGCTCCGGGGTCAACCAGCGGGTCATCGTCTACATCGCCCAGAAGCGCAAGATCACCGAGGGTGACAAGCTCGCCGGCCGCCACGGGAACAAGGGTGTCATCTCCAAGATCCTGCCGGTCGAGGACATGCCCTTCCTGGCTGACGGCACGCCCGTCGATGTCGTGCTGAACCCGCTGGGCATCCCCGGTCGGATGAACTTCGGGCAGGTGCTCGAGACTCACCTCGGCTGGGTCGCCATGCAGGGCTGGAAAGTGGAGGGGAACCCCACGTGGGCCCGGGGCCTTCCGGCTGGTGCACGCGAAGCCGCGCCCGGTACCAAGGTGGCGACACCCGTCTTCGACGGTGCCGCCGAGGAGGAGATCGCGGGTCTGCTCGACTCGACGCTGCCCACCCGCGACGGCGACCGACTGATCGGCTCGAGCGGCAAGGCACTGCTCTTCGACGGCCGCTCCGGTGACCCGTTCCCGGCCCCGGTCTCGGTCGGCTACATGTACATCCTGAAGCTCCACCACCTTGTCGACGACAAGATCCACGCTCGTTCGACGGGTCCGTACTCGATGATCACCCAGCAGCCGCTCGGCGGCAAGGCACAGTTCGGCGGGCAGCGTTTCGGCGAGATGGAGGTGTGGGCGCTCGAGGCATACGGTGCCGCCTATGCGCTGCAGGAGCTGTTGACGATCAAGTCCGACGACATCCTCGGCCGCGTGAAGGTCTACGAGGCCATCGTCAAGGGAGAGAACATCCAGGAGCCTGGCATCCCGGAGTCCTTCAAAGTCCTGATCAAGGAGATGCAGTCGCTGTGCCTGAACGTCGAGGTGCTCTCGGCGGACGGCCAGCCGGTCAGCCTCCAGGACAAGGACGACGAGGTCTTCCGTGCCGCTGAAGAGCTGGGCATCAACATTTCCACCCGCTTCGAGTCCTCGTCGATCGACGAGATCTGAGCCGGGCCGACCACTCACTGAATAGTTCGAGAGAGAGACAACGGAATTGCTCGACCCAACACAGTTTTCTGAGCTTCGCATCGGCCTGGCCACCGCTGACGACATCCGTCGTTGGTCGCACGGCGAGGTCAAGAAGCCCGAGACCATCAACTACCGCACCCTGAAGCCCGAGAAGGACGGCCTCTTCGGAGAGCAGATCTTCGGGCCGACCCGGGACTGGGAGTGCGCCTGCGGCAAGTACAAGCGGGTCCGCTTCAAGGGCATCGTCTGCGAGCGCTGCGGCGTCGAGGTCACCAAGTCGGCGGTGCGTCGCGAGCGGATGGGGCACATCGAGCTCGCGGCCCCGGTAACCCACATCTGGTACTTCAAGGGTGTGCCGAGCCGACTCGGCTACCTGCTGGACATGGCGCCGAAGGACCTCGAGAAGGTCATCTACTTCGCCGCATACATGGTCATCTCGGTCGATGATGATGGTCGTCACCAGGACATGCCCGGGCTGGAGAACGAGTTGCGGCTCGAGATCAAGACCCTCGCCGACCAGCGCGACGACCGCATCGCCCAGCGCATGCAGAAGCTCGAAGAGGACCTCGCCGCTCTGGAGGCGGAGGGCGCCAAGGCTGATCAGAAGCGCCGCACCAGGGATGCCGCCGAGAAGGAGATGGGTCAGATCCGCAAGGGCTCTGACGAGCAGATCACCCACCTCGAACGCGTCTGGGATGAGTTCCGCAACCTCAAGGTCGGCGATCTCAAGCCGGAAGACGCCGTCTTCCATGAACTCGTGGACCGCTTCGGCGACTATTTCACCGCGTACATGGGCGCTGAAGCGATCAAGCGCCGCCTGCTCGCCTTCGACCTCGCGGCCGAGAGCATCGAGTTGCGCGACCAGATCGCCAACGGCAAGGGCCAGAAGAAGATCCGCGCGATCAAGCGTCTGCGTGTGGTCAACTCCTTCCTGCAGACCGGGAACTCGCCCGCCGCGATGGTGCTCGATGTCGTCCCGGTCATTCCCCCGGAGCTGCGACCCATGGTCCAGCTCGACGGTGGCCGCTTCGCGACCAGTGACCTCAACGATCTGTACCGTCGGGTGATCAACCGCAACAACCGGCTGCGCCGGTTGCTCGACCTCGCCGCTCCCGAGATCATCGTCAACAACGAGAAGCGCATGCTGCAGGAGGCCGTCGACGCTCTCTTCGACAACGGTCGCCGCGGCCGCCCGGTCACGGGCACGGGCAACCGGGCGCTGAAGTCGCTCAGTGACATGCTCAAGGGCAAGCAGGGTCGGTTCCGTCAGAACCTGCTCGGCAAGCGCGTCGACTACTCCGGCCGTTCGGTCATCATCGTCGGTCCGCAACTGAAGCTGCACCAGTGCGGTCTGCCCAAGCAGATGGCGCTGGAACTCTTCAAGCCTTTCGTGATCAAGCGCCTGATCGATCTGGGACACGCTCAGAACATCAAGGCTGCAAAGCGTGCCGTGGAGCGCAGCCGCCCCGAAGTCTGGGACGTGCTCGAGGAGATCATCCGTGAACGCCCGGTTCTGCTGAACCGCGCACCCACGCTGCACCGCCTCGGCATCCAGGCTTTCGAGCCCCAGCTCGTCGAGGGCAAGGCCATCCAACTGCACCCGCTCGTGTGTGCTGCGTTCAACGCGGACTTCGACGGTGACCAGATGGCCGTGCACCTGCCGCTGTCGATGGAGGCTCAAGCCGAGGCGCGCATCCTGATGCTTGCCTCGAACAACATCCTGAAGCCCTCCGACGGCCGTCCGGTCACCCTGCCGACCCAGGACATGATCATCGGTCTGCACCACCTGACCACGATCAAGGAGGGTGCCATCGGCGAGGGCCGCGCGTTCTCCTCGGTCGCCGAGGCGATCCTCGCCAAGGACCAGGGTTCGCTCGACCTGAATGCAGTCGTCCGGATTCGTCTCGAGGGTCTCTACCTGCCCGAGTCCGAGGCGCCGGAAGGATTCGTCCAGGGTCAGACACTGCTGAGGCAGACGAGCCTCGGCCGGGCCATCTTCAACGAGCAGCTTCCTGATGACTACCCGTACTTCGAGGACGTCGCCGACAAGGGTCGCCTGTCGCAGATCGTCAACGATCTCGCGGAGCGCTACCCCAAGACCGTCGTCGCCGCGACTCTGGACAACATCAAGGACGCCGGCTTCCACTGGGCGACCCGTTCGGGCGTCACGGTTGCGCTCTCCGACATCCTGACGCCGCCGAACAAGCCGCAGATCGTCGCCGGCTACGAGAAGCAGGCCGCCAAGGTGCAGGACCAGTTCGAGAAGGGCCTGACCACCGACGCCGAGCGTCGCGCGGAGCTCATCTCGATCTGGACCAAGGCCACTGAGGACGTCGCCAAGGCCATGCAGGACAACTTCCCGAAGGACAACACCATCAACCGCATGGTGACCTCTGGTGCTCGCGGCAACTGGCTGCAGGTGCGCAACATCGCCGGCATGCGAGGTCTGGTCTCGAACCCCAAGGGCGAGATCATCCCGCGTCCGATCATCTCCTCGTACCGCGAGGGCTTGTCGGTCGCCGAGTACTTCATCGCCACTCACGGTGCTCGCAAGGGTCTGGCCGACACCGCACTGCGCACCGCCGACTCGGGGTACCTGACCCGGCGTCTGGTCGATGTCTCGCAGGATGTCATCATCCGCGAGGACGACTGCGGCACGACCAAGGGTCTGGACCTGAGGATCGCCGCGATCGACGCCGCCGGGAACCTGGTTCGTGACGAGAACGTCGAGAACGCCGTGTACGCTCGCTCACTCGCGACCGACGCGATCGACGCCAAGGGCTCGGTCATCGCGACCGCAGGCTCCGACGTCGGTGACGTGCTGATCGACCGGCTGATGACTGCCGGCGTCGAGCAGATCAAGGTCCGTTCGGTGCTGACCTGCGAGTCCGCGATCGGCGTGTGCGCTGCCTGCTACGGCCGCTCGCTCGCGACCGGGAAACTCGTCGACATCGGTGAGGCGGTCGGCATCATCGCCGCGCAATCGATCGGTGAGCCTGGCACCCAGCTGACGATGCGCACCTTCCACACCGGTGGGTCCGCCTCCGCAGACGACATCACCCAGGGTCTTCCTCGAGTCACCGAGTTGTTCGAGGCGCGCACCCCGAAGGGGGCATCCCCGATCGCTGAGGCGGCCGGCCGAGTCACGATCGAGGACACGGACCGCAGCCGCAAGCTGGTTCTCACTCCCGACAACGGCGATGAGCCTGTCTACTACCCGGTGCTCAAGCGTGCCACTCTCCTGATCGACGACGGCCAGCATGTCGAGCTCGGACAACAGCTGCACGTGGGAAACCTCGACCCCAAGGAAGTTCTCCGGGTCAAGGGCGTCCGCGCAGTGCAGTTGCACCTCGTCGACGGCGTCCAGGGCGTCTACCGCTCGCAGGGCGTGCCGATCCACGACAAGCACATCGAGGTCATCGTGCGGCAGATGCTGCGCAAGGTCACGGTTGTCGACCAGGGTGACACCGATCTGCTTCCCGGCGAACTGGTGGACCGGTCGAAGTACAACTCCATCAACCGCGAGGCGCTGAACGAGGGCAAGAAGACTGCTTCGGCTCGCCAGGAGGTCATGGGAATCACCAAGGCCTCACTGGCGACCGAGTCCTGGCTTTCCGCCGCTTCCTTCCAGGAGACGACCCGCGTCCTCACGCAGGCGGCCATGGAGGGCAAGAGCGACCCGCTGATGGGCCTCAAGGAGAACGTGATCATCGGCAAGCTGATTCCGGCCGGTACCGGCCTCGCCCGCTACCGCAACGTCGTCGTCGAGGCGACGGAGGAGGCGAAGGCCGAGCGCTACCCGAACCGGATCTTCGCGGATGACGCGGTCTTCGGTGAGTCGGATCTGTCCTTCGTCGACTTCGACAGCTTCTCCAGCGACGACTACCAGCCCGGTACCTACAACTAGCGGTTTTACGCGCGGCCCGCAGCGACGCCCGGGGCGGGAGTGAAAACTCCCGCCCCGATGCGTGCAGGCGCTGCGGATTTTCGGAAAGCCGGAGAACGGGAACACGGTCTTCCGGGCCGCTTGGTACACTGTCAGCGTCGCGGAGGACTCTCCGCGACGAGAGGAGCGGCGCGATGAGCAACACCAGCGGAGGTACCGGGCCGGTTGATCCGGTCGATGCATCCCCGGACTCGTCGGTCCCGCCGGGGGCTTCGACCCCGACCCCGCTCGACCCCGTCACCCCGCCGTTCGATGATCGCTCGGCCGCGTCCGAGTCGAAGGGATTCCTGGCGCCCGCGCAATCCGTTTCCCGCGAGCCGGAACTCCCCCCCATCGAGCCGATGCCCATGGGCAGTCGTGATGTGCCGCCCGCCGAAACTCTCACGCCGATGCCCCCCGCGCCCATGCCACCGGCACCGATCTACATTCAGGCTCCGACGCCCCCCAAGGCCCAGAACAATCGCTGGTTCGGAGCTATGATCGGCCTGCTCGGGGCTCTGATCTTCGGCGTCGTCTATGCGGGCATCATCTTTCTCTGGCTGTTGCTGAGCGAGTCCTCCTCTGCGGTGGTGGCCGCCGCCGAGTACTTCTCGACCACGTGGTTCGTGCTGCCGATCATCGGCTTCTATCTCGGTTTCCTGCTGCTTGCCGCGGTCGTCAATCGCGGCGGTTGGCCGGGATATGTGATCGGCGGTTTCGGGGTGGGGCTGATCGCGTGGTTGACGCTGCTGGGCGGGGCCCTGATCAACCAGGCGTGGTTGCTGCGGCCAGCCGAAGTCTCCGGCTTCCTCGCCGATACCGTGCTCTCACCGCAGGCGATCATCGTGTTCATCGTCGCTCGCGAGGTCACCATCTGGGTTGGCGCAATCGTGGCCAGGCGTGGCGCCAAGGTCACTATCCGAAATACGGAGGCGAAGGCAGATTATGAGCGCAGGCTCGCCGAATCCCCCCTCGGGTACGCCCCGACCCTCTGAGCCGTGGCCGGCCCGGGGTATGGCGACACCGTTCACGGCTGTGCTCGGGATCGCCCTCTACCTAGCACTGCTGATCGCGGGATTGGGCGTGATCAGTCTTCTGACCGACGGCACCATCGTGGAGGAGGCGGCCGCTGGTCCGCTGGTCGGCCCGATCATGATCGCCGTCTCTGCGGCGGCTCTCCTCCCGGTTCTGCTGCGGCTCACTCGCGGTGATCGCCGTCGGCGGCCGTTTCCGATCGGCCTGTGCACTCTCGGCCCGGTCGTGGCCGGCGTCGCTTATCTGGCCGGCGGTGCCCTGGCCTGGCTGGTGATCGGCGGGGGAGCCGCCGCCGGGACTGCAGCGTTCCTTGCCCATCAGATGGTGCAGGGCTACATTGTCGCAGTCCTGATTGCGGCAGCCGGCGCGGCGCTCACCGTGGCGGCTCTGGTTCGGACCGATCGCCCGCTCTCCGGCTGAGTGACCATGGCGCCAGGCGCAGGTTTCGCTCCGCCGTGCGTCATCCGCGGTCCGGTCGAGCCATTGTCTTCGGCACTGAGTGTCATTAGTGTGGTGGCATTCCAGGTTGTCGCCACCGCAGTCGATACCTCGGTCCGCGACCGCCTTCATGCCTCGGATCGCACTCGGCGATCCGAATTTCAGAAGAGAAGGTAGAAAAATGGGACGTGTAGAAGGCAAAGTCGCTTTCGTCACCGGTGCCGCGCGGGGCCAGGGGCGCAGCCACGCGATCCGGCTCGCTCAGGAGGGTGCCGACATCATCGCGATCGATCTGACCGGTCAGATCGGCACGGTGCCGTATGAGATGTCGACGCCGGATGATCTGGCCGAGACGGTCCGTCTGATCGAGGCTCTGGATCGACGGATCGTGGCGACCCAGGCGGATGTGCGCGATTTCGGCGCGGTCAAGGCCGCTCTTGACGATGGGGTCGCACAGCTCGGCAGGCTCGACATCGTATCGGCGAACGCCGGAATCGCCAGTTTCGCGCCGGCTGACGAGCTCACCGAGGAACAGTGGCAGGACATGATCGGTGTCAATCTGACCGGCGTCTGGCACGCAACGAAGGCTGCGACCCCGCACCTGCGGGCCGCGGGCGGCGGCTCGATGATCCTGACCAGTTCGGCTCTGGGACTGAAGGGAATCGCGAACAGCGCCCACTACGTCGCTGCCAAGCACGGCATCGTCGGCCTGATGCGGACCCTGGCTCTCGAGCTCGCCCCCGACTGGATCAGGGTCAACAGCGTGCACCCGACAATGGTGAACACTGACATGATCCAGAACGAGTCGACCTACGCATTGTTCGCCCCGGATCTGGCCCCGAAGGAGCGCACCAGAGAGGCGCTCGCACCGCGATTCCAAACGCTCAACGCGCTGGCGATCCCGTGGGTTGAGCCGGTCGATATCAGCAACGCCGTGCTGTTCCTGGCCTCCGATGAGGCACGCTACATCACGGGCGTGACACTGCCCGTCGACGCCGGGTGGCTGGTCAAGTAACGGCAGAATCGAGTTGTGATCGAGGGCGGCCCGCCGCTCCCGTCAGGGGCGGGCCGCCATCCTGCACAGTCGCAGACAGGTCGATGGTTTGACCTGCGTCGAAGCACGGCGTAACATCGGTCGGGTGTGCGCCTTGTCGTGCACTCGTGCCGTGCCCGCGAGGGGATGCATGGGTCACGGCTGGATCACACGTCGGGAACTCTTGATGAGCCTCCCCCACGGCATACCCACCACCTCAAAAGGCAAAGCTACTCTGCGATGCCCGGTGGGTCCAGATGAACTCGCAGCACCCCGTCGAACGGGTGTCACGAATGCTAACCATCACCAGGCTGTCACCGTGCAGCACATATCAAGGAGCAATTTCAGTGCCAACTATTCAGCAGTTGGTCCGTAAGGGTCGTTCGCCGAAGGTCACCAAGACCAAGGCGCCCGCCCTGAAGGGCAACCCCCAGCAACGCGGCGTGTGCACCCGCGTTTACACCACGACTCCCAAGAAGCCGAACTCAGCGCTGCGCAAGGTCGCCCGTGTGAAGCTCTCGAACGGTACCGAGGTCACCGCCTACATTCCCGGTGAGGGCCACAACCTCCAGGAGCACTCGATGGTGCTCGTCCGTGGCGGCCGTGTCAAGGACCTGCCCGGTGTCCGTTACAAGATCGTCCGCGGCGCACTGGACACCCAGGCCGTCAAGAACCGCAAGCAGGCTCGCAGCCGTTACGGCGCCAAGCTGGAGAAGAAGAAGTAATGCCTCGTAAAGGACCAGCTCCCAAGCGCCCCGTTGTCGCCGACCCGGTATACGGTGCCCCCATTGTCAGCCAGCTCGTGAACAAGATCCTGCTTGACGGCAAGAAGGGCCTTGCCGAGCGCATCGTCTACGGTGCCCTCGAGAGCGTTGCCGCCAAGAGCGGCCAGGATGCCGTCGTCGTTCTGAAGAAGGCTCTCGACAACGTCCGCCCCACTCTTGAGGTTCGCTCGCGCCGCGTCGGCGGTTCCACGTACCAGGTTCCGGTCGAGGTCAAGCCGCACCGCGCCAACACCTTGGCGCTGCGCTGGCTCACCAGCTACGCCAAGGCGCGCCGCGAGAAGACCATGACCGAGCGCCTCACCAACGAGATCCTCGACGCATCCAACGGCCTCGGCGCCGCGGTGAAGCGCCGCGAGGACACGCACAAGATGGCCGAGTCGAACAAGGCATTCGCCCACTACCGCTGGTAGCCGGCAGCTCGTCGGTCGGGAGACGCGTGTTCTCCCGACCGACGAGTCCATTCCTGTTCGAGAACCCAGAACCATAACTTTCGGAGGAAACCTGTGGCACAGGACGTGCTCACTGACCTGAACAAGGTCCGCAATATCGGCATCATGGCGCACATCGATGCAGGCAAGACCACCACGACCGAGCGCATCCTGTTCTACACGGGAATCACGCACAAGATCGGTGAGGTCCACGACGGCGCCGCCACGATGGACTGGATGGCGCAGGAGCAGGAGCGCGGCATCACCATCACCTCCGCGGCGACTACCTGCTTCTGGAACAAGAACCAGATCAACATCATCGATACCCCCGGCCACGTCGACTTCACCGTGGAGGTCGAGCGCTCCTTGCGCGTCCTCGACGGTGCCGTCGCCGTCTTCGACGGCAAGGAGGGCGTCGAGCCCCAGTCCGAGACGGTGTGGCGCCAGGCCGACAAGTACAACGTGCCCAGGATCTGCTTCGTCAACAAGATGGACAAGCTGGGTGCCGACTTCTACTTCACGGTCGACACGATCGTCAAGCGCCTCGGTGCGAAGCCGCTGGTGATCCAGCTGCCGATCGGCTTCGAGAACACCTTCGAAGGTGTCGTCGATCTGGTCGAGATGCGCGCGCTGACCTGGCGCGGTGACTCCAAGGGTGACGTGCAGATGGGCGCGAAGTACGAGATCGAGGAGATCCCTGCTGATCTCAGAGAGAAGGCCGACGAGTACCGCAAGATTCTGCTCGAGACCGTCGCCGAGACTGACGATGCTCTGCTCGAGAAGTACTTCGGCGGTGAGGAGCTGACCGTCGCAGAGATCAAGGCTGCCATCCGCAAGCTCACCGTCAACTCGGAGATCTACCCCGTGCTCTGCGGCTCGGCCTTCAAGAACCGCGGCGTGCAGCCGATGCTCGACGCGGTGATCGACTACCTGCCCTCGCCGCTGGACGTGCCCGCGATCGAGGCGCACGACCCGCACGATCCCGAAAAGATCATCCTGCGTCACCCGGACGCCACCGAGCCGTTCTCGGCGCTCGCGTTCAAGGTCGCGGTGCACCCGTTCTTCGGTCGCCTCACCTATGTGCGCGTCTACTCCGGCCGCCTCGACAGCGGGGCCCAGGTGATCAACTCGACCAAGGGCAAGAAGGAGCGCATCGGCAAGATCTTCCAGATGCACGCCAACAAGGAGAACCCGGTCGACTCAGTCACCGCCGGGCACATCTACGCTGTCATCGGCCTCAAGGACACCACCACCGGCGACACCCTGTGCGACCCGCAGCATCAGGTCGTCCTGGAATCGATGACTTTCCCCGAGCCAGTGATCGAGGTCGCCATCGAGCCCAAGACCAAGGCCGACCAGGAGAAGCTCGGCACCGCGATCCAGAAGCTGGCCGAAGAAGACCCCACGTTCCGCACCGAGCAGAACCAGGAGACCGGCCAGACGGTCATCAAGGGGATGGGCGAGCTGCACCTGGACATCCTGGTCGACCGAATGAAGCGTGAATTCAACGTCGAGGCGAACGTCGGCAAGCCGCAGGTCGCGTACCGGGAGACGATCAAGAAGGCCGTCGAGAAGTACGATTACACCCACAAGAAGCAGACCGGTGGTTCCGGGCAGTTCGCCAAGATTCAGATCACGATCGAGCCGATGGCGGTCACCCCGGAGACCTCGTACGAGTTCGTGAACGCCGTGACCGGTGGTCGTGTTCCCCGCGAGTACATCCCCTCGGTCGATGCCGGAATCCGCGACGCCATGCAGGTCGGCGTGCTGGCCGGCTATCCCACTGTTGGCGTCAAGGCCACTCTGGTCGATGGTGCCGCCCATGATGTCGATTCCTCGGAGATGGCCTTCAAGATCGCGGGATCCATCGCATACAAGGAAGCCGCCCGCAAGGCCAACCCCGTTCTGCTCGAGCCGCTGATGGCCGTCGAGGTGCGCACCCCTGAGGAATACATGGGTGACGTGATCGGTGACCTGAATTCGCGTCGCGGGCAGATCCAGTCCATGGAGGATGCGACCGGCGTCAAGGTCGTTCGTGCCACCGTGCCGCTGTCCGAGATGTTCGGATACGTCGGTGACCTGAGGTCCAAGACTTCGGGCCGCGCCGTGTACTCGATGTCGTTCGACAGCTACGCCGAGGTCCCGAAGGCTGTTGCCGACGAGATCGTCCAGAAGGCCAAGGGCGAGTAGGCCGACCCCATCGTGCCGGGATTGAGCCCGCGTAGCGACGCTCAGACTCAGCAGGTAACATGAATACACAAATCCCGTATCCCGCCGGACGCAAACCAGCGCCCGGTGGAGTTACACGAGTCCTGAGGAGGACCCACAGTGGCTAAGGCCAAGTTCGAGCGGACTAAGCCGCACGTAAACATCGGAACGATCGGTCACGTCGACCACGGAAAGACCACGCTCACCGCGGCGATCTCCAAGGTTCTTGCCGACAAGTATCCGTCGCCCACCAACGTGCAGCGCGACTTCGCGTCCATCGACTCCGCTCCCGAGGAGCGCCAGCGTGGTATCACGATCAATATCTCCCACGTTGAGTACGAGACCCCCAAGCGCCACTACGCTCACGTCGACGCTCCCGGCCACGCCGACTACATCAAGAACATGATCACCGGTGCCGCTCAGATGGACGGCGCGATCCTCGTGGTCGCCGCCACCGACGGCCCGATGGCTCAGACCCGCGAGCACGTTCTGCTGGCGAAGCAGGTCGGCGTCCCCTACCTGCTGGTCGCCTTGAACAAAGCCGACATGGTCGACGACGAGGAGATCCTCGAACTCGTCGAATTGGAGGTCCGCGAGCTGCTCTCCAGCCAGGGCTTCGACGGCGACAACGCTCCGGTTGTCCGCGTCTCCGGCCTCAAGGCCCTGGAGGGTGACCCGAAGTGGACCCAGTCCATCCTCGACCTGATGGACGCCGTCGACGAGTCCGTGCCCGATCCGATCCGCGACAAGGACAAGCCGTTCCTGATGCCGATCGAGGATGTCTTCACGATCACCGGTCGCGGCACCGTCGTCACCGGTCGCGCCGAGCGCGGTACCCTCTCCATCAACTCCGAGGTCGAGATCGTCGGAATCCGTCCGACGCAGAAGACCACGGTCACGGGTATCGAAATGTTCCACAAGCAGCTCGACGAGGCATGGGCCGGCGAGAACTGTGGTCTGCTGCTGCGCGGCACCAAGCGTGATGACGTCGAGCGCGGTCAGGTTGTGGTCAAGCCCGGTTCGGTCACACCGCACACCGAGTTCGAGGGCAAGGCCTACATCCTCTCCAAGGAGGAGGGCGGCCGTCACAACCCCTTCTACACCAACTACCGTCCGCAGTTCTACTTCCGCACCACGGACGTGACCGGCGTGATCACCCTCCCCGAGGGCACCGAGCTGGTGCTGCCCGGTGACACCATCAACCTGACTGTTGAGCTGATCCAGCCCATCGCGATGGAAGAGGGCCTCGGCTTCGCAATCCGTGAGGGCGGCCGCACCGTCGGTGCCGGTACCGTCACCAAGATCCTGAAGTAACTCGTCTCGACGCAGAAGGGCCCGGAGCGCGCTCCGGGCCCTTCTCCCGTCCCTCCCCCACCTGAGTTGCGCTCTTTCGTCCCAAAACAGGCCGAGGATTGCCCACCCAACCACATGAGTCCGCAACTCAGGTGGGGGAGGGTCGGAGCGCGACACGCCCGGGTTGCAGAAGGTCCCACGTTGTGGCAGACTCTTCTAGTTCAATACTCTTCGCTTTCGGGCGTTGATCACTGCCAGGCAGTGCATAGATTTCACGTCTAGGCCGCGGGCAGCAGAACAGGTGCTGAACTGGACAGAGTCCAGTTCCCGGCACATCGCTAAATCGACACGCGGAACCCTGATAGGTGACGTGTGTGCCCGGCGGCACGACACGCCCGAGCGCGTGGGTCGATTGAGCGCCTTTGACAGAAGAACAGTGGTGCGACAGCAGTAGCGCTACAAACGCGTCCCGGCCAGCCGGTCGGGCGCACAGAAGAGAGTGAGTCACACATGGCGGGACAGAAGATCCGCATTCGACTTAAGTCGTATGACCACGAGGTCATCGACAGCTCGGCGCGCAAGATCGTCGACACGGTCACCCGTGCGGGTGCCACCGTCGTCGGCCCGGTGCCCCTGCCGACGGAGAAGAACGTGGTGGTCGTCATCCGTTCACCCCACAAGTACAAGGACAGCCGCGAGCAGTTCGAGAAGCGCACCCACAAGCGGCTGATCGACATCATCGACCCCACCCCGAAGGCCGTTGACTCGCTGATGCGGCTCGACCTTCCTGCCGATGTCAACATCGAGATCAAGCTCTAGAGGAACGCATGTCCACCACTAACAAGACAACCAAGGGTCTGCTCGGCAAGAAGCTGGGCATGACGCAGGTCTGGGACGAGAACAACAAGCTCGTGCCCGTCACCGTCGTCGAGATCACCCCCAACGTCGTCACCCAACTCCGCTCGGTCGAGGTCGACGGCTACAGCGCAGTCCAGATCGCCTACGGGCAGATCGACCCGCGCAAGGTGAACAAGCCTGCGACCGGCCACTTCGACAAGGCCGGTGTCACTCCTCGCCGTCACCTGACCGAGGTCCGCACCGCCGATGCCGCCGACTACGCCGTCGGCCAGGAGCTCGCTGTCGATATCTTCCAGGCCGGCCAGCTGGTCGATGTTGTCGGCACCAGCAAGGGCAAGGGTTTCGCCGGGGTGATGAAACGCCACAACTTCAAGGGCGTCTCCTCGAGCCACGGTTCGCACCGCAACCACCGCAAGCCGGGTTCCATCGGCGCATCCTCGACCCCCAGCCGCGTCTTCAAGGGCATGCGCATGGCCGGCCGCATGGGTGGCGAGCGGGTGACCGTGCAGAACCTCAAGGTTCATGCGGTAGACCTCGACAAGGGCCTGCTGCTGGTCAAGGGTGCCGTTCCCGGCGCCCGCGGCCGTATCGTTTTCGTCCGCAACGCAGTGAAGGGGGCGTAGCACATGGCCACCGCAACCACTCTTGACATCATCGATGTGACCGGCAAGAAGTCCGGCACCGCCGAACTTCCCGCTGAGATCTTCGATGTCCAGACCAACGTCCCGTTGATCCACCAGGTCGTCGTCGCTCAGCTGGCCGCCGCACGTCAGGGCACGCATGACACCAAGCGCCGTGGCGAGGTCTCCGGTGCCGGTCGCAAGCCGTTCAAGCAGAAGGGCACCGGTCGCGCTCGTCAGGGCTCGATTCGCGCTCCTCAGATGAGGGGCGGCGGCATTGTGCACGGACCCCACCCGCGTGACTACTCGCAGCGCACCCCCAAGAAGATGATCGCCGCTGCACTGCTCGGCGCCCTCTCGGACCGCGCTCGCGGCGGCCGTGTCCATGTCGTTGAGTCACTCGCGATCGGCGGCGTGCCTTCGACCAAGGCTGCCGTCGGCCTGCTTGACGGCATCGCGTCGTCCAAGCACGTGCTGGTCATTCTGGAGCGTGGCGACACCGCCAGCGTCAAGAGTGTGCGGAACCTGCCCACCGTGCACGTCCTGGCCTGGGACCAGCTCAACGCCTACGACGTTCTGGTCAGTGATGACATCGTCTTCACCAGGGCCGCTTTCGATGGTTTCGTTGCCGCCAAGGCTGCCAAGAAGAAGGAGCTCAGCGCATGACCGCCGTGAACAAGGACCCCCGCGACATCATCATCGCGCCGGTCGTCTCCGAGAAGAGCTACGGCCTGATCGATCAGGGCAAGTACACCTTCATCGTCGATCCCCGCTCGAACAAGACTGAGATCAAGCTTGCGATCGAGAAGATCTTCGGAGTTCAGGTCGCGTCAGTCAACACCCTGAACAAGAAGGGCAAGACCAGCCGCACTCGCATCGGCACCGGCAAGCGCAAGGACACCAAGCGCGCCATCGTCACGCTGAAGTCCGGCTCCATCGACATCTTCACGGCCGTCGGCTAAGCGGCGCGGATCACGAGGAACAAGACACATGGCTATTCGTAAGTACAACCCCACAACTCCTGGTCGTCGTGGGTCATCCGTTGCGGACTTCGCGGAGATCACCCGGTCGACACCGGAGAAGTCGCTGCTGCGCCCGCTGCCCAAAACGGGTGGACGCAACAACGCCGGACGCATCACGACCCGGCACATCGGTGGTGGACACAAGCGCCAGTACCGCGTCATCGACTTCCGCCGCAACGACAAGGACGGCGTGAACGCCAAGGTCGCTCATATCGAGTACGACCCCAACCGCACCGCCCGGATCGCGCTGCTGCACTATGTCGACGGCACCAAGCGGTACATCCTGGCTCCCAACAAGCTCGGTCAGGGCGACATCATCGAGTCGGGTCCCGGCGCGGACATCAAGCCCGGCAACAACCTTCCGCTGAAGAACATCCCGGTCGGCACGGTCATCCACGCGATCGAGTTGAAGCCGGGCGGAGGAGCGAAGATCGCTCGTGCGGCCGGTTCCTCGGTCCGTCTCGTCGCCAAGGACGGGCCATACGCCCAGCTTCGGTTGCCTTCGGGCGAGATCCGCAATGTCGATGCCCGCTGCCGTGCGACGGTTGGCGAGGTCGGCAACGCTGAGCAGTCGAACATCAACTGGGGCAAGGCGGGCCGAATGCGCTGGAAGGGCGTTCGCCCGACTGTCCGTGGTGTCGCCATGAACCCGGTCGACCACCCGCACGGTGGTGGTGAGGGCAAGACCTCCGGTGGCCGCCACCCGGTCAGCCCCTGGGGCCAGAAGGAAGGCCGCACTCGTCACGCCAACAAGGAAAGTGACAAGCTCATCGTTCGTCGGCGCAATGCCGGCAAGAAGCGCAAGTAGGAGTTGTAGAAGATGCCACGCAGTCTCAAGAAGGGCCCCTTCGTTGACGACCACCTGCTCCGCAAGGTCGTTGTCCAGAACGAGGCCAGCACGAAGAACGTGATCAAGACCTGGTCGCGCCGCTCGATGATCATTCCTGCCATGCTCGGCCACACGATTGCGGTGCACGACGGCCGCAAGCACATCCCGGTCTTCGTGACCGAGAGCATGGTCGGGCACAAGCTCGGCGAGTTCGCCCCCACCCGCACCTTCCGTGGTCACGTGAAGGACGACAAGAAGGGTCGTCGCCGCTAACGCGGGGACGCTAAGGAGGAAGAGAAATGGTGGAGTCCATCGCCCGCGTGCGACACATCCGCGTTACCCCTCAGAAGGCTCGTCGCGTCGTCGATCTGATCCGCGGCAAGCAGGCCACTGAGGCCCTGGCCATCCTGAAGTTCGCCCCACAGGGTGCGAGCGAGCCGGTGTACAAGCTGGTCGCTTCCGCGATCGCCAACGCGCGAGTCAAGGCCGATGCGAGCAACAGCTACCTGGACGAGCAGGATCTCTACATCGCCCGGGCATTCGTCGACGAGGGAACGACCCTGAAGCGGTTCCAGCCGCGTGCGCAGGGTCGCGCCTTCCAGATTCTGAAGCGCACCAGCCACATCACCATTGTGCTGGCTACGCCCGACCAGCTGGAGGCCGGCAAGGCCGCCAAGAAGGCGAGGACCAACTAATGGGTCAGAAGGTAAACCCCTACGGTTTCCGTCTGGGAATCACCACCGACCATGTGTCGCGGTGGTTCTCCGACAGCACCAAGCCCGGTCAGCGTTACAGCGACTTCGTCGCTGAGGACATCAAGATCCGCAGTCTGCTCTCCGCGTCGCTCGACCGCGCGGGTGTGGCACGGATCGAGATCGAGCGCACACGTGATCGCGTCCGCGTCGACATCCACACCGCCCGTCCGGGCATCGTGATCGGTCGTCGTGGAGCCGAGGCCGAGCGGATCCGCTCCGACCTCGAGAAGCTCACCGGCAAGCAGATCCAGCTGAACATCCTCGAGGTCAAGAACCCCGAGGCTGAGGCTCAACTGGTCGCCCAGGGCATCGCCGAGCAGCTCTCCGCCCGAGTGGCGTTCCGCCGCGCGATGCGCAAGGGCATGCAGGGTGCGCAGCGTGCTGGCGCCAAGGGCGTGCGAATCCAGGTTTCCGGTCGTCTGGGCGGTGCCGAGATGAGTCGCTCCGAGTTCTATCGTGAAGGCCGGGTGCCGTTGCACACGCTCCGCGCGAACATCGACTACGGCTTCTATGAGGCCAAGACCACCTTCGGCCGCATCGGTGTGAAGGTCTGGATCTACAAGGGCGACATGACCAACAAGGAACTTGCTCGCGAGCAGGCCGGGCAGAAGACCGTCCGTCCCGAACGCAGTGACCGTCCCCGTCGCGGTGCGGCCCCCAGGGCCGAGGCACCCGTCGCAGCAGGAGTTGAGGCATAACCATGTTGATTCCACGCAAAGTCAAGCACCGCAAGCAGCATCACCCCGGCCGCACCGGCCACGCCACCGGCGGCACCGAGGTCAGCTTCGGTGAATACGGCATCCAGGCGCTCACCCCTGCATACGTGACGAACCGGCAGATCGAGTCCGCGCGTATCGCCATCACCCGGCACATTCGTCGTGGTGGGAAGGTGTGGATCAACATCTACCCGGACCGTCCGCTGACCAAGAAGCCGGCCGAGACCCGAATGGGTTCCGGTAAGGGTTCGCCCGAGTGGTGGGTCGCCAACGTCAAGCCGGGCCGCGTGCTCTTCGAGCTCAGCGGCGTCAGTGAGCCGATCGCCCGCGAAGCGCTCACCCGTGCGATCCACAAGCTGCCCCTGAAGGCACGCATCATCAAGCGCGAGGAGGGCGACGCATAATGGCGATCGGTACGAAGGAACTCGCAACAGTCGAACTCGACACTTTCGAGCAGGAGCGACTCGTTGACGAGCTGAAGAAGGCCAAGGAAGAATTGTTCAACCTGCGCTTCCAGTCGGCTACGGGCCAGTTGGAGAACCACGGGCGTCTGCGCGCCGTCAAGCGTGACATCGCCCGCATCTACACGGTGATGCGGGAGCGTGAATTGGGCATTCGGGCTGTCCCGGTGGCCATCATCGCTCCCACCAAGGCAGAGAAGAAGACCAAGAAGGCTGAGAAGCCCGCCGCAGAGGCAGAATCCGCTGCGATCGAGACTGAGGAGGCCAAGTAATGGCTGCCGTTACCAATGACGCCGAGACTCACGCCTCCGCCTCGCACGATGTCAAGGATGTCGACGCTCGCGGATATCGCAAGTCCCGCCGTGGCTATGTCACCAGCGACAAGATGGACAAGACCATCGTCGTCGAGGTCGAGGACCGCGTGAAGCACCCGCTGTACGGCAAGGTCATCCGCCGGACCTCCAAGGTCAAAGCCCATGATGAAGCCAACAGCGCCGGGATCGGCGACCTGGTCCTGATCAGCGAAACCCGTCCGCTGAGCGCGACCAAGCGCTGGCGGCTCGTTGACATCCTAGAGAAGGCCAAGTAAATGCTGCAGCAGGAATCCCGCGTAAAAGTCGCCGACAACACCGGCGCAAAGGAGCTGCTCACCATCCGCGTTCTCGGCGGCTCCGGCCGCCGCTATGCGGGTCTCGGTGATGTGATCGTCGCGACGGTCAAGGATGCGATCCCCGGCGGCAACGTCAAGAAGGGGGACGTCGTCAAGGCCGTCATCGTGCGCACCGTCAAGTCCACCCGTCGTGCAGACGGTTCGTACATCAAGTTCGATGAGAACGCCGCAGTGATCTTGAAGAATGATGGCGAGCCCCGCGGCACCCGCATCTTCGGGCCGGTCGGTCGCGAACTCCGCGACAAGAAGTTCATGAAGATCGTTTCGCTGGCACCGGAGGTTATCTGATCATGGCCAACATCAGGAAGGGCGACCTCGTCCAGGTCATCGCGGGGGCAACTCAGGCTCGCGGCGGCGATCGCGGCAAGCAGGGTCGTGTCATCGAAGTCCTCGTCGAGAAGAACCGCGTGATCGTCGAAGGCGTCAACTTCGTCACCAAGCACAGCAAGGTCGGACAGACCGAGCGGGGCACCAAGACGGGCGGCATCGAGACCATGGAAGCCCCCATCCACATCTCCAATGTCGCGCTCGTCGACCCGGAGACCAAGAAGCCGACCCGTGTCGGCTTCCGAACCGAGGTCGTCGTCAAGGACGGAGTCTCCAAGACCGTCCGCATCCGCTATGCCAAGAAGTCAGGTAAGGACCTGTAATGACTGACACCGCAACTGCCGCGCCGGCTGGCAAGATCCAGCCGCGCCTGAAGCAGAAGTACAAGAACGAGATCGCCGCGCAACTCATGAGCGACTTCGGGTTCACCAACGTCCACCAGGTCCCCGGACTGGTCAAGATCGTCGTGAACACCGGTGTCGGCGAGGCCGCCCGCGACAGCAAGGTGATCGAGGGTGCCATCAAGGACCTCACCGCGATCACCGGCCAGAAGCCGCAGGTCACCGCCGCTCGCAAGTCCATCGCCCAGTTCAAGCTGCGGGAGGGTCAGCCCATCGGCGCTCACGTGACGCTGCGCGGCGACCGTGCCTGGGAGTTCCTGGACCGCCTACTCAGCCTCGCACTGCCCCGAATCCGCGACTTCCGCGGACTCTCCGACCGGCAGTTCGACGGCAACGGCAACTACACCTTCGGTCTGACCGAGCAGTCGGTGTTCCACGAGATCGACCAGGACAAGATCGACCGCGTCCGCGGTTTCGACATCACCGTCGTCACCACCGCAAGCAATGATGACGAGGGTCGCGCACTGCTCAAGGCGCTGGGCTTCCCCTTCAAGTCAAGCGACAACTGAACCCCGCCGCACCGCGGCACCGACAGCCAGGTCGGCTTCCTCGCACAGGGACTCGAAACCAGCTGAGAAAAGGAAACAACAACCATGACAATGACAGATCCGGTGGCAGACCTGCTCACCAGACTGCGTAACGCCAATTCGGCGTACCACGACAGCATCACGCTGCCGCATTCCAAGCTGAAGTCCCACATCGCTGAGATCCTGCAGGCTGAGGGCTACATCGGTGACTGGAAGATCGAGGATGCCGAGGTCGGCAAGAAACTGACGATCAACCTCAAGTACGGACCAAACCGGGAGCGGTCGATCGCCGGTCTCAAGCGGGTCTCCAAGCCGGGGCTGCGCGTTTACGCGAAGTCGACCGAGATCCCCACGGTGCTCGGCGGTCTTGGCGTGGCCATCCTGTCCACCTCCAGCGGCCTGCTCACGGACCGCCAGGCAGCCAAGAAGGGCGTAGGCGGAGAAGTCCTCGCCTACGTGTGGTAGGTCACCATGTCACGTATTGGCAGACTCCCCATTGAGATCCCTGCCGGGGTCGACGTGAAGATCGACGGCAGCGCCGTCAGTGTCAAGGGCCCGAAGGGCGAGCTCGCGCTCGTCGTCGCCAGCCCCATCGAGGTCAGCATCGAGGACGGCCAGCTGCTGGTCACCCGCCCGGATGACGAACGCGTCTCCCGGTCCCTGCACGGACTGACCCGTACCCTGATCGCCAACCAGATCATCGGCGTAACCCAGGGCTACTCCAAGGGTCTCGAGGTCGTGGGCACCGGTTACCGGGTCGCGCAGAAGGGTGAGGGTGTCGAGTTCGCACTCGGCTTCTCGCACTCCATCACGGTTGAGCCGCCCGCAGGTATCTCGTTCACGGTCGAAGGCAACAACAAGCTGACCGTGCACGGCATCGACAAGCAGGCCGTCGGCGAGGTCGCGGCAAACATTCGCAAGTTGCGCAAGCCGGAGCCTTACAAGGGCAAGGGTGTGCGCTACGCCGGCGAAGTCGTTCGCCGCAAGGCCGGAAAGAGTGGGAAGTAACCATGGCTCTCGGAACTAGAGGAAAGAGCAAGTCTGCCGCCCGTGGCCGCAGGCACGACCGCCTCCGCAAGAAGGTCGTCGGAACGCCCGCGCGTCCCCGCCTGGTGGTCACTCGTTCGGCTCGTCACATCTTCGTGCAGGTCGTCGATGACTCCAAGGGTCACACGGTGGCTTCGGCCTCGACCCTCGAGGCCGACCTGCGCAGCTTTGACGGCGACAAGACCGCCAAGGCCAGGAAGGTCGGTGAGCTGGTCGCGGAGCGCGCCAGGAAAGTCGGCGTTGAGGCCGTGGTATTCGACCGTGGCGGCAATCGTTACGCAGGACGCGTCGCGGCGATCGCCGAGGGCGCTCGAGAGGGTGGACTGGACCTGTGAGTACTGAATCCAATAAGGAGCAAGAGGTGACCGTCGAAACCCCGGCCCCCGAGTCGCTGCAGAACGAGCCTCGCGAGGCTCGTCGTGGCGGGCGCGAGCGCCAGCCGAGCCGTGATCGCGGCAACCGTGAGGCGGAGAAGAGCCAGTTCCTCGAGCGGGTTGTCACGATCAACCGAGTCTCCAAGGTCGTCAAGGGTGGTCGTCGCTTCAGCTTCACCGCGCTGGTTGTCGTCGGTGACGGCAACGGCATGGTCGGGGTGGGCTACGGAAAGGCCCGCGAAGTCCCGACTGCCATTCAGAAGGGTGTCGAGGAAGCCAAGAAGAACTTCTTCCGCGTACCTCGCGTCGAGGCGACCATCCCGCACCCCGTCCAGGGTGAGGCGGCCGCCGGTGTGGTGCTGCTTCGCCCGGCCGCGGCGGGTACCGGTGTCATCGCCGGTGGTCCGGTCCGCGCCGTGCTGGAGTGCGCCGGGATCCACGACGTGCTGTCCAAGTCCCTTGGTTCCTCGAACACGATCAACATCGTGCACGCGACTGTCGCGGCCCTGAAGCAGCTCGAGGAGCCCCGTGCGGTGGCTGCCCGACGAGGCCTGGCGCTTGAGGATGTGGCTCCGGCCCGCCTGCTGCGTGCTGAGGCCGAGGCCCGAAGCCTGGAGGTAGGTGTCTGATGACTGCCCGGTTGAAGGTAACCCAGATCAAGTCCGTAATCAGTGAGAAGCAGAACCAGCGCGACACGCTTCGCAGCCTGGGTCTCAAGCGGATCGGCGATGTCGTCGTCCGCGAGGACAGCCCCGCGAATCGCGGCTATGTCCGTGCTGTCGCTCACCTTGTGAAGGTCGAGGAGATTGACTAATGGCTGACGAAAAGGCCACAGAAGAGAAGGTGGCCAAGAAGGCCCCGGCCAAGGCTGCTGCGGACAAGGCTCCGGCCAAGGCTGCGGCGGAGAAGGCTCCGGCCAAGGCTGCGGCGGAGAAGGCCCCGGCCAAGGCTGCGGCGGAGAAGGCCCCGGCCAAGGTTGCGGCGGAGAAGGCCCCGGCCAAGACCGCAGCAAAGAAGTCCGACGATGTCGCAGAACCGCGCGTGCAGGTGCTGAAGGTGCACCATCTTCGTCCCGCCCCGGGATCGAAGAAGGATCGGACCCGTGTCGGTCGTGGTGAAGGTTCCAAGGGTAAGACCGCGGGCCGGGGCACCAAGGGCACGAAGGCGCGGTACAAGGTCAGGGTCGGCCTCGAAGGCGGAAACCTGAACTTCGTGATGCGGCAGCCCAAGCTGCGCGGCTTCAAGAACCCCTTCCGCGTCGAGTACCAGGTGGTGAACCTCGCCAAGCTCGCTGAGCTGTACCCCGAGGGTGGTGAGGTCACGGTTTCCGACCTCGTCGCCAAGGGTGCCGTTCGCAAGAGAGAACTCGTCAAGATTCTCGGCGATGGCGACATTGCGGTTAAGCTGAACGTTGCAGTCGATAAGGTCTCCGGTTCTGCCGAGCAGAAGATCGTCGCTGCTGGTGGCTCTGTAAAGTAGTGACTCGGTGCGGGGCTCCGTCAGGAGCCCCGGGCCTCGCTTCTCAACCGTTGTCTGGAGGCTCGTTGTTCGGCGCCATTGCGCGGATATTCCGCACCCCCGATCTTCGCCGCAAGATCGGGTTCACGTTGGCCATCGTCGCCATCTTCCGACTCGGCTCCTTCATCCCAGCGCCCTTCGTCGACTTCGGTAACGTTCAACAGTGTCTCGCGCTGACCCAGAACACCTCGGGTCTCTACCAGATGGTCAACCTGTTCTCGGGTGGCGCGCTGCTGCAGCTCTCGATCTTCGCGCTGGGGATCATGCCGTACATCACGGCCTCGATCATCACGCAGCTGCTGCGGGTGGTCATCCCGCACTTCGAAGCCCTGCACAAGGAGGGTCAGGCCGGTCAGTCGACCCTGACCCAGTACACGCGATACCTGACCATCGCCCTTGCCGTCCTGCAGTCCACGACGCTGGTCACAGTCGCCCGATCCGGCGCCCTCTTCGGCTCCGACTGCCAGAACATTCCGCTGATCTCCGGCGGTGGCAGCTGGTACTCGATTCTGCTGATCATCATCACGATGACGGCCGGGACCGGTCTGATCATGTGGTTCGGTGAGATGATCACCGAGCGCGGCATCGGCAACGGAATGTCGCTGCTGATCTTCACCTCGATCGCCGCTCAGTTCCCCAGCTCGCTCTGGGCGATCCAGCTCTCGCACGGCTGGGAGATCTTCTTCATGGTGATCCTCGTGGGCATCGTGATCATGGCGGCCGTGGTGTTCGTCGAGCAGTCGCAGCGGCGGATCCCGGTCCAGTACGCCAAGCGCATGGTCGGTCGGCGCACCTATGGCGGCAACAACACGTACATTCCGATCAAGGTCAACATGGCGGGCGTGGTTCCCGTGATCTTCGCCTCGTCACTGCTGTACCTGCCGGCACTGATCGCGCAGTTCAACAGCGCCGACCCCGAGACCGGCGAAGTCGCGCCGTGGGTGCAGTGGATCACGGATTACCTGACCAAGGGGGACCACCCCCTGTACATGCTGATTTACTTCCTGCTCATCGTCGGGTTCACCTACTTCTACGTCGCGATCACGTTCAACCCCGTCGAGGTGGCCGACAACATGAAGAAGTACGGAGGCTTCATCCCCGGCATCCGCGCTGGTCGACCCACCGCCGAGTATCTCGACTACGTGCTGACCCGGGTGACTCTGCCCGGTTCCATCTACCTTGGTCTCATCGCTCTGCTGCCGCTGATCGCGCTGGGCCTTGTCGGGGCGAATCAGAACTTCCCCTTCGGCGGGGCTTCGATCCTGATCATCGTCGGTGTCGGACTCGAGACCGTCAAGCAGATCGACTCGCAACTGCAACAACGACATTATGAAGGGCTGCTTCGATGACTGACAGTGTTACCCCGGGCGTTCGTCTGCTGATAGTCGGTCCACCCGGCGCAGGCAAGGGCACCCAGGCGGTACGGCTGTCGCAGACGTACGGCATCCCGGCGATTTCGACGGGCGACATCTTCCGGGCGAATATCTCTCAGGGCACGCCCCTGGGCGTCCAGGTCAAGGCGATCGTTGACTCCGGCGCCTATGTTCCCGATTCACTGACCAATGAACTCGTGAAGAACCGCGTCGCCGAAGACGATGCGGTCTCGGGTTTCCTGCTTGACGGATACCCCCGCACGGTTGACCAGGTCCGCTTCCTCGACGAGATCCTCGCGGCCGAGGGCACGGCGCTTGACGCCGTCATACAGCTGGTGGCCGACACCGAAGAGGTGGTCGGCCGCCTGCACAAACGCGCCACTGAACAAGGTCGCACTGACGACACCGAGGATGTCATCCGTGAACGGCTGCGGGTCTACGAGGAGCAGACCGCCCCGCTCATCGACGTCTTCGCGGCACGCGGTCTGCTGACTACCGTCGACGGGCTTGGCGCCGTTGACGAGGTGACCGCCCGGGTGATCAGGAACCTTGCCGCGCGTGGCATCAATCCTGCATAGAAGCATCTACAAGTCTCCGGCACAGCTGCGGCTGATGCGGGATCCTGGTCTGGCCACGGCGGCCTCGCTCGAGGCCGTGCGCCAGGCGATTCGCCCCGGTGTCACCACCGCGGAACTCGATGCGATCGCGGAGGCGACGATCCGCAGCCGCGGCGGCGTCCCCAACTTCATGAAGGAACCGGGGTACCGGCACACCATCTGCACTTCGGTCAACGATGACATCGTGCACGGGATCCCGGGAGAGAGAATTCTCGCGCCCGGTGACATCGTCTCGATCGACAGCGGGGCTGAGATCGCCGGCTGGAACGGCGATGCCGCCTTCACGGTCGTGGTGCCGAACCCGGCCGACCCTGATGAGGTCGCACGGCGCGAAGAGCTGTGCCGGGTGACCGAGCAGTCTCTCTGGCACGGCATCGCGGCGCTGTCCCGGGCCAGCCATCTGAACGAGGTCGGTGCCGCCATCCAGGACTACATCGTGAGTCAAGGAGACTACGGCATTCTCACGGAATACGTCGGTCACGGTATCGGCCGTTCGATGCACGAAGCGCCTGTCGTCTTCAACTACCGGGTTCGTCAGCCGGGACCCGAGGTCAGGCCGGGACTGGTCGTCGCCATCGAGCCGATGGTCACCCTCGGCGCGATCGACACCTTCACGCGCGGGGACGAGTGGACGGTGGCGACCCTTGACGGCAGCATGGCGGCGCACTGGGAGCATTCGATCGCCGTGCACAGGGACGGCATCTGGGTACTGACCGCCGTTGACGGCGGCGCTGCCGGTCTCGCGGCACTCGGCGTCACCCCGGTGCCGATCGCCTGAGGCGGCCGGTCCGGCACTACCCTGAGGTGTGGACTCTCTCGTGCTGCTTCTCGATGTGCTTCCCGCCGAGGCGATGAGCACTGCCGAGGCGATCCAGGCAACGCTTCGACGGGTGGACCCCGAGACACCGGTCCTTGCGGTCACCGAACTGGCGGCCAGCCGGGGTGACGGGGTCTTCGAAACCCTCGGTGTGGTCGGCGGACATCCGCAGGCGGTCGCCGCGCACTTGGACCGGCTGGAACGGTCAGCGCTGATGCTCGACCTGCCGAGGCCGCATCGCGGGCAGTGGCAGGCGGCGATCGAGAAAGCCGCGCAGCTGCTGTCCGAATCATCCGAGGGCAAGGTGAAGCTGGTGCTGAGCCGGGGAATCGAGGGCACCGGTCGGCCGACCGCCTGGCTGATCGCCGAGCCGGTGACCGGCGGCATGCGGGAGCGGACGGACGGTATCCGGGTGGTCCTGCTGGATCGGGGCCTGCGCAGTGATGTCGCCGCGACCTCGCCGTGGCTGCTGGCCGGCGCGAAGACCCTCTCCTATGCGAGCAATATGGCTGCGCTCCGAGAGGCGGGGCGGCGCGGCGCCGATGACGTGATCTACACGAGCACGGATGGCTTCGCCCTTGAGGGACCGACCTCGTCGATCGTGCTGCGCCGCGGAGCAGAGTTCATCACGCCGCGGACGGACGTCGGCGTGCTGGCCGGCACCACCCAACTCAGCCTGTTCGCCTTCCTCGCCTCCCTGGGTCATCGGACCCGGGAGGCGATGGTGACCGTTGATGAGCTCTTCGCTGCTGACGGCCTCTGGTTGCTCTCCAGCAGCCGACTGGCCGCGGGAGTCACGATGCTCGATGGTCGCGATATCCCGTTCGATCCGGCCTTGACGGCGCGAATGAACACCGCCCTGCTGGCCCGGGAGGACTGAGCCCTTCGCTTGGACAATCTTCGGTGATGGCATAGGATAGATCTTTGGTGTCCGGAATTATGCCTTTGGCATGCCCGAGTCGCCGAAAATCAAAGCGCAAGACCAGTCCGGTTTTGCTTGAGCGAAGTGAGTTATGGCCAAAAAAGACGGTGTCATTGAGATCGAAGGCGCAGTGGTCGAGGCTCTGCCCAACGCGATGTTCCGCGTTGAGTTGACCAACGGACACAAGGTGCTCGCCCACATCTCAGGAAAGATGCGTCAGCACTACATCCGAATCCTCCCCGAGGACCGCGTGATCGTGGAACTGAGCCCTTATGACCTGACCCGTGGCCGGATCGTCTATCGCTATAAGTAGAGCCGCTGGAAAGTAACGGCTCGCGGCATCCCGCGAGTACGAGGACAGCGATTTCAAGGAAGCACAATGAAGGTCAATCCCAGCGTCAAGCCCATCTGCGACCACTGCAAGGTGATTCGCCGAAACGGCCGCGTGATGGTCATCTGCAAGAGCAACCCGCGGCACAAGCAGCGCCAGGGCTGATTCGAGCCGGCGACGCCGAACTGGTCCCGACATGGCCGTGAACGGCCTGCTCGACCACCGAGAAAACTGAACATCGAAGCACAGCAGCACCAGATCCCGCGTGAGCGGGGGACACCTCGGGTTGGAGGCCCGGGCACAGGCGCTGCTGAAGACCTCCACTCACTACACAGGAGAAGCCACTATGGCACGTCTGGCCGGCGTCGACATCCCGCGCGACAAGCGCGTTGAGGTCGCACTGACATACATTTACGGAGTTGGCCGCACGAGGGCACTCAAGACCCTCGCCGACACCGGAATCAGCGGAGACATCCGCGTCAAGGATCTGACCGACGACCAGCTCGTCCTGCTCCGAGACCACATCGAAGGCAACTACAAGGTCGAGGGCGACCTCCGCCGCGAGGTTGCCGCTGACATCCGACGCAAGGTGGAGATCGGCAGCTACCAGGGCATTCGCCACCGCAAGGGCCTGCCGGTCCACGGACAGCGCACCAAGACCAATGCCCGCACCCGCAAGGGACCCAAGCGCACCGTCGCCGGCAAGAAGAAGGCCCGCTAGCCCCCGGCTGGCGCAACGCCCAACAGGATTCAGGAGAGATTCATGGCAGTACCGAAGTCGGCTGTACGCAAGCCGCGCAAGAAGGACAAGAAGAACATCGCCGTGGGCCAGGCCCACATCAAGTCGACGTTCAACAACACCATCGTCTCGATCACGGACACCAACGGTGCCGTGATCAGCTGGGCTTCCTCCGGCACCGTCGGTTTCAAGGGTTCGCGCAAGTCGACCCCGTATGCCTCGCAGATGGCCGCCGAGTCGGCGGCTCGCCAGGCTCAGGAGCACGGTCTGAAGAAGGTCGACGTTTTCGTCAAGGGACCGGGGTCAGGCCGTGAAACCGCGATCCGCTCACTTCAGGCTGCTGGTCTGGAGGTCGGATCGATCAACGACGTCACCCCGCAGGCGCACAACGGTTGCCGCCCGCCAAAACGCAGAAGGGTCTAGCGCTCTGCCCGCCTCGCCGGTCTAGCAGCGGGCGCCAGCGACCGTATCGCGATCAGGGCCACGTTCGAGTCACGATGGCAATGGTGTGGATACGGCCGCGAGCGGCCTGCTCGACTGGCGGTGGATCTCACTTCTCACAACTCAATACCTCGCACACGCAAGTGTCATATAGCGGACACTTAGCCGAAAGGAAAAACAGTGCTCATCGCACAGCGCCCAACCCTCACCGAGGAGTCCATCTCCGAATACCGTTCCCGGTTCACGATCGAGCCCCTCGAGCCCGGCTTCGGCTACACCCTGGGGAACTCCCTGCGCCGGACCCTGTTGTCTTCGATCCCGGGTGCCGCGGTGACCAGCGTGCACATCGACGGGGTGCTGCACGAATTCAGCACCGTTCCCGGTGTCAAGGAAGACGTCACCGAGATCATCCTCAACGTCAAGCAGCTGGTCGTCTCCAGTGAGAACGACGAGCCGGTGCTCGCATACCTGCGCAAGACCGGAGCCGGCCAGGTCACCGCCGCCGACATCCAGGCTCCCGCCGGTGTCGAGATCCACAACCCCGAGCTGGTCATCGCGACCCTCAATGACAAGGCCCGTTTCGAGCTGACGCTGACGATCGAGCGCGGTCGCGGCTACGTCTCCTCGGTGCAGAACCGCAGCGAGTCGAATGAGACCGGGAACATTCCGATCGACTCGATCTACTCGCCCGTGCTCAAGGTGACCTACCGCGTCGAGGCGACGCGTGCTGGCGAGCGCACCGACTTCGACAAGCTCATCGTCGACGTGGAGACGAAGCCGGCGATCCTGCCCCGTGACGCGTTCGCGTCGGCCGGGCGCACCCTGACCGAGTTGTTCGGCCTGGCCCGCGAGCTCAACAGCGCTGCCGAAGGAATCGAGATCGGCCCGGCGCCCGTTGACGCCATCCTGTCCGCCGAACTGAGTGTTCCGATCGAGGATCTGGACTTGTCGGTGCGTTCCTACAACTGCCTGAAGCGTGAAGGGATCAACACGGTCAGTGAGCTGGTCGCCCTGTCCGAGACCCAGCTGATGAATATCCGCAACTTCGGCCAGAAGTCCGTGGATGAGGTCAAGGACAAGCTCGTCGAACTCGGTCTGTCGTTGAAGGACTCGGTGCCCGGTTTCGACGGCGCACACTTCTACACCGGCGGATACGACGGCGAAGACGACAACAACTGAGGATTGTCGTCTCGACGTCCCCGACCTGATTTCGATACTGGAGAACACTGAAAATGCCCAAGCCAACCAAGGGTCCCCGCCTCGGAGGCGGTCCGGCGCACGAGCGCCTGATGCTCGCGAACCTCGCCGCAGCCCTGTTCACGCACAAGAGCATCAAGACGACGGAGACCAAGGCAAAGCGCCTGCGTCCGGTCGCCGAACGCCTGATCACCTTCGCCAAGCGCGGCGATCTGGCCTCGCGTCGTCGGGTGCTCGCCACCATCGGTGACAAGCAGGTCGTGCATACCCTCTTCACCGAGATCGCTCCGCTCCTTGCCGAGCGCGAGGGTGGTTACACCCGCATCACCAAGCTCGGCTTCCGCAAGGGCGACAATGCCTCGATGGTGCAGATCGAACTGGTGCTCGAGCCCGTCGTCAAGAAGGCTGCTCCCGCGAAGACCGCGAAGGCAGAGCCCGTTGCCGAGGTGACCGCGACCGCGGATACCGCAGCCGAGGAGGCGATCGAGGTCGTCGAGGCGCCTGCAGCCGAAGCCGCCGAGGACAGTGCCGCCGAGGACAGTGCCGCCGCGGATACCGCCGCCGAGGGTGGCATCGAGGCGACCGAGGACGCGGCTGCCGAGGAGTCTGAGGCGAAGTAGTTCACTGCTCCCTCGGAGCCCCGGACACCGTCGGCGTCCGGGGCTCCGACGTCGGCGGGATCGACTCGCGGTTTCCCTCAGCCCGGCTGCCGGCCTCTGGTCGGCGGCTGCGGATCAGCGGATGACCAGGTCTGTGCCGGCCACCTCGGGGATCAGCGCGTCGACCAGCTCCGGCGGAATCGTGTACAGGCTGTTCAGGGCCTCGAGCACTGTCGCCGCGTAGATCCTTCCGCCCGCCGCGCCAGGATGGACTCGGTCGGCCGCCAGCAGATCCGTGTGCGCGGAGATCGCGCTGTTCCAGTCGGCGATGGCGACACCGGGGTTGCCCGCCGCGAATTCATGGAGCGTGGCGTTGACACCCGGTGTCCACGACCGGTCGGCGAAAGCCGTGACCAGTACGAGCTTGCGCTTCTCGCCGATCAGTCCCCGAATCTCCTCCAGGGTGCTCCGACTGATCGACCCGTTGGTGCCGAGGGCGACCACCACGTAATCGCGCAGCCCGCCCTGGGCATCCAGCGCCCGCAGCAGTTCGGGTGCTGCGGACATCGGCCTTGACACCTTCGCGTCGGGAAGGGCACCGGGGAGCACCTGGAGCAGCTCCGGCAGGGATGCCAGCGTCACCGAGTCGCCGATCACCGTGACATGCTCCCCGGTCGGCCTCGGCGGCAGTACAACGCTGCGTTCGGCTGCCTGCGGTACCGTCGCCCGTTCTGCTGCCGCCTTGGCCGTCGCGGCGGCCTGGATCGCCTGACCATCCCTGATTCGCACTGCGGCGACTGATTCGGTGGGCTCGGCGAGCGCTGCCGTGACAACCGCGGTGCCCAGTGAGAGCACCAGTATCGGGGCGATCAGCACGGTCAGGCGGGATCGCACAGTACCGAGCCGGAGTTCACACCGAAAGCTCGACAGCGCGCCGCGGAATCCTCGCCGGCGAATCGGTGCCTCGATCCAGCGGTAGGAGGCGGCTGCGGCGGCGACCGTGAGCACCGCGGCGAGAGCGCTGACCAGACCCAGCGCCACCGGGTCGGTGCCTCCCGGCCGCATCATTGCCGTCAGCAGAACCAGAATGGGCCAGTGCCACAGGTAGAGGCCGTACGATCGCTCGCCGATCCATCGCATCGGGCGGTTGTCCAGGAGCGCGCCGGCGCTGGGCAGGCGCACGAGCAGTGCAATCGTCGCGCAGGCCAGTCCGGTGAAGAGAATGACGCTGAGCGCGGTATTGATCGGCGCGTCGTCGTCGAAACGGATGAACGCGAACACTCCCAGCCCGAGCAGTGGCACGAACATGCTCCAGCGCAGCACGGCGGTGCCGAGTGCATGCAGCCGGGATGTGGCCGGCGCCGCGTTGCCGGCTGTGCTCACCGAGAGCGCAACCGCGGCGCCGGCCAGCAGGCCGAGACTGTGCGTGTCCGTGCCGAAGTAGACCCGGGTCGGGTCCGCGCCGACCAGGGTCAGCGTGAGCATCCCGATCATCGAGGCGCAGGCGGCCGCCACGAGAATCCAGAATCGCAGCCGTGTCGACCGGATCAGCAGCAGCACGACGAGGATCGCCGGCCAGAGCAGGTAGAACTGCTCTTCGACGGCGAGTGACCAGAGGTTCCGGTAGAGCTCGGGGGCCGTCGATGAGTAGTAGTCGCTTCCCGCGCTGATCGCGAGCCAGTTGTAGCTGAACGTTGCAGCGCCGGCGAGCTGGCGGCCGATGCCGATCAGCAGCTCGCCCCCGATCACCAGCGCTGCCGCACCCGTCAGCAGCAGCATCGTGCCCAACGCCGGCAGCAGTCGCCGCGCCCGCCGCCTCCAGAATTCGCCGAGTGCGATCCGGCCGCTCTCGCGGCTCTCCGCCACCAGCAATGCGGTGATCAGGAATCCGCTGATCACAAAGAACAGATCGACGCCGAGGAAGCCGCCGGACGCCGCGGACGGAAAGAAGTGGTACACGATGACGGCGAGCACCGCGATCGCGCGCAAACCATCCAGTCCGCCGATCCGGCGACGCGGCTGTGAATCAGCCGGGCTCCGCCGCGCTGCGGTCAACGGCTGGCTGGCGGGCGATTCGAGGGTGAGGGACATGAGAATTCCGGACTCCAGCTTAGATTACCCGGCGCGATTCTCCTCGATCAGCGGTCGAATTCGATCCGCTGATGGGCCCCGCCCTGTCTAGACTGTCCGACATGCTCGAGCAGGATGGTGCCACCTTCGCGGATGCCGTCGAACCTGACCCGGCCGCCCGGTTCCGGCTCGCGCTCGCTTACGACGGAACGCTGTTCAGCGGCTGGGCCCGGCAGCCGGGTCTGCGCACGGTCCAGGGTGTCCTCGAAGAGGCACTGGCCCGCATTCTTCAACGCCGGGGGCCCTCGCCGACGCTCGTCGTTGCCGGCCGTACCGATGCCGGCGTGCACGCGACCGGTCAGGTGGCGCATCTGGAGCTCAGCGCCCCGCAGCTGGCGCTGCTGAACCGCCGAGGCGGTGATGAGGAACCCGCGGCGACGCTGAAGCGACGGTTGAACGGCATCCTCGGCAACCCCTCGGACGTCGTGGTCTCAGCCGTCGAGCGAGTGGCTGCCGACTTCGACGCCCGATTCTCTGCGCTCTGGCGGGTATATCACTACCGCATCGCCGACGGGCTCGCGGTTCGAGATCCCCTGCAGCGCCTGCGCACCGTCTGGCGTCCGGGCGTTCTCGACGTCGAGGCGATGAATGCCGCAGCCGGCGGACTGCTCGGCCTGCGCGATTTCTCCGCCTTCTGCAGGCCGCGCGCGGGGGCGACGACGATCCGCACGCTGCAGGACTACCACTGGGAACGGCTGCCCGACGGTGTGCTCGAGGCGCGGGTGCAGGCGGACGCCTTCTGCCACAGCATGGTGCGGGCGCTGGTCGGCGGCTGCGTCGCCGTCGGCGAGGGGCGCCTGGCTGCCCATCGCCTCGTCGAGCTGCTGGCGGAGGGTGCGCGCTCCAACGAGTTCGTGGTGATGCCGGCCCACGGCCTGACTCTCGTCGAGATCGTCTACCCTGCGGCCGAACTCCTGGCGCAGCGTGCAGAGCAGACTCGCGCCCGGCGAAGTTGAGGGCGCACTCCGGAGCCGACCGGCGGAGCCTGCGGCACCACCTCCGTTTGACCGACCCCACCGTCTCGGGTAGGATCGATCCTTGGTGTCCGGTTTTGCTGCCGATCACCCGAACGTGAGCCCTCCACCGGAAGCTGTTCTCGCGCCGTCGTGCGCAGGAACACCCATCGGAGCGGGATTCACGACCACCTCCGTTCGACAAGAAAGCAGCGGTACTGTGACGCGCACCTACAGCCCAAAAATCAGTGAGATCCAGCGCAACTGGCTCATCATCGACGCCGAAGACGTCGTTCTCGGACGACTCGCCTCCCACGCGGCAGCCCTGCTGCGCGGCAAGCACAAGCCCACCTTCGCCAACCACATCGACACCGGCGACTTCGTCATCATCATCAACGCCGACAAGGTTGCTCTGACCGGCTCCAAGCTGGCTCAGAAGAATGCCTACCGGCACTCCGGCTATCCGGGCGGACTGACCACGGTCAGCTATTCGGAGATGCTCGAGAAGCACCCCACCCGTACTATCGAGAAGGCCGTCCGCGGCATGCTCCCCAAGAACTCCCTCGGCCGCGCCCAGCTCAAGAAGCTCAAGGTGTACACCGGAAGTGAGCACCCCCACGCTGCCCAGCAGCCCACTCCGTACACCCTCGACCAGGTCGCTCAGTAGCGACGGCTGACAGAAGAAGGATTTTGACAATCGTGGCGAAAATCACAGATTCCACCGACACCGACACCGACGACATCGAAGAGGCTGCCGAGAGCTATTCGACCGAGACTCCCGCCGAGGAGGCGCCCAAGGCTCCCCGCGCTGTTCTGAACGTTCCCGGTGCGGCCGTCGGCCGCCGCAAGCAGGCAATCGCCCGCGTGCGCCTGATCCCCGGCTCCGGCACCATCACGGTCAACAGCCGTGAATTCGCGGACTACTTCCCCAACAAGCTGCACCAGCAGCTGATCAACGACCCGTTCAAGGTGCTCGACCTGCTCGGCAGCTACGACGTGATCGCCCGCATCTCGGGTGGCGGCCCCTCCGGTCAGGCCGGAGCACTGCGCCTCGGCATCGCGCGCGCCTTGAACGAGATCGACCGCGAGAACAACCGCGCCGCCCTCAAGAAGGCGGGCTTCCTCAGCCGCGACGCCCGAGTCATCGAGCGCAAGAAGGCTGGGCTGAAGAAGGCTCGTAAGGCTCCCCAGTTCTCCAAGCGCTGATCGCGTTTCGACGATAAGTACCGGCGATGCCCCGACTTTTCGGCACCGATGGTGTTCGCGGGCTGGCCAACGGTGAACTGACCGCTGAGCTGGCCCTCGGCCTCGCTCAGGCCAGTGCTCTGGTGCTCACCCAGGGCAGGCACGCCGAGGCCCGCCGCGCGGCGGGTAAGCGCCCGCTGGGCATTATTGCCCGGGATCCACGGGTGTCGGGGGAGTTCCTGACCGCCGCGATTGCGGCGGGTCTGGCCTCGTCCGGCCTCGACGTGCTCGACGCCGGCGTCATCCCGACGCCGGCACTGGCGTTCCTGGTCGGAGACATCGGCGCCGACTTCGGCGTCATGGTCTCGGCCTCGCACAACCCGGCGCCGGACAACGGAATCAAGTTCTTCGCGGCGGGCGGCACCAAGCTCCCGGATGCGGTAGAGGACCGGATCGAGGCGGCACTGACGGGCCCGAAGCTGCGACCGACGGCGGGCGATGTCGGGCGCTATCGGCGATTCGCTGACGCAGAGGATCGTTACATCGTGCATCTGCTCGCCTCCCTGCCGCACCGACTCGACGGAATCCACGTCGTGCTGGACTGTGCCAACGGCGCGGCAGCAGGTGTCTCACCCCAGGTTTTCACCGATGCCGGGGCACGGGTCACCGTGATCGGGGCGGACCCCGACGGGCTCAACATCAACGACGGCGTCGGCTCAACCCATCTCGACACCCTGGCAAGGGCGGTGCTCGAAGCCGGAGCCGACGTCGGCATCGCCCACGACGGTGACGCCGACCGCTGCCTGGCCGTCGACCACACTGGTGCCGTCGTGGACGGCGACCAGATCATGGCGATTCTCGCGGTATCGATGGCGGACCGCGGGGTGCTGACCAAACGCACCCTGGTGACGACCGTGATGAGCAATCTGGGACTGCACCGCGCCATGGCCGCGCAGCGAATCGAGGTTGTGCAGACCGCCGTCGGGGACCGCTACGTCCTGGAGGCGCTCGGTGAGCGCGGCCTGGCCCTGGGCGGCGAGCAGTCCGGCCACGTCATCATGACGAGATTCGCGACCACCGGGGACGGCATCCTGACCGGTCTGCACCTCGTGGCGGAGATGGCGCGCACAGGCAAGTCGCTGGCCGAACTAGCCGCAGTGATGACGGTCTACCCGCAGGTTCTGATCAACGTTCGTGATGTCGAGCACCGTGACCTCGCCACCGACGAGGTCATTGCAGCGTCGGTGCTGGCAGCGGAGGCGGAACTCGGCGGCTCCGGCCGGGTGCTCCTTCGAGCCTCCGGTACCGAGCCCATGGTCAGGATCATGGTCGAAGCAGAGCAGCAGGACGCGGCCGAGCGGATCGCGCACCGACTCGCCGGAGTCGTCCGCGATCGTCTCACTCGCTAGCTTCGTCGCCCAGCGGTTCCCGCGACGCTGCGGCGGATTGCGGCACGGACTCGGCGGCCCCTCAGATCTTGCGCAGCAGCACGGTCTGCACGGTGTGGTCGCTGTCCTTGCGCAGAATGAGCTTCGCCCGGGATCGGGTGGGCCGGATATTCGTGAGCAGGTTCGGCCGGTTGATCTCGTTCCAGATCTGGGCTGCGTACGTCGATGCGTCGTCCTCGCTGAGGTCGGCGAAGCGGTGGAAGAACGAGTTCGGGTTCGTGAAGGCACCGCGCTGCAACTTGAGGAACCGTTCGACGTACCAGCGGGCGATGTCGTCAGAGCGGGCGTCGACGTAGATCGAGAAATCGAAGAGATCGCTGACGGCCAGATAGGAGGTGCCTGACGCCGGCTGAAGGACGTTGAGGCCCTCGACGATCAGGATGTCGGGGCTGCGCAGCACGATCTCGGCATCGGGGATGATGTCGTAGCTGAGGTGGGAATAGAACGGCGCGCGAACTTCCCGCACGCCGCTCTTGACTGCGGTGACGAAGCGCAGCAGTGCGCGCTGGTCGTAGGACTCGGGGAAGCCCTTGCGGGCCAGCAGTCCGCGTCTCTCGAGCTCGGCATTGGGGTAGAGGAAGCCATCGGTGGTGACCAGCTCGACGCGAGGGGTGTCCTCCCACCGGGCGAGCAGTTCCCGCAACAGGCGGGCGATCGTGGACTTGCCCACGGCGACCGAGCCGGCAACGGCGATCACGAATGGTGTGCGCTGGCGCTGCTCGCCGAGGAAGCCCGTGGTCGCATCGTGGATGCGACGGGTGCCGGTCGCGTAGAGGTTGAGCAGGCGACTGAGGGGCAGGTAGACCTCGCTGACCTCGCGCATGTCGAGGTGGTCGCCCAGCCCGCGCAATTGCACGATTTCGTTCTCGCTCAGTGGCTGCGGCGTCGCCGGAGCGAGCGCCGCCCACTGCGCGCGCGCGATCTCGACAAACGGCGTGCTCGCGGCGGGCAGGGTGAAGTTGGGATCGGACATCGCTGTCAATCCTAGGGCGACGGCATCATCGCGGCGAGGTCGCGGCATCCGGGTGGACTAAAATTGCTTTCATGTGCGGAATTGTCGGCTATGTCGGCCCTCAGAACAGCCTGCCGGTTCTGCTGGGCGGTCTTCGGCGTCTCGAGTACCGCGGCTACGACTCCGCGGGGGTCGCGGTGATCGCCGACAACGGCCGGCTCGGCGTCCGCAAGAAGGCGGGCAAGCTCGGCGTGCTCTCCGCTGATCTCGACGCCGCACCGCTCGCAGACGGCCACACCGGGATCGGCCACACGCGCTGGGCCACGCACGGCGGCCCCACCGACGGCAATGCCCATCCCCATCTCGGCGACGATGGCAGACTCGCGCTCATCCACAACGGCATCATCGAGAACTTCGCCGAACTCAAAGCGGAACTCCTGGCCGAGGGCTGCGAATTCACCAGCGAGACCGATACCGAGGTCGCCGCCATCCTGATCGGCCGCGAGTATCGGCGCACAGGCGACCTCACCCGGGCATTTCGTGCCGTCGTCTCCCGACTGCACGGCGCCTTCACGCTGTTGGCGATCCATCAGGACGAGCCCGGGCGCGTCGTTGCTGCCCGCCGCAACTCGCCGCTCGTGATCGGTCTCGGTGACGGCGAGAACTTCCTCGGCTCCGACGTCGCCGCCTTCGTCCAATTCACCCGCTCGGCGATTGCGATCGGCCAGGATCAGATCGTCACGATCACCGCGGATGACTTCACCATCACCGACTTCGACGGAACAGAGGTGGGTCCCGAGGGCTTCGATCGATACGACGTCGCGTGGGACGCCTCGGCCGCCGAGAAGGGCGGCTGGTCCAGCTTCATGGCCAAGGAGATCAGCGAAGAACCGGAAGCGGTCCGCAATTCTATGCTCGGGCGTGTCGTCGACGGCGCGGTGCGCCTGCCCGAACTCGAGCCGCTCGCCGACTTGCTCGGTGCTCTGGACCGGATCATCGTGATCGCCTGCGGAACCGCCGCCTATGCCGGTGCCCTCGGCCGCTACGCGATCGAGAAATGGGCCCGGGTCCCGGTCGAAGTCGAGCTGTCCCACGAATTCCGCTATCGGGAACCCGTGCTGAACGACCGCACCCTCGTCATCTCGGTCAGCCAGTCGGGCGAGACGATGGATACCCTGATGGCGGTCAAGTACGCGAAGCAGAACGGTGCCCGCACCCTATCCATCTGCAACACCCAGGGGTCGACGATTCCGCGGGAGTCGGACGCGGCGATCTATACGCATGCCGGTCCGGAGATGGCGGTCGCGAGCACCAAGGCCTTCGTAGCCCAGGTCACCGTGCTCTACCTTCTCGGCCTTCATCTGGGCACTCTGCGGGGCACCCTCGATCCGGCGGAACTCGCAGCGCAGCTGGACGAGCTGCAGCAGCTGCCGGACAAGCTCGCCGAGGTGCTGGTCAGCTCCGCATCCATCAAACAGCTCGCGAACTGGATGAGCGACACCCGGTCCGTGCTGTTCCTGGGTCGGCATGTCGGCTACCCCGTCGCGCTGGAGGGGGCGCTGAAGCTCAAGGAGCTCGCCTACATCCACGCGGAGGGCTTCGCCGCGGGCGAGCTCAAGCACGGACCCATCGCACTGATCGAGCCGGGCCAGATCGTCTTCGTGATCGTGCCGAGCCCCCGCGGGGCGGGGTCGCTGCACCCCAAGGTGGTCTCCAACATCCAGGAGATCCGGGCGCGCGGCGCGCGGGTGATCGCGATCGCCGAGAAGGGCGATGCCGCCGTGCTGCCCTACGCCGATGAGGTCATTCCGATACCGCTCGCCTCCGTGTTCGCGGAACCGCTGCTCGCGGTAGTGCCGCTGCATGTCTTCGCCATGGAACTCGCGATGGCCAAGGGACTCGACGTCGACCAGCCGCGCAACCTGGCCAAGTCCGTGACGGTCGAGTGATGCCGTGATCATCGGCTTGGGCGTGGATATCGTCGATCTTGACCGCTTCGAGCGAACGATAACCCGGACACCGGGTTTGCTGACCCGACTGTTCACCGTGAGCGAACGCGCCCTGCCGGTCCACTCACTGGCGGCGCGGTTCGCCGCGAAGGAGGCGCTGATGAAGGCGCTGGGGGATACCACGGACTTTCGCTGGCACGATATGGAAATCGTCGGAGACGAGGACCGCAAACCCGCGCTGACCCTGCGCGGTGAGGTGCTGCGCAACGCCCAGGCGCGCGGAGTCATCAGCACTCACCTGTCACTGAGCCATGACGCCGGCATCGCCCTCGCCTTCGTGATTCTGGAATCAGCGCCGTGACCAGGCCGCTTCGCGAGGCGCGGATCGACCTCGCAGCGATCGCCAACAACGTCGCGCGGCTGCGGGAGTACGCGGGAGGGGCCCGCCTGATGGCGGTGGTCAAGGCGAACGGCTACGGGCACGGAGCAGTGCGCGTGGCCAAGGCGGCACTTGCGGGCGGCGCCGGCTGGCTGGGCGTCGCCGATCTGACCGAGGCTCTGGAACTGCGCTCGGCCGGGATCGACGCTCCGATTCTGGCCTGGCTGCACGACCCGGATACAGACTTCCGGCCGGCCATCGACAACCGAATCGACATCGGTGTGTCCGCACCGGCCCAGCTGCGCGCCATCGCCGCCCAGACCATCGACACCCCGGCCCGCATCCAGATCAAACTCGAAACCGGTCTCAGCAGGAACGGTGTGGCCGAGTCCGAGTGGGATCAGGTCTTCGCGGCCGCCGCCCAGGGTGAGCGCGCCGGCCGACTGATCGTCACGGGGCTGTTCAGCCATCTCTCCAACACCTCGGACGCGGACGACCTGGCGGCGATCGAGCGCTTCCGGACCGGTATCGCCAGGGCGCACCAGCACGGTCTCAGTCCAGAACTGACGCACATCGCGGCCAGCGCGGCGACGATTCGCCTGACCCAGGCGCGGTTCGACATGGTGCGCGTCGGCATCGGAATGTACGGCCTGTCGCCGTTGGAGCACCGCAGTTCGGCGAGTCTGGACCTGATCCCCGCGATGAGCCTGCACTCCCGGGTCAATGCGGTGCGCAGGGTCGCCGCGGGCACCGGAGTCTCCTACGGCTACACCTGGCGCGCCGAACGGGAGACCACGCTGGTGCTGGTCCCAGTCGGCTACGCGGACGGCATACCGCGCGCCGCTTCCGGTGCTGGCACGGTCAGCATTCACGGAGTCCGCCATCCGGTGCGCGGTCGGATCGCGATGGACCAGTTCGTGGTGGAGGTCGGTGATGCCGTGGTGGAGGTCGGTGACGAAGTGGTGCTGTTCGGCGACCCGCGACAGGGTCTGCCCGCTGCCGACGACTGGGCGCTCGCTGCAGGCACCATCAACTACGAGATCGTCACCGGAATCGGGCCGCGGGTCGAGCGGAGCTATCACTGAGATGCGGCAGGTTCGGATCGTGGAGACCCCCGAGGCGATGGATGCTCTCGGCAGGCAGCTGGGTGCCGAGTTGCAGGCAGGGGATCTGATCGTGCTGATCGGCCCGCTGGGAGCAGGCAAGACCACGCTCACGCGCGGGATCGGTGCATCCCTCGGCGTGCGGGGTCCCGTGACCAGCCCGACCTTCGTGCTGGCGCGCACGCACCCGAGTCTGGTCGGCGGACCGCCCCTGGTGCACATGGACGCCTATCGACTGGGCAGTGCTGCAGAGCTCGATGACCTCGACATCGACTTCGCCGGGTCCGTCGTCGTGGTCGAGTGGGGTGACGGACTGCTGGACGGGGTCAGCGACGACTGGCTTGAGGTGCGGATCGAGCGGCCGCTGGGCGAGGCGGCGCTCGACTCGGGTTCCGCGGTCGATGATGCCCCGGTCGAACCTCGTCAGGTGGCCATCACCGGCGTCGGCAAGCGCTGGGCCGGAGTGCTCTGATGCTGCTTGCCATCGACACCAGTCAGGGCACCTCCGTTTCGGTGGTCGACCGTGATGCCGGCGTCATCGCAGTGCACGCCGCGGACGGGACCAGACATCATGCCGAGGTCGTCGGCACGCTGATCCGGGCGGTGCTCGACGATTCCGGTGTGCCGGTGTCCGGATTGTCGGGGGTTGTCGCGGGGCTTGGGCCCGGCCCCTTCACGGGGCTGCGAGTCGGGGTGGCCGCCGCCCGGGGCTTCGCGCTCGGCTCAGGGAAGCCGCTGCTGTTCGTGATCAGCCACGATGCGATCGCCTATGCCCACTACCGGGACGGCGGCGTCGGTCCGCTGCAGGTGGTCACCGATGCCCGGCGCCGCGAACTCTACGTGTCCGATTTCTCCGGCGCGGACCGGCAGGGTCTGCCCATCCGCCTCGCCGAGCCCCGTATCGTGGCTGCCGTCGAACTGCCCGATGCCCCGGCCCCGCGCCGGAGCACCGCCGCGGTCGATGCCGGCGCGCTGGGGATGCTCGCTGAGCTGATGCAGTTGCACAGCAGGCCGTTCGCCGCCGGCCACGCGCTCTACCTGCGCTCGCCGGACGCGGTCCCCGGCCGTGGCAAGCGGGTGACCGGGTGAGCTGGGTGCTGCGCATCGCGACCGGGGACGACCTCGCCGCGATCATGACGATCGAGACGTCGACCTTCGGCAACGAGGCGTGGGCGCCCGAGACCATGGTCGCCGAACTCGGCTCCGCGCACACCCGGTATCTGGTCGTCACGCCCGTCGGCGACCCGGCCCGCATTGTCGCCTACGGCGGCGTGCTGGCGCCGGTCGGCGCCGCAGAGGCGGACATCCAGACCATCGCTGTCGCCGGGGAAGCCCGGCGCGGGGGCATCGGGCGCGCACTGATGCTGCGACTGACCGAAGAGGCGAGACTGCGCGGCGCCCGGGAGGTGTTCCTCGAGGTGCGGGCCGACAACGACGCGGCCAAGGCGCTGTACCAGAGTCTGGGCTATGCGGAGATCGGCATCCGCAGGCAGTACTACCAGCCCGATGGTGTCGATGCGATCGTGATGCGCGCCCCGATCGCGGCACCCGAGGCGGCGCTGACCGCAGCGACGGAGGCGGAGCGTGGCTGAGCCACTGATCATCGGCATCGAGACATCGTGCGACGAGACAGGCGTCGGGATCGTCCGCGGCAGCACCGTGCTGGCCAACGTGATCGCCTCGTCGATGCAGGAGCACGCGCGTTTCGGCGGCGTGGTCCCCGAGATCGCCGCGCGCGCGCACCTCGAGGCGATGACGCCCACGATCATGAGCGCGCTCGCCGAGGCGGGGGTGACGATCGACCAGGTCGACGCCGTGGCAGTGACGGCCGGCCCGGGCCTCGCCGGGGCCCTCATGGTCGGCATCGGCGCCGCCAAGGGGCTCGCGATCGCTGCCGGCAAGCCGATTTATGCGGTCAACCACCTGGTCGGCCACGTCGGCGCCGATCTGCTGCATCAGCCGGGTGTCCCCGCCCAGGAGCTCGAGTACCCGTTGATCGCCCTGCTGGTCTCGGGGGGGCACACCTCGCTGTTGCTGGTGCGCGACCTGATCGACGATGTGGAACTGCTGGGGGAGACGATCGACGATGCGGCCGGGGAGGCCTTCGACAAGGTCGCCCGCCTGCTGGGTCTGCCGTATCCCGGCGGACCCGAGATCGACCGGGCCGCCTCGACGGGGAATGCCGGAGCGATTCGGTTCCCGCGCGGACTCAGCCTGCCCAAGGACATGGCAGAGCACCGGTACGACTTCAGTTTCTCGGGGCTGAAGACCTCGGTCGCGCGCTGGGTCGAGCAGCGCCAGGACGCGGGCGAGGAAGTCCCGACCGCCGACGTGGCGGCGAGTTTCCGGGAGGCGGTCGCCGACGTGCTGACCGCCAAGGCGATCGCGGCGTGCCGGGACCACGGGATCCCGCGCCTGCTGCTTGGCGGCGGGGTCGCCGCCAATGCCAGAATCCGCCGGCTCGCCGCCGAGCGCGCCGCCGCCGCGGGGGTGACGCTGCGGATCCCACCGCTGAGTCTCTGCACCGACAACGGCGCCATGATCGCCTCGGTCGCCGCCCAGCTGGTCGCCGCCGGTCGCGCCCCCTCCGACCTCGACTTCGCTGCCGACTCGACCCTCCCCTCCACCCAGCCCTACCTCCCCCCCACCTGAGTTGCGGACTCTTGTTGTCAGGGACGCCGTTCGCAGGCTCGAAATGCCCCGAAGTCCGCAACTCAGGTGGCGGAACGGGGGGTGGTGGGGTGCTTGACAGTCGCTTCGGCGCGGTGCGAGCATGAGGGAACCTGTGCTTCCGCAGGTGCAGATCACAGGAGTCGCCACCATGTCTGATCCCGTTGTTCCGCCCACGCCTCCCGCATACGCTCCGCCGACGGCCGCGACTACGCCGCCCCTTTATGTGCCGCCTGCATATGCACCGCCGACTGGCGCAGTCTCAACTCCACCGGCATTCGGCCCGCCGACCAATTCGCTGGCGATCGTGGCCATCATCCTCGGATTTCTGGTGCCCCTCGGCGGCATCATTTGTGGTCACATCGCACTGGGCCAGATCAAGCGCACCGGTGAGGGCGGGCGCGGCCTTGCCCTGACCGGGCTGATCGTCGGATACGTGTTCACGGCATTCGTGGTTCTCTACTTCGTGGTCATCATCGGCATCGTGATCGCAGCGGGCGCCGCCTCAACGTATGGCGGCGGTTACTAGGAGCTCGGTGCCCCGGCCCGGCTCGGGCAACGGGGTGGTGGAGTGGTTGACAGTCGCTCGGGCGCGGTGCGAGCATGAGGGAACCTGTGCTTCCGCAGGTGCAGATCACAGGAGTCGTCGCCATGTCCGATCCCACAGTTCCGGCCGCATCTGAGCCCGCAGCGCCTCCTGCCCCGACGGCACCGCCGACCCCGCCGCCGGCGTACGCGCCACCCACGGCCTACACCGTGCCACCCGCGCCCGCGATGAACGGGATGGCGATCGCCTCCTTCGTCACCTCGCTGGTTCTGCACCCCGGCGTTGTCGCGGTCATTCTCGGGCACATCGCGATGAGCCAGATCAAGAAGCGCGGGGGAGGTGGCAAGGGCTTCGCGATCGCCGGCCTGATCATCGGCTACGTGTCGATCGCTATTGCGATCGTGCTCCTCGTCGCCTGGATCATCGCCGCCGTCACGCTGGGAGCGTATTCCACGTATTCGTAGCGATTGCGATTGACAGCCCGGGCCGTCTCATCTTTCACGCTTCCGGGCGTCTGGCGAGGACGGCTTTCCGAATGCCGGCGACACGCGTCAGGATCAGGGTCGCAGAGTTGTCGCCGGACAGGTTGAGCTTCTTGCGGAATGCGGCGGGGTCGATGTCGACGCCGCGTTTCTTGATCTCGAGCACGCCGATGCCGCGGGCGCGGAGTTCCTTCCGGAGCGAGCCGACATCGAGCGGGAACACCTCCTCGACGGCAAACCGCTGGGCGAACGGGGTGTCGACTGCGGACTCGGATGTCATCCAGGCGATGCCGGCACTGACCATGCGCGCATCGAGGGAGCGGGCGAGCTTCCCGATCAGGCGAGCTCGGATCACGGCTCCATCGGGCTCATAGAGCCACCGCCCCAGCTCGCCAACGTCGGCATCCTCGGTGTCGCCCGCCGCCGTCAGTTCATGAGTGCCGGCGCTGCCGATCACCAGTGCGGAGCGCAGGATGCCTGCACGGGCGAGCGGCCCCGACCAGAGGCCCATCTCGACGACGTCGCCATCGACCGAGACCCATTGGGCCTCGACGTCCGCGGGAATCAGCTCGCGCTGCAGGCCGGGACCGAGTTTGATGCCCGCCGGCATCCTGGCGGCCAGGTCGATGGCGAATGCGAGGCTGGGTGAGTACTCGGCCGGATCGGTGATCCGGGTGGTGGCGCCGTGACCGGGTGTGCGCCGGGCAGGGTCGAGGAACACCCCGTCGACCTCGTCGAGGCTGACCTCTGTCGCGTCCGCATGCACGACGGTGGCGTTCGGAAAAGCGGCGAGGTTGTAGCTGGCGATCGCCGCGGTCACCTCGTCGCGCTCCACGGCGGTCACCCTGAGGCCGATAGCCGCCATCGCCAGGGCGTCGGCACCGATGCCGCAGCCGAGGTCGGCTACCCGCTCGATGCCGGCAGCGCGAAAGCGCCCCGCGTGCAGGGCGGCGACGGACAGCCGCGTCGCCTGCTCGAGGCCCGCCTCGGTGTAGAGCAGCTGGGTCGCGAATTCGCCGAACTTCGCGGCGGCCCGGGCTCGCAGCTTCGACTGGCTGAGCACCGCGGCGACCAGTACCGGCGAGTGTCCGGCCTGACGAAGCTCGGTCACCGAGCGCACGATGTCCGCCGTGGCCTGATACGGAGCAAGGCCATCCAGCAGGCGCAGGCCCTCGGGGCTCAGCAACTGCAGCAGCTCGGCGCGTTCCACGGGATAACGCTATCGCCCGCCGACCGGGACTGGCACTCGGATTGCGAGAGTGCCAGCCGCAGACTACAGTTGATCTGGCACTCTCCGGGTGAGTGTGCCAACTCAGTTTTCAGAAAATCACGAAGGAAGAGGTCAACCGTGTCGGTCTCCATCAAGCCGCTCGAGGATCGCATCGTCATCAGGCAGGTCGAAGCAGAGCAGACCACTGCGTCCGGCCTGGTCATCCCAGACACCGCCAAGGAGAAGCCGCAGGAGGGCGAGGTCGTGGCCGTCGGACCCGGTCGCATCGATGACAACGGGAACCGCGTTCCCCTGGACATCGCCGTCGGCGACAAGGTCATCTACTCCAAGTACGGCGGCACCGAGGTCAAGTACGGCGGCGAGGATCTGCTGGTCCTCTCAGCCCGGGACGTGCTCGCAATCGTCGTTCGCTGAGCATCCCCGACTGATCGGCTCCGTGCCGGATCCGTCAGCGCAGGAAGTCCCCGCTGTCATGGCGGGGACTTCCTGCTTTGCCACCTCGACTAGGCTGGACGGGTGATCGAGACTAGCGCCGCCCAGGCGGCTGCCAGTACCCGTCGCGGCTATCTCTATGCAATCAGCGCCTATGGGCTCTGGGGGCTGCTTCCGCTCTACTTTCTGGCGCTCGCCCCGACCAGCCCCTTCGAGGTTGTGCCATGGCGAATCCTCTTGTCGCTGGTCTTCTGTGCGCTGCTGATCACGGTCACCCGCCGCTGGCGAGACTTCGTCGCCATTCTCCGCCAGCCTCGACTGGTCGGCACCATGGCACTCGCCGGAGTCCTGATCTACATCAACTGGCAGGTGTTCCTGTACGGAACACTGACCGGCCATGTCATCGAGACGTCTCTGGGGTACTTCATCAACCCCATCGTCACCGTCTTTCTCGGGGTCTTCTTCCTGCGGGAACGGTTGCGCCCGGCACAGTGGGTTGCGGTCGGCATCAGTTTGATCGCTGTTGCCGTGCTGGCCATCGGCTACGGCTCGCTGCCCTGGATCGCCCTCGCCCTCGCCCTGTCATTCGCTTTATACGGGCTGATCAAGAAAACGGTGGGGAACCGGATCGACGCGGTCACCGGGCTCACCCTTGAGACTGCCTGGCTCACCCCCGTGGCTGTGGTTCAACTGGTCATCGTGGCCGGCATCGGCGGCATCACCTTCGGCTCGGTCAGCACCGCACACACGGTGCTGCTGCTTGCGGCGGGGATCATCACCGCGGTGCCCCTGCTGCTTTTCGCCGGTGCCGCCTCCCGCCTGCCACTGATCGCTCTGGGCTTCGTGCAGTTCCTTGCGCCGGTCATGCAATTCCTCGTGGGAGTCCTGGTCGCACACGAACCCATGCCGCCAGAACGCCTTGCCGGGTTCGCACTGGTCTGGTGCGCGCTCGTCGTGCTCAGCGCCGACGGACTCATCGCAGGCAAGCGCGGCCGAATCCAGCCTGTCGAGCCGATCTGAGCCGGTGCCGGCGTCGGCGGGGCATTGCACCGACCGCACCGCAGTGGCATTAGAGTCGGACTCGCGCCGGACACGGCGTGCGGGCGATGACGGAAAGGGGAAGAGATGACTCTTCGCCGAACGATCGGTGGTGCGTTGATGGCAGCGCTCGTCGCCGCCGTCCTGGTGGCCTGTGCGGTGCCCGGCCCCGGTCCGACTCCGACGCCGACGCCGACGCGGACTCCGCCTGCGGCAAGCGGTGACGGGGTCCTCCGCATCGGCACGCTTTTCGCGCTGACGGGCGATGGTGCCGCCTCGGGCCGCGCGCTCGTCGCCGGGGTCGAGTTGGCCGCGCGCGAACTCAATGACGCCGGTGGCGTTGCCGGGCAGCCGGTGCTGACCTACCATCGCAACGTCGCCGGCGCGGATGCCGCCGCGGCAACGGCGGCTTTCGCCCAACTTGTCGCCAAGAACGTCGACGTTGTGATCGGCCCGGACTCGCTCGACCTGGTCCAGGCGATCCTTCCTGCCGCGATGGAGGCCCAGATCGCGCTGATAGTGCCGACGCTCAGCGACCCCGCGCTGTCCGAGCTCGAAGACGACGGTCTCGTAGCACGAACGATCCCCAGTGCGGCTCTGCAGGGTGCGAGTCTGGCTGCGCTGGCCGGGGACAAGCGCGACGTCGCCTTCATCGGCACGGATGATCCGGCCTCTATCGCCATCGAAGCCCAGCTGAGTGCGATGGTTGCAGCCCGGGGCGGGAGCACGGCGATCAGCGAGACAGTGTCTCCGGCGACTGTCGACTTACGAACTCTTGCCGGCGACGTTGCGGACGCGAAGCCGGACTCCGTCGTGCTGTCGCTGCCCGCGGGAAAGGCGACTGCCGATCTTGTGGCGGCCCTCGACAAAGCGGGCATTGACGCCGGCGACATTCTGCTGACGACCTCGGCTCTTGGCGACTATTCGACTCTGGCGCCGAACGGAACCTTCGCCGGCGTCCGCGGAGTCATCGCCGAGAGCCAGGCGGGGGACTCTTTCACCACTCGGCTGTTCGAGGCCGATCCGACCATCTCGAGCCCCGATCGCGCGGCCGAGGCCTACGACGCTGTGATCGCCGCAGCCATTGCGGCAACCCTCGCGGGCGATGAGTCCGGAGTGTCGATCGCCTTCTACCTGCCGCAGGCTACTGGCGGCGGAATCCCGTGCGGCAGCTGGGCTGAATGCCTCGATGTGCGCAGCCACGAGCCGGACATCGATTACGACGGAGTCTCCAGTGCGCTGGCGATCGACGAAAACGGGGATGTCGCCGCGGCACGCTATCGGATCGTCGAATTCAGTGGCGCCGGCACGTACCAGCCGAGCGGGACGCAACAAATCACCGGGTAGACCGCGGAATCCGCAGGATCCGCGCGCAGCTTTGTAACAATTCGTACCGTGTTACGCGCATTTAACACAGATGAATTGTCCTCACTCCTTTCGAGTAATACCGTTGCAGGAACGCCGCGACAATCTTCGTGGCATTTTCCTGCACACATTCATATTGAGGAGCAAGAATGAGCGCTTATTCGACACGCTCAAGGTCACTCAAGACAGCGGTCACTGGCATTGCCACGCTCGCTGCCGCAGCGCTGGTCCTGACGGGCTGTGCGCCAACCACGCCCGAAGCAACGGCTGAGGACCTGACCCTGAAGATTGGTACGGCACTGCCGCAGACCGGTAACCTCGCGTTCCTCGGTCCTCCCGAGGAAGCCGGTGTGGCATACGCGGTCAACGAGATCAACGAAGCTGCCAAGGGCATCACGATCGACGTAGTGCTCGGTGACTCCGGTGACACGGACAACAAGGCCTACGAGACCGAGATCCCGCGACTGCTCGGTGAGGGTGTCTCGGCGATCATCGGCGCTGCTTCCTCCGGTACCTCGCTGCAGTTCATCGACCAGGTTGTCGGCGAAGGCGTCATCCAGTTCTCGCCGGCCAACACCTCAGCGGAATTCACGACCTACGATGACAACGGCCTCTACTGGCGCACCGCACCCTCGGATGTTCTCCAGGGTGAGGTGCTCGGCAACCTTATCGCCGAGGAGGGCCACGAGACGCTGGGCATGATCGTGCTGAACGACTCCTACGGCACCGGCCTCGCCGGATTCACCAAGGAGGCCTTCGAGGCCGCCGGTGGAACCGTCGTCGCGGAGCCGCTGTACAACACGGGTGACACCTCGTTCGACGCTCAGATCAGCGAGGTCCTCGCTGCTGACCCGGACGCGATCGCGCTGATCACCTTCGAAGAAGTGAAGACCATCATCCCCGATCTGGTCAGCCAGTTCCCGGCAGAGAACCTCTACTTCGTTGACGGCAACCTCGCCAACTTCGGTGACCTGTTCCCCGCTGGCACCCTCACCGGTGCCAAGGGGACGCTGCCCGGACTCAGCATCGATACGATCTCGGACTTCACCGGCAAGGTCAAGGCGTTCTGGGAGGGCGAGGGCAACCCCGAGCTCACCGAGTTCAGCTACGCGGCGGAGTCCTATGACGCGGTGGTTCTGCTGGCCCTGGCTTCGCTGGCCGCCGGCTCCACCGATGGGGTGGATGTCGCTGCCAAGCTGCAGGAGGTCTCCGGTGGTTCGGGCGACGGCGAGAAGTGCACCACCTTCGCCGAGTGCGCCGACATCATCATCGGTGGTGGAGTCGCCGACTACGACGGCATCTCCGGTCCCATCACCTTCAACGAGGCGGGTGACCCGACGGAAGCGTCGATCGGCATCTACCAGTACGGTGAGGACAACAACTACGCTGCTGCCGAGTAAGCACTAGCACACGGAGGGCCCGGGCATCAGCCCGGGCCCTCCGTGTGCCGCCGCCATGCGCTCTTGTGCGACCCATGCTGCGTGGCGCACTGGCGCATGGGTCGCACAAGAGCGCATGGCGGCACCGAGGCCGCCGGGGCACGGGGCCTACGCCCCGAGCGTACCGAGATAGAGGCCGATCACCTTCGGGTCATTCAGCAACTCTCGCCCGGTGCCGGTGTAGGCGTCCCGACCCTGATCGAGCACATAGCCGCGGTCGCAGATCTGCAGGCAGCGGCGGGCATTCTGTTCGACCATGATGGTCGTGACGCCCGCCTTGTTGATCTCGGATACCCGCAGGAATGCCTCGTCCTGTCGGACCGGCGATAGGCCCGCCGACGGCTCGTCGAGCAGAAGCACGTGCGGATCCATCATCAAGGCGCGGGACATCGCGACCATCTGGCGCTCGCCACCGGAGAGTGAACCCGCGCGCTGCTTGAGGCGCGTGCCCAGTTCGGTGAAGATGCTCGTGACGAACTCAAGGCGCTCCGGGTATTTCTTCGGTTGTTGAAAGAGCCCCATCTGGAGGTTCTCTTCGATCGTCAGACTGGGGAAGACGTTGTTGTTCTGCGGCACGAAACCGACGCCTCGGGCGACGAGCCGGTCGGCCTGCAATCCTGTGATGTCCTCACCGTTGAGCACGATCGCACCACCGCGGATCTTGACCTGGCCGAAGATCGCCTTGAGCAGTGTCGACTTCCCGGCGCCGTTCGGGCCGATGATGCCGATGAGTTCGCCTTTGGCCGCCGTCAGGTTCGCGCTCTCGAGGATGTTGACGCCGGGCAGGTAGCCGGCGATCAGATTCCGGACCTCAACGACGAGTCGCGTTCCCGTTTCAGCCGTGGCCGTGCCTGCGGTATCCGTCATCTCGTCCCCTCGGTGTCCGTTGCCGCGTCGGTGTCGCCGATATTCGAGGCGTTGATCGCCGCATCCAGTTCGGCGACCTCGGCGACCAGATCGCGGGCCTCCGCACTGATGACGTCCTTGACCCTTCCGGTTACGACACCGAGGTCGACGTTCTGGTGACTGCCGAGGTAGGCGTCAATGACTGCGGGGTTGCTCATCACGTCGTCGGGGGGTCCCTCCGCGACGACTCTGCCCTCGGCCATCACCACGACCCAGTCGGCGATGTGGCGCACCATGTGCATGTCGTGCTCGACGAAGAGCACCGTCATGCCCTGATCCTTGAGGTCGAGGATGTGCTCCAGCAGAGATTGCGTCAGCGCGGGGTTGACGCCCGCCATCGGCTCGTCGAGCATCACCAGTTCGGGGTCGCTCATCAGTGCGCGGGCCATCTCAAGCAGCTTGCGCTGACCACCGGACAGGCTGGCAGCGTAGTCGTCGCGCTTGGCGTCGAGGTTGAAGCGACCCAGGATCTCGAGCGCTTTCGCTTCGATCTCCCTGTCCTGACTGCGCCAGAGGGCCGGAATGATGCTGGTCCAGAATCTCTCGCCGCGCTGGTTCTTGGCGCCGAGCTTCATGTTGTCGATCACCGTCAGCAGGCCGAGCGCCTTGGTCAACTGAAAAGTGCGAACCAGCCCCATCCGGGCGACCCGGTAGGCCGGGACTCCGGCCAATGGGGTCGTGCCATAGGTCCAGCGGCCGGTATCGGGCTTGTCGAATCCGGTCAGCAGGTTGAACAGGGTGGTCTTGCCGGCCCCGTTGGGTCCGATCAGCGCGGTGATCGCGTTGCGCGGGATTTCCAGGTGGTCGACATCAACCGCCGTGAGTCCGCCGAAGGCGCGGGTGACGGCGTCGATGACGAGGATCGGGTCGACTTTGGCGACGCCGGGCGCGATCTCCCCGGTGTGCAGACCTGTGGTCTTTGCTCTGGTCCGCACGTCGGGACCCGAATCACCGGACAAAGGTCAGCTCCTTCTTGTTGCCGAGGATCCCCTGCGGTCGGAAGATGACCAGCAGCATGAGTGCCACGCCGATCAGGATGTACCGCAGCGTCGCCGCCTGGATCGACGAGAGGAAGGGCAGCCAGCCGGAGTCGGCGAGGGCCGGCAGCAGGTTGCCAAGCAGTGTGTACAGCATCCAGAAGATCAGCGAGCCGAGAAGCGGACCGAAAACGGTGGCCGCACCGCCGAGCAGCAACGCCGTGTAGACGAAGAATGTCAGCGACGTGACGTACACCCCTGGGTTGACCGAGGAGGGCAGGGCATAGACGATTCCGCCGAGTGCAGCGAAGATTCCGCCGACCACGAGGGCCTGCATCTTGTAGGCGAAGACGTTCTTGCCCAGCGAGCGCACGGCGTCCTCGTCTTCACGGATTCCCTTGAGCACTCGACCCCAGGGGCTCCGCGTCAACAGCAGCAGAATGGTCGTGCAGAGGGCGAGCAGCAACAGGCCGAGCACCACGACCCAGAGTGAGACCGCATTGAACTGGAACGGCCCGAAGCCGTACTTGCCCGGCGGGATCGGATTCGCGGCGCGGAAGCTCTGGTGGTAGCCGCTCAGGCCGTCGGCGCTGCCGGTGTATTCGACGAAGGTGTTCGTCAGGAAGAGCAGACGCACGATCTCGGCAGCTGCGATCGTGACAATGGCCAGGTAGTCCCCGCGCAGTCGCAGCGTCGGGATGCCGAGGATCAGCGCGAAAACGACTGAGCCGAGGATTCCCACCAGGATGCCGACCCACCACGGCAGCCCGAAGGTCAGGATCGAGATGGCATAGCCGTATGCACCGATCGCCATGAATGCTGCGATGCCCATGTTGAGCAGGCCGGCGTAGCCGAAGTGCATCGCCAAGCCGAGCGCGGCGAGGGCGTAGGCAATGGTCGCCGGGCTCAGGATCGACGACACGGTGTTGGAAAGAATCTGAAGAAAGTCCATAGAAGGCTCCTACCCGACTCGCTCTCGTCGACCGAGGACGCCCTGCGGTCGGAAGAGCAGAATCAGAATCAGCACGATCAGTGCTCCCGCGTACTTGAGGTCGGACGGTATCCACAGCGTCGACACCTCGATCAGAATGCCGACGATGAGTGCGCCGACCAGAGCGCCGAATGCCGTGCCGAGCCCACCGAGCGTGACCGCAGCGAAGATCAGCAACAGGATCTGGCCTCCCATGTCCCATTTGATGCCCGGGCGGAAGTACGCCCACAGCACGCCCCCCAATCCGGCGAGCGCGGCGGCGAGGATCCAGACGATCCGTACCACGCGGTCGACATCGATGCCGGAGGCGGCGGCCAGCGACGGGTTGTCCGAGATGGCGCGGGTGGCCTTGCCCACCCGGGTGAACAGCAGCCACCAGGCGAAAGCGGCGATCACGACGACGCTGATTCCCATGCTCACCATGTCGATGACGCTCAGGGACACCGCGCCGAACAGTGTCAGTTTGGGCGAGTTGACTCCGGGCAGCTGCACAGTGCCGCCGCCGACGAAGAACTGGTAGGTGTAGCGCAGGGCGAGGGACAGGCCGATACTGACGATCATCAACTGGACCAGCCCGATGCCCTTCTTGCGCAGGGGCCGCCAGAGACCGACGTCCATGACGTAGCCGAGGATACCGCTGAGGACCACTGCGAGCGGGATCGCCAACCAGATCGTGATGCCGGTGTTGCTGAGGAAGAGGGCGGCGAGCGCGCCGAAGGTGACCATTTCGGCATGCGCGAAGTTGGACAGCCCGGTCGTGCCGTAGACGAGGGAAAGGCCGACGGCGGCCAAGCCAAGCATCAGGCCGAAGTTCACTCCGTTGACCAGGCGCTGGATCAGCTGGTCGAGAAAGCTCGTGACGTTGCGTTCGCCCTCACCGATGAAGAAGTTCATGGTGACCCGGCCGCTGGGGCCGATTTCGACCTCCTGAGTGCTGCTGCCCTCGATCACGGCGATGCCCTCGGGCAGGGTCGACTCATCGAGCGTCACGGTGTACGTGCCCCGCTCGGGGACGCCGATGCGCCACTTGCCGTCGATGTCGGTGACGACCTCCGCCGTGTAGCCGCCGCCGCTGACCGAAACCAGCACTCCCTCAAGGGGTGTGCCCTCGTTCTTGACATTGCCGCTGATCCGGTTGGCATAGTCCTCGCCGACGGAATCCGCGAAGGCTGCCGTGGGGATGAGCAGCAGAGCCGAGATGAGGGCAAGCATGGCGGTGATCATCACCTGCGGCTTGCGCTGAATCTGGATCCGGGAACGCACCACTCAACTCCTGTTGCTGATCCGGTCGCGGCCGGTCTTACGGTTGGCCTGACACGCAAGCCACCGACGCTGGTCGCTCGACACTACAGACCCTATGTGTCTTTCATGTTTCCTGCGAAATTCCGCCGCGTCACTTGTGCTGTGTTCCGCGGAATATTGCCCCGTCTGGTCCGTTAAGATTGAGTAACGCGTTTGCCGGCACACACGGTCACCACCCCAATGAGGACAGATGGAAACGAACGATCCCTTCGGCTTTATCGGACTCACCTACGACGACGTGATGCTGCTGCCCGGGCACACGGATGTCATCCCCAGCGAGGCGGACACCACCTCTCGGCTTACCAAGCGGATCAGTGTCGCGGCACCGTTGATCTCCTCGGCGATGGACACCGTCACCGAGACCCGAATGGCGATCGCGATGGCCCGTCAGGGCGGTCTGGGCGTGCTGCACCGCAACCTCGCCATCGAGGATCAGGCCACCCAGGTCGACGCGGTCAAGCGCAGCGAGTCGGGGATGATCACCAACCCGGTCACCACGACGCCGGACGCCACTGTTGCCGAGGTCGATGAGATCTGCCGTCACTTCCGGGTATCCGGTCTGCCCGTCATCGAGGGCGACGGAATTCTGGTCGGCATCATCACCAACCGGGATATGCGCTTCGTCTCGCCTTTCGAGAAGGCGACCACACTGGTTCGCGACGTGATGACCCGCGCCCCGCTGATCACCGCGCCCGAGGGGATCGACCCGGATGGCGCGATCGCCATCTTCGCGCAGCACAAGATCGAGAAGCTTCCGCTGGTGGACGGCAAGGGACGGCTGCGCGGGCTGATCACCGTCAAGGACTTCGACAAGAGCGAGCAGTACCCGCACGCCACCAAGGACGCGGAGGGCCGGCTGCGGGTCGGCGCGGCGATCGGATTCTTCGGAGACGCATGGGAGCGGGCCGTGGCGCTCAACGAGGCGGGGGTCGACGTGATCGTCGTCGATACCGCCAACGGCGACAGTGCCGGGGTGCTGGACATCATCCGGCGCCTGAAGGCGGATCCCGGTTTCGGGCACATCGACGTGATCGGCGGCAATGTCGCCACCCGCTCAGGTGCGCAGGCGCTGATCGACGCCGGGGTGGATGCCATCAAGGTCGGTGTCGGGCCGGGCTCGATCTGCACCACCCGCGTCGTCGCCGGCGTCGGCGTGCCGCAGGTGACCGCGATCTACGAGGCCTATCTGGCCGCGCGCGAGAGCGACACCCCAGTGATCGCGGATGGCGGCCTCCAGTATTCCGGTGATATCGCCAAGGCACTGGTCGCCGGAGCGGACACCGTGATGCTGGGCTCGCTGCTCGCCGGCACGGACGAGAGCCCGGGCGACCTGATGTTCGTGGACGGCAAGCAGTTCAAGCACTACCGGGGCATGGGCTCCTTGGGAGCACTGCAGACCCGCGGAACCAAGACGTCCTATTCCAGGGACCGCTACTTCCAGGCCGATGTGCCCAGCGACGAACAGCTGATCGCCGAGGGCATCGAGGGGCGCGTGCCCTATCGCGGTCAGGTTCGCGCGGTTGCCTATCAGCTGCTTGGCGGTCTGCGCCAGTCGATGTTCTATACGGGCGCCCGAACGATTCCGGAGCTTAAGGCGAAAGGCAAGTTCGTCAGGATCACCGCGGCGGGACTCAAGGAATCCCACCCGCACGACATCCAGATGGTCGTCGAGGCACCCAACTACCGCGGCTGAAGGGTGGCCGCGACCCGTCTCGGCCCGGTGCCGGCTCCCGCGGCTACCGCACGGGGAACACCCATGGGCAGGGGACGGGTGCCCGGTAGGGTGGTTGCGTGAGTGATTTCGAGATCGGCAGAGCGAAGCGGGCCCGCCGCGCCTATGCATTCGATGACATCGCGGTTGTGCCATCGCGCCGCACCAGGGATCCGCAGGACGTCTCCGTCAGCTGGGGTATCGATGCCTTCCGTTTCGAGACCCCGATCATCGCCGCACCGATGGATTCCGTGGTCTCCCCGGAGACGGCGATCCAGATCGGGCAGCTCGGCGGCCTCGGTGTGCTTGATCTGGAGGGCGTGTGGACCCGCTACGACGACCCTGAGAAGGTCCTTGCCGAACTGCGCTCGCCCGGCATCACGACCCGCAGGCTGCAGGAGATCTATGCGGAATCCATCAAGCCCGAGCTGGTCACCGAGCGCCTCGCCCAGATCCGCGCCGCGGGTGTCACGGTCGCCGGTGCGCTGTCGCCGAAGCGCACCCAGGATCTGTACCAGACCGTCGTCGCCGCGGGCGTTGACCTTTTCGTGATCCGCGGCACCACCGTCTCGGCCGAACACGTCTCCAAGACCGCTGAACCGCTCAACCTCAAGAAGTTCATCTACGAGCTCGACGTTCCTGTGATCGTGGGCGGTGCCGCCACCTACACGGCGGCACTGCATCTGATGCGCACGGGGGCGGCCGGTGTGCTCGCGGGCTTCGGCGGCGGGGCCGCCTCGACCACGCGCGCGACCCTCGGCGTGCACGCACCCATGGCCACCGCGGTCGCGGACGTGGCCGGCGCGCGCCGGGACTACATGGACGAATCCGGCGGACGCTACGTGCACGTCATCGCGGATGGCGGCCTCGGCACCTCGGGGGACATCGTCAAGGCCATCGCCGTCGGTGCCGATGCCGTCATGCTGGGCAGCACGCTGGCCCGGGCGACCGAGGCTCCCGGCGGCGGCTGGCATTGGGGCGCGGAGGCGCATCACAGTGAACTGCCACGCGGAAACCGGGTCGAGGTCGGTCAGATCGCCCCGTTGAAAGAGATCTTCTACGGGCCGGCAGCGCGGGCCGACGGCACGGTCAACCTTGTCGGCGCCCTGCGGCGTTCGATGGCGACGACCGGCTACTCGGACCTGAAGGAGTTCCAGCGGGTTGAGGTCGTCGTCGCTCCGACCCAGCCCATCAGCGCGCGCGCCGGTACGGGGATCTGATCGAGCGGCGGGATACGGGAAAGAGGACGCAGATGGCGCAGCAGACGCTCGGTGCCGTGATGCGTCGTCCGCGCTGGATCGCAGGGCTGCTACTGGCACTGCTGGCCGCCGCGGCCCTCGGTGCTCTCGCCCAGTGGCAATTCGATCGGGCGATCGAGTCCGGCACCGCCGTTCCTGGTGACAAGGAGGAGTTGCTCCCCCTGATCGGGTTGCAGGATCCGCAGATGGCGACGACGTCGGTGGCGGCCGGGCACCGGGTCACCGTGGCCGGGGACTGGGTCGTCGGCCAGGATCAGTTGATCGCCAACCGGATCAACGACGGGGAGAACGGCTACTGGGTGGTCAGGCCGTTCGTGGTCGCCGAGACGGGGGCGACTCTGGCCGTCGCCCGAGGTTGGACGGCGAGTCCGGAGCCGGCACAGGCGCTCGTCGGCACCGATGATTCGGCGACGGAACCAGGCACGCGGCTGACCGGGCGTTTCCTGCCGACCGAGGCACCGCGGTCCGATGACGCCGGCGAGGACGTGCTGTCGACCATGTCCACGGCAGCACTGGTGAACTCCTGGACGGGACTGGAGGGGCGACAGACGTACAGCGGCTACCTGATCCTCGAGCAGGCTCCGGACGGGCTGGAGACGATCGTCATCGCCGAACAGGGCGGCGGGTTCGAGCTCAACTGGCTCAACATCTTCTACGCGATCGAATGGATGTTCTTCGCCGGCGGCGCCGTGTACCTCTGGTACCGGCTGGCCAAGGACGAGTGGATGCGTGAGGCGGAGCTTGCGGAGCTGCTCGCCGAGCAGGTTCGCATAGGATAGACCGGTGCAACTTGAACCGAAACCGGCGACCTTCCCCTCGATTCGCACGGCACTGAGTTTTTACCGCGTCTCGGCGTACATCACCGGTTTCTTCCTGCTCGCGCTCGTCGTGATGATGGTGTTCCGCTACGGCTACGGTGTCGACATCGAACTGGCCGGTCCCTTCGGTTTTCTGGCGCTGACGCCCAGAACCGCGATCACGGCAATCAATCTGTCGCTGATCATCCTCACGGTGCACGGCTGGTTCTACGTCGTCTACCTGATCGCCGACTTCCGGCTCTGGTCGCTGATGCGCTGGCCGCTCTGGCGGCTGCTGGTGCTGGCTGCGGGCGGCGTCGTGCCGTTCCTGTCCTTCATCGTCGAGTTCCGCACCTGGCGTGAGGTGACCGGGTACCTGGATCGGCGGGAGCGGGAGCTGCGCTCTGCCGCCCAGGCGGAAACCGCGACGTGACGGACGGCACCCGGCAGCGGCCAGTTCTGGTTGTCGATTTCGGCGCCCAGTACGCCCAGCTGATCGCTCGACGCGTGCGCGAGGCCAGTGTGTACTCGGAGATCGTGCCCCATTCGATCACCGCGGCCGAGGTCGCCGCCCGCAACCCGGTCGGAATAGTGCTTTCCGGAGGTCCGTCCAGCGTCTACGAGGCCGGCGCACCGGAACTCGACCCCGGCATCCTGGAGCTCGGGGTGCCGGTGCTCGGCATCTGCTACGGCTTCCAGGTGATAGCCCGCGCGCTCGGCGGCGAGGTCGCCAACACCGGGCTGCGCGAATACGGTTCGACCGCGGTCAGGGTGACCGGCGGCGGCGGCACCCTGCTGGCCGGACAGCCGGACCAGCAGACGGTCTGGATGAGCCACGGCGACTCGGTCGCCACCGCACCCGCGGGATTCACGGTGCTGGCATCCACCGCCTCCACACCGGTCGCCGCCTTCGGCTCGGATGACCGACGGATCTACGGCGTGCAATGGCACCCCGAGGTGAAGCATTCCCCGTTCGGCCAGCGGGTGCTGGAGAACTTCCTGCACACCGCCGCAGGCATTCCCGCCGACTGGAACAGCGGCAACGTGATCGCGGAGCAGGTCGAGCGCATCCGGGCTCAGGTCGGCGATGCTCGCGTCATCTGCGCCCTCTCCGGCGGCGTCGATTCGGCGGTCGCCGCCGCGATCGTGCACAAAGCCGTCGGCGATCAGCTGGTCTGCGTCTTCGTCGACCACGGACTGCTCCGGCAGGACGAGCGGCGACAGGTCGAGGAGGACTACGTCACGGCCACCGGTGTGCGTCTGGTCACCGTTGACGCCGCCGAGCAGTTCATCGGCGCCCTTGCGGGTGTGACCGATCCCGAGACCAAGCGCAAGATCATCGGCCGGGAGTTCATCCGGTCGTTCGAGCAGGCCGAACGCGCGCTGGTCGCTGAGGCCGCTGCCGACGGGGAGCCGATCCGCTATCTGGTGCAGGGCACGCTCTACCCGGACGTCGTCGAGTCCGGGGGCGGTGCGGGCACCGCGAACATCAAGAGCCACCACAACGTCGGCGGCCTGCCCGAGGACCTGCAGTTCGAACTGGTCGAGCCGCTGCGCACCCTGTTCAAGGACGAGGTGCGCCAGATCGGTCGCGAACTGGGTCTGCCCGAGGTCATCGTCGGCCGCCAGCCGTTCCCGGGGCCCGGTCTCGGCATCCGGATCGTGGGCGAGGTCACCCGGGATCGCCTCGACTTGCTGCGCCGTGCGGACGCCATCGTCCGTGCCGAGCTGAGCACCGCCGGTCTCGACCAGGACATCTGGCAGTGCCCGGTGGTGCTGCTGGCCGATGTGCGCTCAGTCGGCGTGCAAGGCGACGGTCGCACCTACGGCCACCCCATCGTGCTGCGACCCGTCTCCAGCGAGGACGCGATGACCGCGGACTGGACTCGACTGCCCTACGACGTGCTGGCCCGGATCTCCACCCGAATCACCAACGAGGTCGCCGGCGTAAACCGCGTCGTCCTCGACGTCACCTCGAAACCCCCCGGCACCATCGAGTGGGAGTAACCCCTCCGCGCCTGTCGGAAGTGCAGGAGATTGCTGAGGACACGCCGGTCTCCCCGGGTGGGGCGGCGGCGTGTCGCCCTGCAACTCCTGCACTTCCGACAGGTGCAGAGGAGGTGGGGCGGCGGCAGGGGGCTCAGTCGCGGGAGATGCCGAGCATCCGCAGAAGTTCGAGGTAGAGCCAGATCACGGTGACCATGATCCCGAAGGCGCCGGACCAGCCGTATCTGCGGGGTGCCTTGTTCCGCACGCCCCTCTGGATGGAATCGAAGTCGAGAACCAGCGAGTACGCCGCAAGGATCACGACGAGAACGCCGAGAACCACGCCGAGCGGGATACCGGCGATATCAACGGATCCGCGCAGACCCCACGCATTGCCGCCCGCGCCGCCGAACACCATGATGCCGAGATTGACCAGCGAGAACACCGCGTAGCCGACCATCGCGACCAGGAAGATCTTGGTGGCGCGCTTGGATGCCCGGATCTTGCCACTGGCGAAGAGCGCAAGGGTGACGCCGACCACGACCAAGGTGCCGATCACCGCCTGGGTCACGATTCCGGGGTAGCTGGTCTCGTAGAACGCGGAGATCCCCCCGACGAAGATGCCCTGCGCGGCGGCGTACGCCAGGATCAGCGGTGCCGACGGCTCCTTCTTGAAGATGTTGACCAGTGCCAGCACGAAACCGACGACTGCCGCACCGATCCACAGCAACGGCATGGCGGGGGCGGTGAACCAGCCGACGGCGGCACCGGCCAGCAGCACCGCGAAGCTGAGCGCCGACTTGGCGATGGTGTCCTCGACCGTCATGAACTGACCGTGATCGGCGGGGGCGGAGGGCTGGTTGTACAGGCGCTGCAGTTCCTCGGCGCTGGGGCTCGCCGCTGCGCCCCTTTCGGAGAAAGCGGGGTTGCGGGAGAAGGCGGGATTCTCGAGTGCCATGGTGCGCTGCTTCCCAGTTGTTGTGGTCGGAGGTGCCGGACGGTTACCAATCTACCGAGGAAACCGCGCGATGGTCTGAACGTTCTCTGAGGGCGCACCGTTCGTCCACGACACGGGAGGTGCTGCTCCCGTACCGTAGATCAGGTGAATGCAGCGAGGACTCCCCGACCGATCATCATCGGTCACCGCGGCGCGAGCGGGTACCGCCCCGAGCACACCCGAGCCGCCTACGAGCTGGCGATCACCCTCGGTGCCGACGCGCTCGAGCCAGACCTCGTGCCGACCAAGGACGGTGTGCTGGTGATCCGTCATGAGAACGAGATCTCGGCGACGACGGATGTCGCCGATCACCCCGAGTTCGCCGGTCATCGCACCAGCAAGACGGTCGACGGTCGACGGCTGGA
>CAVPES010000053.1:0-4934 GCA_963703545.1 uncultured Actinomycetota bacterium
GTTTTGTAGTTGTACTCATTCGTCGTCTTGTTCAGATGTCGACGCCGAAGACATGGGAGGTGTTGGTCAGGAGCCCCGAGATCACCAGAAGAGTATCGCCCGGCAGCAGGAAGCCGATCAGCAGACCGGTCTCGGCGAACACGATCAAGCAGACCACCAGCAGCGCCCACGGGCCGGCGGCGGCGATGATCGCCTGCGGGTCGAGGAAGGGGATCAGAGCGGTCGGCATTTTCCAAGGCTCCTGTCGAGGCTGCTGTGGCGGGGTATCGGCCGGACCCAGTGCCTCGACCATTCTAGCGGGCCGCTGGCCTGAGTGTTCCCGGGTGAGGGCCCGTGGCGGATGGCGAGCGCGGAATCCGTAGAAAATGCAGGGACCGGAGTGCGGAAGGCGGGACTTGAACCCGCACGCTCGAAAGCACAGGAACCTAAATCCTGCGTGTCTGCCAATTTCACCACTCCCGCCGGCAGGAACAGTTTATCCCGGCCGTGCAGGGCCAGCCGTGTGGATAACTTCGACCGGATCGCCTCGCTCTGAACCATCATGGCCGGATGTGGGGACGGAGTTCATGGTGACGAGCGCGGCGGGACACATCACCGAGCGGGTGCGCGCCCGGATCCGGGCCGAGCAGCCGCTTAGCGGGCAGTTGCCCGAGCGGGCCGTGCGCCTGGTCGACGAGGAGGTCCGGCTCTACAGCGAGCAGGCGCTCGGCGGCCGTGCCGCCCTGATCAGCGACGAGCCGGCGCTCATCCGGGAGACCCTCGCCGACCTGACCGGCTACGGTGCGCTGCAGCCGCTGCTGGACGACCCCGGCATCGAGGAGATCTGGATCAACTCGCCGACCCGCGTGTTCATCGCCCGAGCTGGAATCGCGGAACTGACGACGCTGTCCCTGACCGAGTCGGAGGTGCGCGACCTGGTCGAGCGGATGCTCCAGCACACCGGCCGCCGGGTCGACCTGTCCTCGCCCTTCGTCGACGCGAGCCTGCCGGACGGCTCCCGCTTGCACGTCGTGCTGCCGGGGATCACCCGCCGGCACATGTCGGTCAACATCCGCAAGTTCACCCGCCGCATCCGTTCCCTCAACCAGCTGGCCGAGGCCGGTTCGCTGACCCGGGAGGCGGCGGAGTTCCTGCGGATGTCGGTGCTGGCCGGGCAGAACATCCTGGTCGCCGGCGCGACCCAGGCGGGCAAGACGACCCTGCTGGGCGCGCTGTTGTCGGCGGCGCGGCCGGGGGACCGGATCGTGACGGTCGAGGAGACCTACGAGTTGGACATCGACGCCCGCGACATCGTCTCGATGCAGTGCCGCCAGGCGGGCCTGGACGGCGAGGGCGAGATCACGCTGCGACGGCTGATCAAGGAGGCGCTGCGGATGCGCCCGGACCGGATCGTGGTCGGCGAGGTGCGCGAGGCCGAGAGCCTCGACCTGCTGATCGCCCTCAATTCGGGCCTTCCCGGTGCTTGTTCGATCCACGCAAACTCCGCGGAGGATGCCCTGGACAAGCTCTGCACCCTGCCGCTGCTGGCGGGCCGCAACATCGACGCGGAGTTCGTGGTGCCGACGGTGCTGAACTGCATCGACCTGGTGGTCTTCTGCGAACTCGGCCGGGACGGACACCGTCGGGTGCGGGAGATCGCGGTGCCGCGGGAGCGGGTCGGGCACCACTTGCGCACGGAATCGCTTTTCGCGATGCGGGGCGAGGAACTCCTGCCGACCGGGGCACTGCCGCGTCTGGTCAAGTTCGCCGCCAGCGGCTTCGATCCGACCCCGCTGCTGGCGGTCGGCTGATGGCCGCGCTGATCGGTTCGGCTCTCGGCCTCGGACTGCTGCTCACCGTTTCGCCGTGGTTGTGGCGGCGGGATGCGCGTCCAGGCCGCCCCGGGCGTTCGGCCCTTCGCGGCCTGCTCGCCGCGGCGGGGATGTCGCGGCTTTCGCCCGCAGGGGTGATCATCGCCTCCATCGCCGCCGCGGCACTTGCCGGCCTGTTCGCGCTGGCTGCCAGTGGCATCCCGACCGTCGCTGCCATCGCCGCGGTGCTCCTCGGGCTTGCCCCGTGGTCGCTGATCCGGATGCGCGCGCGAGCGCGGCAGCGGCAGAATCGAGCGTTCTGGCCCGATGTCGTCGACCATCTGGTCTCTGCGGTTCGCGCGGGGATGACTCTGCCCGATGCGATCTCCGCCCTGGGCACGGCCGGGCCGGAGCCGCTTCGGCCGGCTTTCCTCGGATTCGAGCGGCACTATCAACTGCGCGCCAACTTCTCCCAGGGGCTCGATGAGTTGAAGGACGCCCTGGCGGATCCGACCGCGGACAGGATCATCGAGACACTGCGGATGTCGCGGGAGGTCGGCGGTTCCCAGCTTCCCGCCGTGCTGCGGGCGCTCTCTGATTTCCTTCGCGAGGAGCTCGCGGTGCGGTCCGAGATCGAGGCCCGGCAGTCCTGGCAGATGAACGCGGCGAGACTCGGCGTGGCGGCCCCGTGGGTGGTTCTGCTGCTGCTCGGTTCCCGGCCGGAGGCGCAGGCCGCATACAACACGCCGAGCGGGAGCCTGCTGATCGTCGCCGGTGTCGGGGTGTGCATCGTGGCCTACCGGCTGATGCTCATGATCGGCCGCCTGCCCGAGCAGGAGCGGTGGTTCGCGTGAGTCAGACCCTGGCGATGGCGGCGGCCCTCGGTCTCTCGTTGGGGCTGGGCCTCTGGGTTCTCGTGAGCGCCATGCCTCGGATGCGCAGCCGCTCATTGACGATGCGCTTGGCGCCGCACCTGGGTGATATCTCGGCTGAGGCCGACCGGATGGGGCGGACCGTGTTCAGCGACCCGGCCTCCGTGCTCGGGATGATCGGGGCGCCGCTTGCCTCGGCCCTCAGGCGGCTGCTCACGACGATCGTCGGCAGCAGAGCTCTCACGGTGCGACGACTGGACCGCGCGGGAAGTCGGCTCTCGGTTCAGCAGTTCACCCGCCAGCTGCTGGTCAGCGCGCTCTGCGGTCTGGTGGTCGGCACGGCGATCGGGGTCACCCTCGGCGCGACTCAGGGAGTCCCCGTTCTGCCTGTCGTCCTGCTCCCGGTGCTGGGGGCCCTCGCGGGGGTGGTGATGCGCGATCGGCTGCTGACCCGACAGGCGCGGCGTCGCGTAACGCGGATCGAATCGGAGCTGCCGACCGTTCTCGAGTTCCTCAGCCTCAGCGTCTCGGCGGGGGAGAGCCTGCTCGACGCGCTCCGGCGGGTGTCCCAGGTGGCGAGCGGTGAGCTTCCCCGAGAACTGGAGCGGGTCTGCGTCGACGTGGCGACCGGGATCGCCCTGACGAAAGCGCTCGAGGCATGGGCGGACCGTCTGGAACTGGCGGCGCTCACGCGCTGCGTCGGCCAGCTGGTCGCCTCGAACGAGCGCGGCACTCCACTGGCGGGCGTGCTGCAGGCGCAGGCGCAGGATTCGCGGGATGAGGCGCGTCGTCGGCTGATCGAAGCCGCAGGGAAGAAGGAGGTCGGAATGCTCGTGCCGCTGGTCTTCCTGATTCTGCCGGTCACGGTCGCCTTCGCCCTGTTCCCCGGAATCGTCATGCTGCGGGCCGGATTCTAGTACCGAGAGACACCTGAGGAGAGAGAGATGAATCGACTGAAGCGGCGCCTGGGCGTTGACCGCGAACGGGGAGACGTGCCCGGCTGGGTGCTGATCACCCTGATGACCGCCGGGTTGGTCATGGTGATCTGGGCCGTCGCGGGGCCGGCGCTCGCGGATGTCTTCGGCCAGGCGATCTCGCGCGTCACCTCGTTCTGACCGGCTCGCGATGATGCTGCGGCGTGGCGAGCGCGGTTCGGCTCCGGCCGAGTTCGTGATGGCCGGCGCCCTGCTGACGATCCTGACACTGACCGTCCTGCAACTCGGACTGGCCCTGCACATTCGCAACACCGTCACCGATGCGGCCTCGGAGGGCGCCCGCTACGCGTCCCTCGCCGGCAGCTCGCTCGATGCGGGGGCGGACCGCGCCGCCGAGTTGGTGGCGACGGCGCTGGGTCCCGGCTACGCGACGGACGTCAGCGCGGCGAGGACCGAGTACCGCGGCGTCGAGGCTGCCGTCATCACCATCCGCACCCGACTCCCGCTGATCGGGCTGGTCGGCCTGGACGAGGCGATGGAGGTGCACGGCCATGCGGCGCTGGAGGCACTGGATTGACGACGAGCGCGGATCGGCGTCCCTCGAGTTCATCACCGCGGGGATGATCCTGCTGGTCCCCACGGTGTATCTGGTGCTTGCGCTCTCCTCGCTGCAGGCCGCAGGTTTCGCAGCCGAGGGCGCGGCGCGGCAGGGCGCCCGGGTCTTCGTGACCGCGGAAACCGTCGGCGAGGCACAGGCGCAGCTGCGCCGGGCGGTCGAGTTCGCAATGGCGGATCAGGGCATCGACTCCGACCGTGCCGCGGTGACGATTGCCTGCGCGCCGAGCCCGAGCGACTGTCTTGCTCCCGAGTCGATGGTGACGGTCACGGTCGACGTCCTGGTCGCCCTTCCCCTGGTGCCCGCCGTGCTCGATCTGGACACGGCGGCCTCCGTGCCCATCCAGGCGGTCGCTGCGCAGCAGGTCTCCCGGTTCGGAGCGGCACGGTGATGGCGCGGCTGGGCCACTTGGCGCGCCACCGAGAGGAAGGATCGACGCTGATCCTGATCTGCTTCTATTCGGTGCTCGCCCTGCTGCTGGTCCTGGTCGTGACCGCCGCCAGCTCGCTCTACCTGGAGCGCAAGCGGCTGTTCAGCCTCGCCGACGGGGCGGCGCTGGTGGGGGCGGAGGCCTTCGACCTCTCCGACGTCCGCATCGACGGAGGGACGCTGTCGGTCGACCTCGACCCCGCCGCAGTCCACGACGCGGTCGCAGGTTACCTGCGCGTCGCGCCGACCGGATCCTTCGAGGACCTGCGGATCGAGCGGGCGACCAGCGATG
>CAVPES010000054.1:0-31020 GCA_963703545.1 uncultured Actinomycetota bacterium
GGGTGAGGCGACCGAGGCGCAGGTCGCCGCGATCGAGACCCAGCTCGGGACGGAACCGCTGGCGAGCTACGTCAAGAGTTATGAGTTCGAGGACCACGAGGCGGCCTTCACCCGGTTCCAGAAGGAGTTCGCGGGTGAGGACGTCCTGGACTATGTCAGTGCCGAGTCGCTTCCCCAGACGTTTTGGGTGAGTCTGGCCGACGTCGACCAGTCCGAGGTGATCGTCGATTCACTCAGCGACGCGCCCGGCGTACTCAGAGTCGTCGACCAGCGCAGCTATCTCAACCAGATCTTCACGATTCTGAGCATCGCCAGCTACACCGCGATCGGAATCGCGGCGCTGATGCTGATCGCCGCAGCGTTGCTGATCTCGACGACCATTCGTCTGTCAGCATTCTCGCGCCGACGCGAGATCAGCATCATGCGACTCGTCGGGGCCTCCAACCGGTTCATCCAGACGCCCTTCATTCTTGAGGGTGTGGTCGCGGCGCTGATCGGCTCGATCCTGTCGGGCGTGGCGATCCTGGCAGTCATAAAGTTCTTCGTGACCGATTACCTGGCCCCGACGCTCGGCAGCGTGTCCTCCTTCGTCGGCATCGCCGAGGGGCTGATGGTGGTGCCGTTCCTGATCGCCATCGGGATCGTGCTGGCAGCGCTCTCGGCGAGTTTCGCGATCAGCCGCTACCTCAAGGTCTGATGCACGGCCGCCGGTCACCGGTTAGAATGATGGGCTGCCCGCCAGTCGGCGGGCGTTATCAAGGAGTCGATCGTGCCCAGGGAACGTGGCCAGAAGGTGGTGGCCACCAATCGCAAAGCCCGTCACGACTACACCGTCGAAGACACCTATGAGGCCGGAATGGTCCTCTCGGGGACCGAGGTGAAGTCGCTGCGGGCCGGTCGTGCATCCCTCGTGGACGGCTACGCCTTCATCGAGGACGGCGAAGTCTGGCTCGATGCGGTGCACATCCCCGAATACACCCAGGGCACCTGGACCAACCACCCGGTGCGCCGCAAGCGCAAGCTGCTGCTGCACAAGGCCCAGATCTTGAAGATCAGCCACAAGATCGCAGCCGGCGGTTACACGCTGGTGCCGCTGCAGATCTACTTCAGCGATGGTCGGGCCAAGGTCGAGATCGCGGTCGCGAAGGGCAAGAAGGACTACGACAAGCGTCAGGCGCTGCGCGAGCGCCAGGACAAGCGCGAGGCCGACCGGGCCGTCGCGACCCGCCGCAACCTCGGCGACTGACCGAGACCACCTCTAAGGAGCATCACCATGTCCAGCCGTCAGCTCATCTCCTCCGGCTCCAAGTGGGAACCCGTCATCGGCTACTCGCGCGCGGTCCGGGTCGGCAACCACGTCTTCATCGCGGGCACCACCGCGTCCTCGCCCGAGGGCGCCGTCGGCGAGACCGCCGCCGAGCAGACCCGGGAGATCCTGACCCGGCTGACCGCGGTTCTCGAGGAGGCCGGCGCGAACCTGGCCGATGTCGTGCGCACCCGGATGTACCTGACCTCGATCGACGACTTCGACGCGGTCGGGGCCGTGCACGGCGAGTTCTTCGGCGAGATCCGCCCCGCCGCGACGGCCGTCGAGGTTAGCGCCCTCGTGGAGAGGGACCTGCTGATCGAGATCGAGATTGACGCCGTCATCATCGAGGCCTGACCGCGTGAACACCCGGCCCGGCATCGTCTACTACCTCGGTCGCGTCATCCTGCGCCCGCTGCTCTGGCTGCTTTTTCGCCCGCTGGTCTCCGGTCGGGAGGGCGTGCCCGCCCGGGGCCCGGTGCTGTTCGTGGCCAACCACCTCTCAGTCTGGGACACCCTGCTGATCCCGGTCACCGTGGCGCGACCCGTGCAGTTTCTGACGAAGTCGGAGTACTTCACCGGGTCCGGCCCGATTGGCAGAATCCAGGCGTGGTTCTTCCGATCGATCGGTGCCGTTCCGGTGGTCCGCGCGGCCGGCCGCGCCGCTCAGGGCTCTTTGGAGGCCGGGCGCGAGATCCTCAGGCGCGGCGGCGCCTTCGCGGTCTTCCCCGAGGGCGGCCGGTCCCGTGACTCTCTGCTGCACGAGGGCAAGACGGGGGCGGCCTGGCTGGCGATTGAGACGGGCGCGACCGTGGTGCCGGTCGGCCTGGTCGGCACGAACTCGATGCGGCCCTTCCGGCACTGGGGAGGCGGTGATCGGGTGACGATCCGCTACGGGGAACCGATGGCGGCGGATGTTCTGGCGGATGCCGGTGCGGGCGCGGCCCGGAAACAACTGACGGAGCGCTTCATGGTTCAGATTGCCGCTCTCAGTGGGCAGCGGCGGGCCGAAACCCGGGATTGAGCCCGAGGGTTCAACTGCGCAGGCGTGAGTTCATGACCCGGTGCGGCCAATCGGGAAGAACAATCATCGATCGCATGTTCTACACTGAGTAGCCGTGCCTAATTGGCACGCAGTCGGCTCGGCCGGCATTGACAACTCAACAGTGCGTGACAGCGACCCACCCACAGGGTGCCCATGGGGATGATCGGTTTCGACATCGCCTGCGAAACTGTGAGAAGCGGGTCGAGGATGCAGGGTTATCTCGTAAACGATCTCTGCAAAATATAGGTGCCGAATCACATCGCGCCGACTTCGCTCTCGCTGCGTAAGCCAGAGTAGTTAAGTCCGTCAGACCGGGTTCGTTCTCGCCCCGGATCCTGGCGTCATCAAGAGGACTTGCTGCGAGCATTCCGTTCCGGGGTGCCGCGGGACTCTAACCGGAACTGGGCTCGTCGACATGTCTGCCAGTGGTAAATGTCGGAGCCGAGCAGAACGCCTTCACCGGATACACCCGTAGAAGACTCAGAATCACAGCGATGGACGGGGGTTCAATTCCCCCCATCTCCACCATTGGTCGCGTCACGCACTGTTGGGTCTGCGCGGTTCGGTCTGCGCCCTCGCTTGTCCTTCCCACTAGGCTTTGTCGTGATCAACGATGATCGCCAAACATTTACGAAGGAGTAAAGATGAAGGCAATAATGTTCCTGGTAAGTCCCGCGGGCAGGATCACCCGGATCGTCGCGGGGGTGGCGCTGATCCTTCTCGGCTACTACCTGCTGCACCCGATTCCGGTTCTGGCATACATTCTGATCGTCGTCGGCGCGGTTCCCCTGCTGGCAGGGATCTTCGACTGGTGCGTGATCGCGCGTCTGCTCGGCCTGCCGTTCTCGGGCGCGAAGGTTCGCGCGATGTTGGCGCCGAAAGCCTGAACCAAGCGGCGCGACTCGTGTCGCGCCACGCGACCGACTCCCGCCAGGGACGAGGACAGTCGCAGTTCCCCGGTCAGCCGAGCACTCGGTTCAGTTGACCGGGGTCAGCCGCTCGTGAAGGAATGCCAGCACCCGCTCGCGGGCGCGGAAGGCCGAATTCGGCGGATCGGTGCGGACTTCGCTGGTCAGCACGCTGTGGGCGCTGTCGCGGTAACCGTCGGGGTTTCCCCTGCTGGAATCCAGCTGGATCACCTCGAAGGCGTCGCCGAGGCGGTCCTTCAGGGTTCTGAAGCGTGCTTCAGGGACGGCACCGTCGCGGCTGAACCGCAGTCCCAGCGCGCACAGCCCGTCGTTTCTGGTGCGCTCCGCGACACGGTCGAGTTCGGCGCTGCTCAGTCCCGGGTCGGCACTGCGCCGCCTGCCCAGGGGGAAGGGCAGTGCCGGCTGGCTGAGTACCGGGGCCACGACCACGTCATCGACCGCTGTGGCCAGTGCGAAGCCTCCTGTGAAGCACATGCCGATCACGCCGACGCCTCGGCCCGGTGTGCGCGCGGCCAGATCGGCTGCGACGCCGCGCAGGTAGGCGGTGATGGGGCGGTGCGCGTCGAGGGCGAAGGCCCGGAATTCGGCGGCGACGCACAGCCGGGCGACGGTGCCGAGCGCGTAACCGACCGAGAGCTCGCGACCAGGGGTTCCGAACGGTGACGGCACCACCACGGTCAGGCCACCCGCGACCAGATACTCGGCCAGGCCCAGTACTTCGGGAGTGATTCCGGGGATTTCGGGGATCAGCACGACGCCCGGACCCTCGCCCTTCTCGAAGCAGTCGTAGCTCAGGCCCGAAGCGGTGAATGGCGCCTGTCGCCAGCCGTCAAGGTCAGCGGTCGGTGCTGAGCCGGTCATGGCGACCAGCTTAGCCCCGCCCCTGCATCGCCGCGCACGTGGTCGTCGACGGAGTTTCGAATCAGTCGGCGGCGATGATCAGCGCCAGGATCTCCTCGTGGATCAGGCCGTTGGTGGCCAGAGCACTGCCGTGCCACGGCCCGTCGTCGCCCTCGAGCGAGGAGAACTGCCCGCCGGCCTCTTCGATGATGGGGATCAGCGCCGCCATGTCATAGGGCTTCAGATCCCATTCGCCGGCGGCATCCAACGCGCCCTCGGCGACCAGCATGTAGGACCACATGTCGCCGATCGAGCGGGCCCGCCAGACCGAGCGGGTCAGTGCCACCAGCGCGTCGAGGCGACCCTCGCCGTCCCAGCCCTGGATGTTGTTGTAGCTGATGGAGGCGTCGGCCAGGTTCTCGACGGAGGACACGTGGATGCTGCGCGGCGTCGCCCCCGAGCTGCCGTACTCGTGCGCGAAGGCCCCGCGTCCCTTGGCCGCCCACCAGCGCTTGCCGAGCGCCGGGGCGCCGACGACGCCAACGATCGGCCGGCCGTCGACCGCCAGTGCGATCAGGGTGCCCCAGATCGGCACCCCGCGCAGGAAGTTCGCGGTGCCGTCGATGGGGTCGATGATCCATTGCCGCCGGCTCTCGCCGAACGTGCCGAACTCCTCGCCCAGAATGGCGTCGTCCGGCCGGTCCTCGGCGATGGCCGCCCGCAGGGCCTGCTCGACGGCTCGGTCTGCGTCCGTGACGGGAGTGCGGTCGGGTTTGGTGGTGACCTCCAGGTCGAGGGCCTGAAACCGTTCCAGCGCGATCACGTGCGCCATGTCGGCCAGGTCGCGGGCGAATCGCAGGTCATCCTCGATGGCGAAGTCGGTCACGACCTCAGCCTAGGGTGTGCAGCAGGCTCTTCAGTGACTCCATTCGACGCCGTCCGACCTCGCCCAGCTCGCCGCCCTCCACCCGTTCGATGATCTCCCAGTCGTGGGCCTCGGCCAACGGGACCTCGCCGGGCGGCGGACCACCGGGGGTGATCGCCAGGCTGGCGAAGGACCGGAGGATATTGGCGGGGTTGACGTGGCCGAGTCCGAAGGAGCGCACACCGGGGGTGTCGATGATCCAGCCGCTGCGACCGTCGTCGCCGCGCACTCGCAGGGATACGGTTGACGATGAGGTGTGCCGGCCGCGGCCGGTCACGACGTTGACGACTCCGGTCGCCCGATGCGCCTCGGGCACCAGGGCGTTCACGAGGGTCGACTTGCCGACACCCGAATGACCGACGGCGACCGTGGTGTGTCCGATCAGTCGGCTGCTCAGTTCCACCAGCGGGGGAGCGTCGCTGCGCGAGGTGATGATGTCGAGGTCGAGGATCGAGAATTCGGCCAGGAAATCGCTCGGGTCGGCCAGATCGGTCTTGGTCACGCAGAGGATCGGCGTGATGCCTGCGTCGAACGCGGCGACCAGGTAGCGATCGATCAGTCGCGGCCGCGGTTCGGGGTTCGCCGCGGCGACCACGATCAGCATCTGATCGGCGTTGGCGACGATGATCCGCTCGACGGAGTCGGTGTCGTCGGCGCTGCGGCGCAACAGGGTCGTGCGGTCGTCGACCCGCACGATGCGGGCCAGGCTGCCCTCGGTCCCGCTGGTGTCACCGACCAAGTGCACCCGGTCGCCCGAGACGATACCCGCCCGGCCGAGCTCGCGCGCCCGGGCGGCCGTGACGCTGCGTTCTTCGGGGGTGTCCTCGGCGACGAGCACGCCGAATCGACCGCGATCGACGCTGACGACGCGACCGGTGACCGCATCCGCGTGCTCGGGCCGGGTCTTCGAGCGCGGCCGGTTCGCCCTGGGATTCGGTCGATCGCGCACCGTCTCCTCGTACTCGGACCAGACTTCGTCCCCGTCGTCGTCGGGCAGCCAGCTCACCGGGCTCAGACTCCCACCAGAGCGGCCCAGAGCTCCGGGAATTGGGGCAGTGTCTTCGCCGTCGTGCCGATGTCGTTGACGACCAGACCTGGCACCGCGAGGCCGATGATCGCCCCGGCCATCGCCATCCGGTGATCGGCATAGCTCTGCCACGGCCGATCGGTCGCGGCCAGCGCGCGCGGCTCGATGATCAGGCCGTCGTCGGTCTCCGTGACGGAGCCGCCGAGTGCGTTGATCTCGGTGGCGAGGGCCGCCAGCCGATCGGTCTCATGGCCGCGCAGGTGTGCGATCCCGGTGATCGCGCTGGCCGAGTCGGCGAGAGCGGCCAGCGCGACGATCGCCGGCGCGAGCTCGCCGGCGCGGCCCAGATCCAGGTCTACGCCGGGGAAGCCGCCGCCGCCTCGGTAGCCGACACCACCGGCGACGACCAGTCGGTCGCCGTCACGGCGGACCGTGGCGCCGAAGAGCGGCAGGATGGCCTCGAGTTCAGCACCGACCTGGGTGGTCTCGGTGGGCCAGCCCTGCACCGCAACGGTTCCGCCCGCAATCAGGGCGGCGATCAGGAACGGCGCCGCATTGGAAAGGTCCGGTTCGATGTCGACGGTGCGGGCCGCGATGGGTCCGGGTCGGACGAGCCATTCGCGTGCACTGGGTCGCTGCACTCTCACGCCGCGCTGGCCCAGGCTGTGCACCGTCATGTCGATGTGCGGCACGCTCGGCAGATGATCGCCCGTGTGCGTCAGTCGCAGTCCCTCGGTGAAACGGGCGGCGACCAGCAGCAGGCCGGAGACGAATTGGCTGGATGAGGAGGCGTCGATCGAGAGGGCGCCGCCGCGTACCTGGCCCGCGCCCTGCACGATGAACGGCAGGTGGCCGGTGCCCGCGTCGTCGACGCTGACGCCCAGGCCGCGCAGTGCCTCGATCGTGACCGACATCGGCCGATGCCGCGCATTGTCGTCGCCGTCAAAGGTGACCGCGCCGCGGGCTAGGGCTGCCACCGGCGGCAGGAAGCGCATGACGGTGCCAGCCAGGCCGCAGTCGATGCTGACACCGCCGCGGAGCGAGGCCGGGGTGACCCGGAGATCGGGACCGTAGCGGCTGTCTCCCGGCACCTCGACGATGCCGGTGCCCAGCGTGCGCAGAGCCTCGATCATCAGGGAACTGTCCCGCGAGTGCAGTGGTGCACGAATCAGGCCGGGGCCGTCAGCCAGGGCCGAGAGCACCAGTTCTCGGTTGGTGAGGGACTTCGAGCCCGGCAACGAGACCACGGCATCGAGCGGGCCGGCGGCCTGGGGTGCGGAATAGCGCGAAGTCTGCATCGGTTACAAGAGTAACTGCTGTGCACGCGAGGGAACGGAGGAGCCGATGCTGACCTTCGTCGATGCTGCCCCAATGGAGTCCATCGTAGACTGGTCTGCGATGACTGCTCAGGAAGAAGGCGCGGCCGCTTCGGCTGGCGGAGAACCCATACGTCCGCTGGCTGCGCTGTTCGAGGAGCAGGCGCTGCCCTACATCGATCAGCTCTATGCCGCAGCGATGCGGATGACGAAGAACCCCGCCGACGCGCAGGATCTGGTGCAGGAGACCTACGCCAAGGCCTTCGCCGCCTTCACCCAGTTCCAGCAGGGCACCAACATCAAGGCGTGGCTGTACCGGATCCTCACCAACACGTTCATCAACATCTATCGCAAGCGGCAGCGTGACCCCTATCAGGGCACGATCGACGATCTTGAGGACTGGCAGCTCGGCGGCGCCGAGTCCGCCACGTCCACCACGACGCGCTCCGCCGAGGCGGAGGCGATCGACCGCCTTCCTGACAGCGCGGTCAAGGATGCCCTGCAGGCGATCCCGGAGGCCTTCCGCCTTGTGGTCTACCTCGCTGATGTGGAGGGCTTCTCCTACCAGGAGATCGCCGACATCATGAAGACCCCGACCGGCACCGTGATGAGCCGACTGCATCGCGGCCGGCGGATGCTGCGGGAACTTCTGCACGAATACGCCAACGAACGAGGCATCGCCTCGGCCTCCAAGGATGGAGTGAAGAAATGAGCGATTGCGGTTGTGATAAAGCGCGAGCCGAGCTCGAAGAGTATCTGCACAATGAATTGGCAATGGACGACGCCGCCGATATCCGTGAGCACATGGCAGGCTGCTCCGACTGCGCGGACGAGGCCAAGGTCGGGATCGTGCTGACCGATGCCGTCAGGCGCGCGTGCGCCGAGACAGCGCCCGAGGACCTGCGGGCTCAGGTGCTCGCCCGGTTGCGCGGCATCCACGAGACCGAATCGGCTCTCCTCTAGCCGCTCTCGCCGGCGGCGGCAGTTCTCAGCCGACCGCTCGCTCGATCATCTCGATCTGCTGGGTGGCGTGTCGCTTGGCCGAGCCGGTGGCCGGAGAAGCGGAGGCGGGCCGGGAGACCACCCGCACCGTGCGACCGAAGGTCAGATGGCGTGGCAACTCGAGTCCGATGAACGGCCACGCGCCCTGGTTCTCCGGTTCGTCCTGCACCCAGACCAACTCGGCGTTCGGGTATCCGGCGAGAGCCGTGTTGATCTCGTCGGCGGGCAGCGGGTAGTACTGCTCCAAGCGCACCAGTGCGGTGGTCGAATCACCGCGCTTGTCCAGCTCGGCCCGCAGGTCGTAGTGCACCTTGCCCGAGTGCAGCAGCACCCGGGTGACCGCGCTCTTGTCTGCGATGCGATTGTCGTCGATCACCGGTGCGAAACGGCCGCTGGTGAAGTCCCCGACATCGCTCGCCGCCGCGCGCAGACGCAGCATTGACTTGGGTGTGAAGACGACCAGTGGGCGGCGGGGGCGGGCGTAAGCCTGACGCCGGAGCAGGTGGAAGTAGTTCGCCGGGGTGGACGGCTGTGCGATCGTCATGTTGTTCTCGGCGGCCAGCTGCAGGAATCGCTCGATGCGGGCCGAGGAGTGGTCCGGCCCCTGCCCTTCGAAGCCGTGCGGCAGCAGCAGGACCACGCTCGAACGCTGGCCCCACTTCTGCTCCGCCGATGAGATGAACTCGTCGATGATCGTCTGGGCGCCGTTGACGAAGTCGCCGAACTGCGCTTCCCAGACCACCAGCGCATCGGCGCGCTCGACCGAGTAGCCGTATTCGAAGGCGAGGGCCGCGTACTCGCTGAGCAGTGAGTCGTAGATCCAGAATCGAGCCTGGCCGTCCGCCAGATTCGCCAGTGGCAGCCATTCCTGGCCATTGACGCGGTCGTGCAGCACGGCATGGCGCTGGGCGAAGGTACCGCGCCGGCTGTCCTGGCCCGCCAGACGAACGGGGGTTCCCTCGAGCAGCAGCGAGCCGATCGCGATCAGCTCGCCGAAAGCCCAGTCGATTCCTCCGCTCCGGCTCATCTCGAGGCGCTTCTTGAGCAACTGCTGCAGCTTCGAATGGACCGTGAAGCCGGCCGGCGGGTTGTCGTGGGCGTCACCGATCTGGTGCACGACGGTGAGGCTGATGCCGGTCGATGCCGGTTCGCCGTGCAGATCGTCGGCCGTGGTGCCGCCCGCCAGGGCCTCGGCCGTGACGATGGGGGTCGAGGCGGTCTGCGCGGCGTGCGTCTCGAGGAAGGCGCGCTCCAGTCGATCCTGGAAATCGGCGTGCGCGGCGTTGTATTCCTCTTCGGAGATGTCTCCGCGACCGATCAGCGCCTCGGTGTACAGCTTCCGCACCGAGCGCTTGGCTTCGATCAGGTTGTACATCAACGGCTGGGTCATCGAGGGGTCGTCACCCTCGTTGTGGCCGCGACGGCGGTAGCAGACCAAGTCGATCACGACGTCTTTGCGGAATTCCTGCCGGAAGGCGAAGGCGAGCCGCGCCACTCGGACGACGGCCTCCGGGTCATCGCCGTTCACATGGAAGATCGGAGCCTGGATGGTCTTGGCGACGTCGGTCGAGTAGACCGAGGTGCGTGACTCGTTGGGCGGAGTGGTGAATCCGACCTGGTTGTTCACGACGATGTGGATGGTCCCACCGGTGCGGTAGCCGCGCAGCTGGGACATCTGCAGGGTCTCGACCACGACACCCTGACCGGCCATCGCCGCGTCACCGTGGATCAGAATGGGCAGGGTCGTGAACGAGCCGATCGGCCTGCGGTCCTGCTTGGCGCGGACGATGCCCTCGAGCACTCCATCGGCGGCCTCGAGGTGCGAGGGGTTGGCGGCGAGGTAGACGGGAATCTCGTGGCCGTCCTCGCCGCGGAAGATGCCCTCCGTGCCGAGGTGGTACTTGACGTCGCCGGATCCCTGCACCGTGTTGGGCGCCTGGGTGCCCTCGAACTCGCGGAAGATCTGACCGTAGGTCTTGCCCGCGATATTGGTCAGTACATTGAGCCGGCCGCGGTGCGCCATCCCGATCGCGGCCTCCTCGAGGCCCTGCTCGGCCGCATCCTGCAGCACCGCGTCCAGCATCGCGATGGTGGACTCGCCGCCCTCCAGACTGAAGCGCTTCTGGCCGACGTACTTGGTCTGCAGGAAGGTCTCGAAGGCCTCGGCTTCGTTGAGCTTGCCCAGGATTCGCAACTGCTCCTGCTTGGTCGGCTTCTCGTACTTGCGCTCGAGCTTCTCCTGAATCCATGCGCGCTCGTTGGGTTCCTGAATGTGCATATATTCCACACCGGTGGTGCGGCAATAGGAGTCGCGCAGAATGCCGAGCACTTCCCGGAGCAGGGCCGACCGCCGACCGCCGAAGCCAGCGACGACGAATTCCCGATCGAGGTCCCAGAAGGTCAGGCCGTGGCTGGCGATGTCGAGATCCGGGTGCGAACGTTGGACGTACGCCAGCGGATCGATGTCGGCCATCAGGTGTCCGCGAACGCGGTAGGCGTTGATCAGCTCCTGGACGCGCGCCGTCTTGGAGACGTTGTCGGACAGGTCGACATTGATGTCGGCAGCCCAATGGATGGGGTCGTACGGGATCCGCATCGCGGCGAAGATCTCTTCATAGAAGTTGTGCTTGCCGGTCAGCAGTTCGTGCACGATCTTCAGGAACTCGCCGGAGCCCGCGCCCTGGATGACGCGGTGGTCATAGGTGGAAGTGAGGGTGATGGTCTTGCCGATGCCGAGGTCGGCGAGGGTCTTGGGCGATGCGCCCTGGAACTCCGCCGGGTAATCGAGGGCACCGGCACCGATGATGCAGCCCTGTCCCTTCATCAGGCGGGGCACGGAGTGCACAGTGCCGATCCCGCCGGGGTTGGTCAGCGAGAGCGTGGTTCCGGCGAAGTCCTCGGCCGTGAGCGTGTTGCTGCGCGCCTTGGCGACGACAGCCTCGTATGCGGCCAGGTATTCGGCAAAGCCGAGGGTATCGACGCGCTTGATGCTGGGCACGACCAGCGAGCGGGTGCCGTCAGGCTTGGGCAGGTCGATCGCGATACCGAGGTTCAGGTGCGCCGGCGCAACGACGGTCGGTTTCGAGTCGACCTCCGCGTAGTACACATTCTGGCTGGGGAACATCGCCACGGCCTTGACCAGGGCCCAGCCGATCAGGTGGGTGAAGCTGACCTTGCCGCCGCGGGCACGGCCCATGTGGTTGTTGATCACGATTCGGTTGTCGATCATCAGCTTGGCCGGAATCGTGCGGACACTCGTCGCCGTGGGCATGGTGAGGCTGGCATCCATGTTGGCGGCGAGGGTCTTGGCCATCCCGCGCAAGGGAGCCGAGACGTCCTGAGCCTCGACCTCGGTTGATTCGGGCTGACCGACAACCGGGATCGACGTGGTGATGGGTGCCTCGGCGGGAATGGGCTGCGGCTTGGCGGCGACGGAGGTGGTGCGAGCGGCGACCGTGGGGGCGGCGACCTTCGGCGCGGCCTCCGGAATCGCCTCCGGCGCAGGCACTGCTGCTTCGGGTGCGGCCGACGGTTCTGCCCTGGCGGGAACGGGAGCTGATGGCTGGTACTTCTCCAGGATCGGCCACCAGGAGGGGTCTACCGAATTCCTGTCGACAACGAACTGCTCATAGAGTTCATCGACCAACCACTCGTTCGCCCCGAATTCTCCGGAGTTGCTGTCATCTGACCCAGTGGTCTGGCTTGACACAGGGGATCGCCCACTCTCTTATTGAAGTCTTCTCAAAGCCTAAACGATTGCCTGAGGCACTATCGGCGACTGAGATAAGGAATAGCGTTAGCTCATGCAATTCTACGAGACAGTTCCCGAGCATGATCTGACTTACTCGGACGTTTTTCTGGTGCCCTCGCGGTCCGCTGTCGCCAGTAGATTCGAGGTTTCGCTCGCGCCGGACGACGGCACCGGCATGACGATTCCGGTGGTCTCTGCGAACATGAACTCGGTCACGGGACCGCGCCTGGCCGCAAGCCTGGCCCGCCGAGGCGGCCTCGGGGTGTTGCCGCAGGACATGCACTGGCAGGACCTGGCTGCGGCGATCGACTGGGTGAAGGCGCAGCCCGTCGGCTATGACACGGCGATCGTTTTCGGACCGGACCAGTTGGTGGCCGAGGCCCTGGCCACATTGCCGGCGGTACCGGGCCACGGCATCGTCGTGGTCGACCAGCACGGAGAATACCTGGGCGCCATCGCAGCGGTACGGCTGGGCACAGCGCTGCCGGACGCTCGCCTCGGCGATCTGCTGCATGTCACGATGACGGCGCTGGCCGATGACGACATCAGCGGGCCCCGCGAGGCCTTCGAGACGATGGCGGCCGCGGGCATCGAGTTCGCCCCCGTGCTGCGGCACGGGCACGTGATCGGCACGCTCAGCCAGCGCGGCGCTCTGCGCTCGACCATCTACCAGCCGGCGATCGATGCGCAGGGACGCCTGCGTGTTGCCGCAGCGATCGGCATCAACGGTGACCCGGCGGCGAAGGCCATGGCGCTGGCCGAGGCGGGGGTTGACGTGCTGGTGCTCGACACCGCGCACGGTCACCAGGACGGCATGACGCGGGCGATCGCCCTGGTCAGGTCCCTCGACCTCGGTATCCCGATCGTTGCCGGAAATGTCGTCACGGCGGCGGCGGTGCACGATCTGGTCGCCGCCGGCGCGGACATCGTCAAGGTGGGTGTCGGCCCGGGGGCGATGTGCACCACGCGGATGATGACTGCGGTCGGGCGGCCGCAGTTCTCTGCCGTACTCGAGACGGCCGAGGTAGCGCGATCCCTCGGCGCTCACGTCTGGGCTGATGGGGGCGTCCGCTATCCGCGGGACGTTGCGCTCGCCCTCGCCGCCGGAGGATCCTCGGTGATGATCGGTTCGTGGTTCGCCGGCACGATCGAGGCTCCCGGCGAGTTGGAACTGGACGAACAGGGTCGAACCTTCAAGCAGAGCTGGGGAATGGCATCGACAAAGGCGGTCAGGAGCCGGTTCGAGCGGCTGAGCGCCTTTGAGCTGGCCCGCAAGACCCTCTTCGCAGAGGGGATCAGTGCGTCCCGGATCTACCTCGACCCACTTCGTCCCAGCGTGGAGGACCTGCTCGACATGATCACCGCGGGGCTGCGCTCATCATTCAGCTACACCGGCGCCGCCAGCATCGATGAATTCCGGCAGCGCGCGCTCGTCGGCATCCAGTCCGCTGCCGGCTACGAAGAAGGCAAGGCGCTGCCGGTCTCCTGGTAGCCGCTTGCCGCTGGCGGACTCGCGTCGGACCGAAGCCGGGCGGTATACTGAGCCGACAATGGATGACCCTCCTCCTGCGAGTACCACGCCGACACCTCTAGTGTCGGCGTGTCTTCTTTTTGTCCGGTCCGGCGGTGATCGCACTGTCTGAGTGGGCCCTGCTCGTGATCGGAATCGCGCTGACGATCGGCACCGGCCTTTTCGTGGCCTCCGAATTCGCTCTGGTCAATCTGGATCGCTCCGACCTCGAGGCCCGCCGTGACCGCGGTGAACCACGGCTATCGCTGACGATCGCGGCACTGAAGAGCACGTCGACGCACCTCTCCAGCGCCCAGCTGGGGATCACGCTGACCACGCTGCTGACGGGGTACACCCTCGAGCCGGCCTTTTCGATGCTCCTCACGCCGGCACTGACTGCCCTGGGGATCCCGGAGGCGGCCGTCAGCCCGATCGCGACCATCGTCGCCGTCACGCTGGCGACTCTGCTCTCGATGGTCATCGGTGAACTGGTCCCCAAGAATTTCGCGCTCGCGTTGCCACTGCGCACTGCCAAGGTCGTCATCCCGGTCCAGACAGTGTTCACGATGATCTTCCGGCTGGCGATCGGGGCGCTCAACGGCAGCGCCAACGGCATGCTGCGGGCGATCGGAATCGAACCCAAAGAGGAACTCACCGGCGCGCGCAGTGCGGAGGAACTCTCCAGTCTGGTGCGCCGCTCCGCGATGAAGGGCACGCTCGACCGCGACACTGCGAACCTGCTGACCAGGACGCTCGGTTTCTCCCAGCTGTCCGCCTCCGACGTGATGACCCCGCGACCGCGACTGGCCGTCGTAGAGAAGACCCAGAGCGCGCAGGACGTCATTGCCCTGGCTCGCAGGACGGGCTACAGCCGGTTTCCGGTGATCGTCGACGACGCCGATGACGTCGTCGGCATCATCCACGTCAAACAGGCGATCGCGGTGCCGCGAGAAAAGCGCGCGTTGGTGCCGGTGTCCGCACTGCAGTCCGAGGCGCTCCGCGTTCCCGAGACGATGCGACTGGACTCACTGCTGGGTGAACTGCGCGGCCGTGGTTTCCAGATGGCCCTGGTCGTCGACGAATACGGTGGTACCGCGGGCGTTGCCACTCTGGAGGATCTGGTCGAGGAACTGGTCGGCGAACTCGTCGACGAACACGACAGGGCGGGTGTCGGCATCCTTCGCCAGCCGGATTCGACGACGTTCCCCGGCATGCTGCGCCCCGACGAACTGCTCTATCAGGCGAACATCCGGGTTCCGGAGGACGGACCGTACGAGACCGTCGCCGGCTTCGTGATGAGCGAACTCGGGCGTCTTCCCGTCGTGGGCGACGAGGTCGAGATCGACAGTGGCATCCTTCGGGTCGAACGACTGGACGGTCGCCGGATCGACCGGCTTCGCTTCCGCGCGAAACCCGACAGCGAAGGGCAGCAGGGCTGATGGCCGGCGATTGGGCGGGGATTGCCTGGCTGGTCGGCCTGCTGCTGGTCAACGCCTTCTTCGTCGCCGCGGAGTTCGCCGTGATCTCGGCACGTCGTTCGCAGATCGAGCCGCTGGCCGAACAGGGTCGTCGCAGCGCGATCACGGCGCTCTACGCGATGGAGCACGCGACGCGGATGCTGGCAACCAGTCAACTCGGCATCACGATCGCTTCGCTGATGATCCTCAACGTCTCCGAACCGGCGATCCATCATCTGCTCGAGGTGCCCCTCGGCCTGACTGGATGGCCGGAGGCCGTGGTCAGCGCGACCGCCTTCGTGATCGCTCTGCTGCTCGTCTCCTACTTGCACGTCGTCTTCGGTGAGATGGTGCCCAAGAACATCTCGTTCTCGGTGCCCGATCGCGCGGTGCTGCTACTGGCGACCCCGCTGGTCTTCGTCAGCCAGATTCTGCGCCCTGTCGTGCTGAGTCTGAATTGGCTGTCGAACTCGGTGCTGCGGCTGTTCCGGGTCGAACCCAAGGACGAGGCGACCAGCGCCTACACTCTCGACGAGGTGGCGACGATCGTCAGCCATTCGACCCGCGAGGGGGTGCTGACGGATGCCACGGGCGCCTTGACCGCCGCCTTCGAGTTCACGGGGAAGTCGGTGCGCGACATCGCCGTGCCACTGGAGAAGCTGGTCTCGCTGGCCGAGGGGGCGACACCCGCCGATGTCGAGCGAGCGGTCGCGCAGTGGGGTTTCTCGCGGTATGTCATGGTCAACGGCGAGGGCGAGCCCACCGGGTACCTGCACCTCAAAGACGTGCTGGATCTTGACGAGGATGAGATGGACAGGCCGGTCCCGGCCAAGCGGATCCGAATGCTCGTGTCCGTGTATCGCGAGTCAGAACTCGAGGACGCACTTGCCGGCATGCGCCGCAGCAGCGCCCATCTGGCCCGCGTGTTCGACGAGCAGGGCCGAACCACCGGCGTGCTGTTCCTCGAGGACATCATCGAGGAACTCGTCGGCGAGGTGCAGGACGCGACCCGCCGCGATGGCTGAGCCCTGTCTCGTCACCGTCGGGTCAGCCGCGCGGCCAGCGGGCGCGCAGGTACTGCTCGGGCCAGTAGTCCAGCTCGACTCCGAGATCCCGGGCGGCGCGCAGCGGGAAGTGCGGGTCGCGCAGGAACTCGCGGCCGATCATCACGGCGTCGATGCGACCGGAGGCCACCAGATCGTTGGCCTGCACCGCGGTCGTGATCACGCCGACGGCGCTGACATCGACGCCGCTGAGCTCACGGACGCGTTCAGCCAGATGGACCTGGTAGCCGGGACCCGTCGCGTAGTGCACGTTTGCGATCAGGCCGCCTGAGGAGATGTCGAAGAAGTCGGCACCGGCCTCCCTGGCCCATTCGGCGACCCGAGCCGTGTCCTCGGGGCTCCAGCCGCCGTCGACCCAGTCCGTGGCGGAGAGCCGCACGAATATCGGGGTGGTCGGGGCCGCTTCGCGCACCGCGGTCACGATGCGCAGCAGCAGCCGAGCCCGATTCGCCAGGCTGCCTCCGTAATCGTCGTCGCGCTGGTTGCTGAGCGGCGAGAGGAACTCGTGCACCAGGTAGCCGTGGGCGGCGTGCACCTCGATCACGTCGAAGCCGGCGTCCACCGAGCGCCGGGCGGCTGCCCCGAAGTCCGCGACCACGGCGTCGATTCCCACGGTGTCGAGCGCTGCCGGGGTGTCGAAGCCCTCGTAGGCGATCGTCGAGGGGGCGAGGGTCCGCCAGCCGCCGAGTTCGGTGGGCACCGAGCCGACCCGTTCAGCCCATGGTCGCCACGCGGACCCCTTGCGCCCGGCATGAGCCAGCTGGATGCCCGCAGCGGCGCCCTGGGCATGCAGGAAGGCGACGATCGGCCGCCAGGCGTCCCGTTGCGCGTCGTTCCAGATTCCGGTGTCCTGGGGGGTGATCCGGCCCTCGGGGCTGACTGCGGTTGCCTCCGCGAAAACCAGCCCGGCACCGCCGACCGCGAACTGACCGAGGTTGACCAGGTGCCAGTCCTCGGGGATGCCGTCCTGCGCCTCGACGGAGTACTGGCACATCGGTGACACCCAGATGCGGTTGCGCAGTTCGACGTCGCGGATGGACAAAGGGGAGAAGAGTGGAACGGTCGCCGGCATCATCTCACGATACCCCGGCGCTGACGCGGCGGGCACCCGGCCCATCGACGAACTCGTGCGCCGGGCGGGCGTGGGCGCTAGTGTGACCAGAATGGCGGAGGCAGCGGACAGGATCGCGCGTTGGATCGTCGAGCCGCGGGCTGACGACGACAAGTACAGTCGCGGAGTGCTCGGTGTGATCACCGGGTCCGCGGCCTACCCCGGTGCGGCGGTGCTGGGTGTCGAGGGCGCAGTGCGCACGGGGCTCGGTATGGTGCGCTACCTCGGTCCGCAGGACGTCGCGTGGCTGGTGCTGCAACGGCGCCCCGAGATCGTCACCGTGCCCGGGCGGGTGCAAGCATGGCTGCTCGGTTCCGGGATGGACGCCGCGGCGCGCACGGTCGAGAGCACCGCCGCCATTCGGGAGGCGCTCGCGCAGGGACTTCCGAGCGTCGTCGACGCGGGCGCGCTCGACCTGCTCGACGCCGCTGAAGGCCCCGTCGTGATCACTCCGCATCACCGTGAGCTTGCCCGCCTGCTCGGCACCGCGCAGCTGTCGGAGATCGCCGAGCAGCCGGGTATCTGGGCGCAGCGGGCCGCCCGAGAACTGGGCGTCACGGTTGTCCTCAAGGGGTCGACCACACAGATAGCCGCATCGGACGGGCGACTGCGCTCAGTGGCGGGAACACCGGGCTGGCTCGCGACGGCCGGCTCCGGTGACGTGCTGGCCGGGATCCTCGGCGCCCTGCTCGCCACGCACGCCTCGATGATCGAGGCTGACCCGTCGGTGATCGCGCTTCTCGCCGAGACTGCGGTGCACCTGCACGCGGAGGCGGCCCGCCAGGCGGCCGGCGGCGCCCCGATCGCCGCCCTGGACATTGCCGAGGCGATTCCGACGGTCATCCGGCTGGCCGCATCGAGCTGACATTTTTGACCCTTCCCAGCCCCGGGGAAGGGTCAAAAGGGTCATCTCGATGAGCCGGAGCGCAGCGGGCGGATGCTGGGGGTGCAGTGGGACGGGTGGGCGCCATGCGTTGTATCGTGGCAACGACTTGTCACTGTCGTGGCGATGGCGATGGCGATGGCGATGGCGCAACGCGGCAGTGGCCAGTGCTTGGCGTGTCAGGCTCGAATGGAAGGGGGCATCATGCTCGTGGCGTTCTCGGTTGCACCAAGTGGTACCGGGCGTACTGACGGTTCCGTTCATGACGCCGTTGCGGCGGCGGTGCGAATCGTGCGCGACTCCGGGCTGCCGAACCGGACCGACTCGATGTTCACGACCATCGAAGGGGACTGGGACGAAGTATTCGAGGTGGTGCGCCGGGCGACGGAAGCCGTCGGTGAATACGGTTCTCGAGTGTCCCTCGTTCTCAAAGCGGACATTCGGCCCGGCCACGTGGGCGAGATCGAGGGCAAGTTGGCACGACTCGAACAGGCCATCGACAGCTCGGCCTGAACGATCGGATCGGCACCTGTGCTGACTGCAGTGGCGATACCGGAACTGTTCACGGCAATGACGCCACCCGCCGATGGCCCGACCGGAATCACCGCTGCGGCCGCGCGCCGTGTTGCGACCCGTGCGCCGATGCGCGACACCGCACGGGTCGCAACACGGCGCGCGGCACGATGGGCGCGGACGATGGGCGCGTGGCGATGGGCGCGTGGCGCGATGGGCGCGCGGCGCGGCCGGGCGGGCGGGGTGCGGGCGCGTCAGTCGGTGTTGAGCAGCAGCCCATCCTGGATCGCCCGCTTGCGCAGGGCGACCTTGGTGCCGACGTCGAAGCCCGCGACACGGTACTTCTCGCGGATGCGCTTGAGGTAGGACTTCGCGGTCTCCTCCGAGATGCCCAGCTGGTAGGCGACAGCCTTGACGGACTCGCCAGCTCCGTAGAGCGCCATCACCCTGCGCTCCTGCGCGCTGAGTTTCGGCGAGCCGCCGAAGTCGCTGGCATTGAGGGCGAGGTCGAGCTCGGCCGAGATGAACGATTCCCCCCGATATGCCGCTCGAATCGCCTCAACGATCATTTCGGCGTCCTCGCTCTTGACCAGATAGCCCAGCGCGCCGGCGGCAAGCGACTCGCGCACCACGTTCGGCTCCGAGTACGTGCTCATCATGACGGTCTTCACCCCCGTCGTCTTCAGGGTCGAGATCTTCAGGGAGATCGGGATGTTGTCCTTGAGGTCGAGGTCCAGCAGGACCACATCGACCGGGAATTCCGGATGCGTGAGCAATTCCGGCCAAGTGGCGACGGCGGCGACCACTTGGATGTCGCTCGCGACCTTGCGAATCCACTCGGTCAGAGCGCTGAGCAGCATGCGGTGATCGTCGACCAGCGCGATGCGGATCGGTACTCCTGGTGCTGACATCATCAACTCCTCCTCTTTTCTAGAGTTCTGCCGGGTTATCGACGTAGCAGGTTATCTTCACATGAACTGATGAACCTTGGTTGGAATCGATGAAACTGCCTGCTCTGGCTAAGGCGTCCCATGTCGTCGGGTCGATTCGGTTGCGGCGGACACCTGTCGTGCTAATGACTATAGGGATACTAAGCTTCCCCGTCGGCGCATCGCCGACCGCCACGGGACCGATCACCGTCTCGACTCTCAGGTCCGCCTTGCTGCTGCTGGAGGCCATCAGCCAGATCGCAGACAACAGCCCGTCCCGCTGGGAAGGGTCGAGCAGTCCGGCGAGGCTGTTGGTATCGACGACATTGACGACATTGCCGAGGAATTCGCTCTCGGTGACCGCGTGGTAGAGCCACGTCTCCCGGCGCCCCTCCAGCAGATGCAGGCGCAGTTCGGTCGCCAGCGACGCCGCGGTCGAGGCGATCTCCGGCTTGAGCGGCAATCGCACCCGCCCGTTTGCGACGCCGTCGAGCAGCTGTTCCGCAGCCAGATCGAGGCGGGCGAGCTGTTCGGAGGCGAGCATCCCGACAGCAAAGCGCGGCCCGGACACCGTGCTCTGAATCATCACCCGGTCGAGTTCGACTTGCAGCATCCGCCGGTAGTTGCGCACAACGAGCACCCCGAGCAGACCCGGAAGCGCCGTCACGGCGATAGCGCTGATCTGCGTTGCCCAGTCGAGGATGTCGCCCGAATAACTCAGTACGGTGGTGATGACCATCGCGGCGGTCAGCACTCCGACGGCGATCAGAATCTCGATCGAGCCGCGCACGGTGACAACGGAGAGCAGCGCGGCGCCGACCGCGATGGCCGCCGTGGAGTGCATGCCCACCTGATCGAGCGGCCACACTGCGATCATGTCGAGGGTGAACACCACCGCCAGCGAGGCCAGCATGCCGTAGAAGGCGACATCGGGGAGGCGCTCACTGGACCGTCTGACTACTGTGCCGACGGCGATCAGAGTCACCACCAGCAGACCCCAAGCCGCCGCGTTGAGCCACGGGGTGGGGTAGATCGACCACTGCACGAGGAACCGGGTGAAGCCGTAGACGATCAGGAGCCCGCTGACAAGTGCGATGCCGATGCCCAGATAGCTGGTGCCCGGTACCGTGGATGTGCCGAAGTCCCGCAGCGACTTGGTCGGCCGCCGCTCCCGCTGTCGCGCCGCGCGGTTGGCGGCGACGCCGAGGGTGTTCTCATCAAGGATGGAGTGGCTCATCGGGGCACTTCGAGAACCACCGTGGTGCCGGCCCCGGGGGAGGAGAAGAGCCGGGCTGTCCCGCCGACCTCCTGAAGGCGTGCCATCACCGATTCCTTCAGGCCGAGCCGCGCCGTGTCGACGTCCGCGATCGCGAAGCCGACACCTGAGTCGGTGACGAGGGCGCGAACCGTGGTCGGGTCATCCGTGATGGTGACGTGGGCTTCGCGCACCCCGGAGTGCCTTCGCACGTTCTCGAGGCATTCCGCCAGGGACAGCAGGAATGCATCGAGGACGTCGCTGGGCAGGAGCACCTGACCGGTGCCATGCCAACTGACTTCGAGGCCCATGCTCTGGAAACGCGACTTGACGGATTCGAGGGTGTTGCCGAGTTCGGACTCTTCAACGGGTTCGAGATTGTAGTTGCCGGACGAGGTCGGCCGCGGGGTGTCGCCGAGGCGCAGCTGTCGCAGAAGTCGGGCGTCGTCCCCGGCCTGCTGCTGCATCGCGGCAGGGGCGACCCCGACCCCGGAGTGCGCCAGCAGCGTCAGGGTCGCCAGCACGGTGTCGTGCAGCAGCCGCGCGGACTGCCGACGCTGGGCCTCCATTTCACTTGCCCGCCGCTCGGCCTGATGAGCGTGGCCAAGGTTCTGGATGCGTGCGGCTGCTCTGGGCACGCTGTAATTGATCCATGCCCCGGCGACGAGAGCCATGCCCCAGCTGAGGATGAGCATGCCGGAGGTGTCGATCGGGTCCGCGTATCCGCGCAGCGCCCACAGTGTTGCGCCGGCGGTGCCGGCGAGCGCGAGAACCAGCAGCACCAACCGCACGGGACCGCGCAGGAGGACGATCGAGAGGCTTGCGAGGGCGCCCGCGAGATAAGCGATGGCCGTGGCGGCCGCATCGTTCATCGTCACGGCGCCCGCTTGCCCCAGCGTCACGATCAGACCGATTCCCAGAGCGAACGCCCCGCCGATCCACAGCAGCGAATCACTGCTGCCCGCCTGATAGGCGAGTGCGACGAACAGGGCGAGCACGATGCCGAACTGCAGGTAGTGCTGGGGATCCACTGCGCCGGGCAGGAAGGCGATCACGCCCGCAACGCCCGCGAGGCTCAGCGCGATCAGGCGCGCGGTAGAGCGCAGCAGCCGGTCGCGTTCGCGAAAGATGCGCTCCATGACTCCTCAGCCACTCCTGGTCGGTCGATGACGGCAGTGCCGATCTCTCATGGTTACACAATTCGACCCCCATTTGGGGGAGCCACTCCGATCCGGGCGGGGTGCTAAGCGGCGAGCAGACGTCGGATGGCGGCGGCGACCTTGTCATCTTCGATCAGGAAGCCGTCGTGGCCGTAATCGCTGCTGATCAGCTCGATGTCGTTGCCGTCGATATTGCCGGGCAGGTGCGCCGCGATGATCCGCTGGTCGTCCACGGGGAAGAGCCGGTCGCTGTCTATGCCCAGGACGAGCGCGCTGGCAGTGGCGAGGGCGAGGGCGGCCTCGATCCCGCCGCGTCCGCGTCCCACGTCGTGGGAGCTCATCGCGAGCGCGAGCGTTACGTAGCTGTTCGCATCGAAACGACGGGTGAACTTGTTGCCGTGGAAGTCCAGGTAGCTCTCCACAGCGAATCTTCCGCCGCCACCGAGTGGGGAGATCCCACTCTGCCATGACCGCGCGAAGCGGTCGTTGAACTCCTCGGAACTGCGGTAGGTCAGCAGCGCCATTCTGCGGGCGAGAGCCAGACCCCGGTGCGGCCCCTCACCGTCGGAGGCGTCGTAGTAGTCGCCGTCCTGGAATTTCGGGTCCATTCGGATTGCCTCGAGCTGCACCGAGTTGTGGGCGATCTGGTCGGCGCTCATGGCGGCGGGCGCTGCCAGGATGCCGACGCGACGAACCTTGTCGGGGTGGCCGACTGCCCATTCCAGCACCTGCATGCCACCCATCGATCCACCGATCACCAGATGCCAGCTCTCGATGCCCAGAGCGTCGCTGAGGGCGGCCTGCGCCGCAACCTGGTCGCGGATGGTGATGAATGGGAAACGGGCGCCCCACTCCCGATTGTCCGGCGCGAGCGAGGCTGGCCCCGTTGACCCCTGGCAGCCGCCGAGCATATTGGCGGCGACCACGAAGAATTTGTCCGTGTCGATCGCCAGACCGGGGCCGACGATTCCGGACCACCAGCCTCCGGTCGGATGTCCCCGGCCTGGCCGGCCGGCCAGATGGGAGTCCCCGGTCAGGGCATGGCAGACCAGCACGGCATTGTCCCGGGCCGGATTGAGCGTGCCCCAACTCTGCCAGGCCAGACGCACTCCGGGCAGGCTCTGGCCGGATTCGAGGGCGAGCACGCCGATGTCGGTGAAGTGGCGGTGCCCGACCGGATCCCCCTGCCGCCAGGCTCCGCTGGCAGGAGGCTTGCCCAGCAGCGAGCGCGCCTGTGCATCGGTTATGAAACCCGAGGGAAGGGTGTCCTCACTCAGCTGCCAGTCCATGTCACCATTCTGCCCACATGCCGCTGCCCGGCCGTGAATGTTACGGCCGGGCAGCGGACACCGATGTTCAGGAGTTCCGTGCCGCGGTGACCACGGCGCGGGCGGCAGCGAGTCCTTCGGTCAGGTCAGCCTTGAGGTCCTCGATGTTCTCGAGACCGACCGAGAGCCGGACCAGACCGGGTGTGACGCCCGTGGTCAGCTGCTGCTCGGGGGTCAGCTGCGAGTGAGTCGTGGACGCCGGATGGATCACGAGGGAACGGACGTCGCCGATGTTCGCCAGATGGCTGAACAGCGAGAGGTTGTCGACCAGGGCCCGGCCGGCATCGACGCCGCCCTTCAGTTCGAAGGAGAGCACTGCGCCGACGCCCTTGGGGGCGTACTTGTTGGCAGCGCTGTACCAGGGGCTGGAAGGAAGGCCAGAGTAGTTGACCGAGGCGATGTCCTCGTGGCTGTCCAGCCACTCTGCGATCTCCTGGGCGTTCTGCACGTGGCGCTCGATACGCAGGCTGAGCGTCTCGATGCCCTGGATCAGCGAGAAGGCGCTGTCGGGGGAGATCGAGGCGCCGAGGTCGCGCAGCAGCTGCACGCGCGCCTTGATGATGTAGGCGATGCCGTCGCCGACAGCGGCCGTGTAACTGGCGCCGTGGTAGCTCGGGTCGGGTTCGGTCAATCCCGGGAACTTCTCCACGTTCTTGGACCATTCGAATTTTCCGCCATCGACGATGATCCCGCCGATCACGGTGCCGTGACCGCCAAGGAACTTGGTCGCCGAGTGCACGATGATGTCGGCACCGTGCTCGAACGGCCTGATCAGGTACGGCGTCGCGATGGTGTTGTCGACGATCAGCGGGACGCCGCTCGCGTGGGCGACGTCGGCGACCTTTTGAATGTCGAGGATGTTGATCTTCGGGTTGCCGATGGTCTCGGCGAAGAAGAGCTTCGTGTTGGGGCGGACCGCGCGACGCCATTCTTCGGCGTCGTCCTGGTTCTCGACGAACGTGGTCTCGATGCCGAGCTTGCCGAGCGTGTACTTGAAGAGGTTGTAAGTCCCGCCGTAGATGGAGGACGAGGAGACGATGTGGTCGCCCGCCTGGGCGATGTTCAGGACCGCATAGGTCTCCGCCGCCTGGCCGGAGGCGACCAGCAGCGCTGCCGTGCCACCCTCCAGGGCCGCGAGTCGTTCCTCGACGACCGCCTGGGTCGGATTCTGAATGCGCGTGTAGATGTTGCCGAACTCGGCCAGTGCGAACAGGTTCTTGGCGTGCTCGGCACTGTTGAAGACGTAGGAGGTGGTCTTGTAGATGGGGGTCGCCCGCGCGTTGGTCACCGGGTCGGGGGCGGCTCCCGCGTGGATCTGCTGGGTTTCGAACTTCCAGTCGGCGCTCATGGTGTCTCCTTAGTTGGTCTGAAGTCGGGTGGCGCGATCACTGTGGTCGACGGCGTCGCTGCTGTGTGAGCCTACTCGCGGCGCCGATCCGCTCAAAGTGCGGTGACACGCGACGTAATGAGCCTCAGGTCTGGGAGGTCTGGCCGGGCGTTGTCCCAGCAGGGGAGGCGGGGCTGGCGCGTCACGGGCGGGGAGTCGTCAACGCTGAGGGTCTCATGACTTCAGGCTGTTGGGCGGCGGGAATTCGACCGAAATTCGGGAGCCGTTTCGCGCTAGCGTAGCTGCATGGCTGAAGGCACCGAGGAGACCGTTACCACGAACATCATGATGGACGAGCGGGAGGTGCTGGGCTGGCTCGAATTCGGCGAGGCCGGCCGGGAGCTGGCCCTGCAGGTACTGGAGAGCGGGTATGTCCCCGAGGTTGTCGTCGCGATCGCGCGCGGCGGGCTGCTGCTGGCGGGCTCGGTCGCCTATGCGCTCGGCACCAAGAGCTGCGGCAGCCTCAACGTGGAGTTCTACACGGGCGTCGATGAACGCCTGGAAGAGCCGATACTGCTGCCGCCGCTGCTTGACCAGGCCTCCCTGCTCGGCAAGCGGGTCCTGCTCGTGGACGATGTCTCGGATTCGGGTCGGACTCTCGAACTGGCAGTCAAGCTGCTCGAGCGCTCGGGCGTGATCGTGCGTACCGTCTGCCTGTATTCGAAGCCGCGCACGGTGCTCGAACCCGACTACGTCTGGCGTCGGACTGACCGCTGGATCGTTTTCCCGTGGTCGGCAATGCCCCCGGTGACGACCGGGCCATAGTGATGCACCGAAGTCCGGCAGAGCTGGCCGCTGCGGGTGAGCTGGATCCGGGCTGGGCTGAGGCGCTGGCGCCCGTCGCGGCAACCCTCGCCGGACTCGGTGACTTCCTGCGCAGCGAGCAGACCGCGGGCCGGGGGTTCCTGCCGGCGGGTGGATTGATCCTCAGGGCGTTCCAGCGCCCGCTGACGGAGGTCAAGGTGCTGATCCTCGGGCAGGATCCGTATCCGACTCCGGGGCACCCCATCGGCCTCGCCTTCGCCGTCGATGCCCGGGTCCGGCCGATCCCGCGCAGCCTCGCGAACATCTACCAGGAACTCCGCGACGACCTGGGCGTGCCGACCCCCGAGCACGGCGATCTTTCGGGATGGGCGGACCAGGGCGTTCTGCTGCTGAACCGGGTGCTGACCGTGCGGCCGGGCGTGCCCGCCTCCCACCACGGGCGGGGTTGGGAACAGGTGACGGATTGCGCGATCCGCGCTCTGGTGGCGCGGCGGAAGCCACTGGTCGCCCTGCTCTGGGGTCGGCACGCGCAGTCGGCCGTGCCGCTGCTCGGAGAGACCGCCTCGATCAGTTCTGCCCATCCCAGCCCGCTCTCCGCCTCGCGGGGATTTCTCGGTTCCCGGCCGTTCAGCAGGGCGAACGCCTTGCTCGAGAGTCAGGGCGCGGCGGGGGTGGATTGGGCGGCTCTGGGCTGAATCGGGCTTCGCCGTCGTAGTATTCTGCTGTGCTTGAAGAGGAATACCAGCCCCGACGCGTGCTGCCGCGTCTGCTCAGGGCAGCCCCGGAACCGGAGGCTCCGTTCTCTTATGTGCTGCGGTCGGCTGTGCCCACCGATCTGCCGGATATCCGTGAGATCTACAACCACTACGTGATGAACACGACGGTCACTTTCGATGAGCAGCAAATGAGCCTGAAGGAGTGGAGAACGAAGTTCGCCGCGGTGAGCTCACTCGGCTACCCATTCATCGTCGCGGTCTCACCGAGCGGGCAGATTCTCGGTTTCGCGTATGTACTGCCGTGGAAGAAGAAGGCGGCGTATCGGTTCACCGTGGAGAACTCGATCTACCTGCGTGCAGCCGCGACCGGGAAGGGTCTGGGCACGGCGCTCATGGCCGAGCTGCTCGACGAGGCCGGCCGGGCGGGGATCAAGGAGGTCATCGCGGTGATCGCCGACCGGGGGGCGGAGTCCTCGATCCGGTTGCACGAGAAATTCGGCTTCAAGGAGATCGGCAGGATGGGCAGGGTCGGCTTCAAGTTCGAGCGCTGGCTGGGTACCGTGCTGATGCAGAAGAGCCTCAAGTAGCGCTCAACTGTGCGGGTACCGCCTCAGGAGACCCGGGCGTTGACGGTGTGCCAACCTGTCGCGCCGTCGGGTGCGGGCGGGGCCGAATCGGGGGTCTGGGTGTAGCCGGCGGAGTCAGTGGCCCGCACCGAGATCGTGTGGTTGCCGCTGCTTGCCTCCCACGGCAAAAGCCATTGCACCCAGGTATCCGCCGATAGCGGTGCGGACAGTTGCGCCTCCTGCCAACCGCCAGTGTCAACGCGCACTTCGACTCTCGCGATTCCGGTGTGCTGCGCCCAGGCGACTCCGGCGATCGGAATGGTACCCGGTTCGAGCGCCTGTCCCGGGCGCGGAGTGTCGATTCGGGACTGCGTCTTGACGGGGCCGCGCGCCGACCAGCCGCGCGGTGTCCAATAGCCCTGTTCATCCGAGAAACGGCTGGCTTTGAGTTCGCCGACCCACTTGGTGGCCGAGACGTACCCGTACAGGCCCGGCACGATCAGGCGCGCCGGAAAGCCGTGCTCGAGCGGCAGCGGCTCACCGTTCATTCCGACGGCCACAAGTGCCTCGCGATTCGGATCGGTCAGCGCCTCACGCGGTGTGCCGGCACTGAAGCCGTCCGGCCCGGAACTGAGGATCATGTCCGCGCCGGCCTGCAGTCCGGCGCGGCTCAAGAGATCCCGGACCGGCACGCCGAGCCAGGTCGCGGTTCCGATCAGATCACCGCCCACTTCGTTCGAGACACAGGCGATGGTTGCGGTGTGCTCGACCAGCGGCATTCCCAGCAGGTCCTGATACGTGAAGCGGGTCTCGTTGTCGACGAGTCCGTGAATGCGCAGCGACCAGCCCTCGGGGTCGATCCGGGGCACTCGCAGTGCGATGTCGATGCGGTAGAAGTCGGCATTCGGAGTGATCAGGGCACTGATGCCCTCCACGTCGAGTTGTGCACCCGCTGGGATGGCTTTCTCCGGTCGCACTGCGGCGGGCAGGGTGATGCGCTCTCGGATCGCGGTGACGGCTCTGCTTGCCCCGGACATGGCCAGGCCGGCGATGCCGCCGATCAAACCCAGAGCGCCCGTTGTCGCGGCGAAACCAAGGAAGCGGCGTCTTTCGATCCCGTCCGCCGCCGCCCCGCGAGGCGGGCGGTTCTCGGTTGCTGCGATCCAGCGGCGAAGTCTGGCCGTGCCTGCCCGCAGAACCAGTACGCCGACGGCTGCGCCGACCACCGTCGGCACGGGGCCGATCAGCGGCTGCAGTTGTGGTCGGGTCAGCACCGCGAACACGCCGACGGCGGCGGCGACGCCGAGGAGGACGGAACCGAGCGGCGGTCGGCGGGACTCGAGCCAGCCCGCGAGCGCGGAGCCGACCGCGATGACGAAGCCGAGGATCACGAAAAGCGCGACCTTGTCCCCGGTGCCGAAGAAGGCGATCATCAAATCCTTCAACCAGTGCGGCGCCAGATCGATAGCCAGCCCTCCCGTGGCGACAAGCGGCGAGGAGTTTGCACCGAGCAACGCGGATGCCAGCTCGGCGGTGCCCAGCAGGGCGAGCACCGCACCGGCGCCCGTCAGCGCCGTCAGCGCCGTCAGCAAAGTCTTGCGCACTCTCTCACCGTACGCGCCGCAGCGTCCGTCGCCGGTATTCCAGGCCCGGCCGAGGCGGTCAGGCTAGGCGAAAAGGGCTTTCATGACGGCGTCGTCGGGCATTTCGACTCTCGCGGCAGTGCTTCGGTGCGGTGCGGCGCCTGAGCACCGCTAGGATTCTCGGGTGACTGATGGAGTATCTGCTTTCAAGCCGACAAGCCAGGCCCAATTCCAGGCCCTCGTGGAGGGGCGCACGCCGGAGCCGGAGCGCCTGAACGACTCCACGTTCTGCGTGCCGCTGCCCATCGAGCACGGTTTCGTGCATGACACCCTCTGCTACGTGCTCGAGGGCTCCGACGGACGTCTGCACCTCATCGACCCCGGCACGGACACCGACGAGAACTGGGGGATGCTGAAGGCCGGTCTCGCCCGCTTCGGGACGAGTGTCGATTCGATCGCTTCCATCGTCGTCACCCACATGCACCCGGATCACCTCGGCATGGCGCAGCGCGTGCACAGCGAGACGGGTGCCTTGATCGCGATGCACGGCTGGGAGAGCACCGCGATCTCCAGCATGATCAGCTCGAACAGCGGGACTGACAGGTGGGAGGAGTGGGGTGTTCCGCGCGACAAGCGACCGGTGCTGGACTGGCCCGACGACTCGCACACGTGGGACTCGGTTCACCCAGACATTCTGCTGGACGACGATCAACTGCTGGATATCGCCGGCCGGCGAATCCGAACGCTGTGGACTCCGGGGCACACCTACGGGCACATCTGCCTCCGTGACGAAGAGGCCGGCGTGCTGTTCAGCGGCGATCACATCCTGCCCATGATCTACCCCGGCCTTGGCCTCGGCGGCCCGACGCCGACGAGCCCCATCGGTCACTACATCGAGTCGTTGCACCGGGTCGCGGAGCACGATGACGAGGTGGCGCCGGGGCATGGTTATCGTTTCGAGGGGCTGGGCGAGAGGTGCGAGGTGATCGAGGCCCACCACCTCAGGCGTTCCGAGGAGGTCGGTATCGCACTGGCGAAGAACCCCCAGGCGAGCGTGTGGGAGGTCGCATCGCAGGTGACGTGGAGCGCCGGCTGGGAGAACCTCAACGCCTACATCCTCAGTTCCGCCCTCAGTCAGACCAGCATGCACATGGAGTACCTGACGGAATCCGCGGCGGCGCATTCGAACTGAGGCCGGTCGATCGCGAGCGACCTCGCGGACACATGCACGGGCACGCGGCACCGCGCAGGCGGTGATGTCGGCGGGTTGGGGCCCTCAGGGTGGTGCGCCGGTGGTCTGCTGTTCCCAGAGTCTGGCCCCGGTGTCGGTGTCGTTGCTGTCGGGTGTGGTGGTGTGGCGGCGTCCGGCGGGACTGGTCCAGTGCAGGGTGCCGTTGTCGCCCTGTTCGACGGCCCAGCCTGCGGTGTCTTTGAGGCGGTGGTGGTTCCTGCAGAGCAGGGCGAGGTTGCCGGGGGTGGTCCGGCCGCCTTGGGCCCGGCCGAGGGTGTGGTCGGTGTCGGTGGCGTCGGCTTGTCTCTGGCAGCCGGGGAAGCGGCAGTGCCGGTCGCGGGTGCGGATCCAGTCGGCCAGTGCCGCGTCGATGCGGTACCTGGTCTGGTCGGTGGCGACGGGCACCCCGGTGAAGGGGTCGGTGAACAGGCGGCGCAGGTGCGGGGCGGCGGCGGTGAGGTCGCGGGCGGTGCCGAGGTCGATGGGCCCGTAGCCGGCCAGGTCGGCGGGGTCGTCGGCGAGGTGGGCGAGGCTCATCAGCGGGATCGTGACCCGCACCTCGGGGCGGATCCTGCGGGCGATGTCCCGGGTCGTCGCTGAGCGGTCGCCGGTGACCTCGTCGCCGAGGAGCAGGTCGCGGAACGCGTCGGCTTGCAGCTGGGCGAGGGTGCGGCTCTCCCCGGGCGCGGCGCGGAGCGCGGTGGCGGTGCGGGTGACGCGGTTGTCGATGCCCATCGCCTCGACCGCGGGCAGGATCGCGCCGACCTCGGCCATGCCGTCGGCCAGGGGGTTCACCCAGAACCGGCGCTCGTCGACCGCCCGCGCGAAGCGCACGGCGATGGTCTCGGGGTGCAGCCGCTCCCGCAGTGCCCGGGCCTTCCGCGCGGTCTGCGCGGGGGTGTGCGCTAGGGCGTGGGGCAGCACCGCGGCCTCAAACGCGGGTACCGCCTCCATGGGCAGGGTGGCCGCCTGGTCGGCGATGACCATCAGGTGCCGGTAGGACATCCTGCCCGCTTCGAGGGCGTCAAGGGTGGCGGGCAGCAGGCGGGCCATCACCGCGGTGCTGATCAGGCCACTCGCCGCCCGCTCCCCGGCGTGCGAGGAGGTGCCGATCTCGGCGACCAGGTTCCGGTACGCGTAGTCGTGGCCGAGCACGGGCACCATGTCCTCGTCCGTGCAGCCGATCGCCGCGATCAGCGCCCTGGTCCGGGCCGCTTCCGCCGCGCGCACCACGGCCTCGGCCGCGTCGACCGCGTCCAGCAGGTCCGAGAGGCGGTGCTCGGCCGCGGTGCGCGCCGCCAGTGTCCGCCGGGCCGGATCGACCCCCGGGCTGGCACTGATGCTGTGTGTCATGGGAACAGTCAACACGCAACGTCCGACATTGGGCACCTCACCGCTGATCAGGGTAAAACCAGCGCACA
>CAVPES010000055.1:0-19920 GCA_963703545.1 uncultured Actinomycetota bacterium
GGAAGTCTCCGGCGGCATGTCGTCGAGGCGCTCGATGGGCAGCACGCCCTGCAGAATGAGAATTTCGGTGAGCTGGGACACGGGTACTCCCCTAGTTTGGAGGCCCTGAACTGCCGGCCCGGCAGGTCATTGAAAGAATACGGGATATCTCGTTCGGGCTGTTAGCCCCGACATTACCCATCGCCGTGTCCTGCGACCATTCCCCCGATGGAGGGACAGGTGAGAGCCTCTCAGTTTCTCCCCGGACGGGTCACGCGCCGTGGCGGCGGTTTCCTGCTGCTGCTCAACAGCGCGGCTGCGGTGATCGATCCCGCGCCGAATCGTTCCGTCGCCTGATCGACGCTGCGTTCGGCGCTCTGCCACGCCTCGTCCTGATCGGTCTCCCACAGCGGAAGCGTCGCCGCGACGGCGCTCGCACCGGTGAGCCCCTCGGCGCGAACACCGATCAGGCGCACCGGTCCGACGGGCAGGGTCAGGAACAGGGCGCGCGCCTCCGCATAGATGCGTCGGGTGACATCGGTGGCGGAGTCGAGGGTCACCGAGCGAGTCAGGGTGCTGAAGTCGGCGCTGCGCACCTTGATCGAGATCGTGCGTGCGGCGAGACCGTGACGACGCAGGCGTTCGCCGACTCGCGCGCTCAGGCGCAGCAGTTCACGCAGAACCACGTCACGGTCAGCGGGGTCGTCGTCGAAGGTGCGTTCGTGGCCGATGCTCTTCTCGATGCGGCTCGTGCTGATCGTGCGCGGGTCGCGGGCCCAGGACAATTCGTGCAGTCTGGTCGCGGTCGCCGGGCCGACGATGCGGGTCAGCACGTCCATCGGCACTTGGGCGACATCGCCGACCGTGTGCAGTGCCATCCGCTGCAGTGCCTGCTGGGTGACCGCGCCGACGCCCCACAGCGCCGAGACCGGCAGCGGATGCAGGAATTCCAGCACCCGGTCGAGCGGCACCAGCAGCAGCCCGTCTGGCTTGGCCTGACTGGAGGCGAGTTTGGCGATGAATTTCGTGCCGCCAGCGCCGATCGAGCAGGTCAGGCCGGTCTCCTCGAACACCTGACGGCGAATCATGGCGCCGATCTCCGCGGGGGTTCCCAGCAGCTTTCGGGCACCGGAGACGTCGAGGAATGCTTCATCGATGCCGAGCGGCTCGACCAGCGGCGTCACCGCCTCGAGGATGCGCATCACCCGGCGCGAGTACTCGCCATAGCGATCGTGGTGCGGCACCAGCACGGTGGCCCGCGGCGCCCGGTTCATCGCGACCGACATCGGCATCGCGGCGTGGATGCCCAGCCGACGCGCCTCATAGGTCGCGGAGAGCACGACCGAGCGGCTGCCGGGGTGGCCGACGATCACCGGCGTACCGCGCAGTTCCGGGTGGTCCAGCAGTTCGACGCTGGCGAAGAAGGCGTCCAGATCGACGTGCAGGATGTTCGCCCGCGGATCATCGGAATCGGAGGTCTGGCGGGTGCTGCCATCCTGCCTGCTCATGCGCCGATCCCCGCGATGACACTGTCCTGTCCGCGCATGCGACCTCCGGAGCCGGTGAGATACCTGCCCCGAGGCTACGCCAAGCGCCGGACACGGGCCGCTGCACCGCCCGGTAACGGCGCTCGGCCCCGCCGGTGAATCGGTGCCTGTCTGCTCCTGCACAGGGGGATCAAAAATGGGCTTTCAACAGATTGCGGACGGGGTCTTTCGAATGTCTGATCGATGTCGCACAATGTTCGTATGAACGAAATTGGCACACAGATTCGGGAACGCTCCGCTCGGGTGGCGGACCTCATCGAGCGTGCGGCCGACGTCGACATCCTGGACGACGGGGCCCTGCGGGAGGCCATCGATCTGCTCGCCGATCTGCGCCGGAGCGTGGACACCTGCGGAGCCCTGCTTGCCGGCAGTCTAGCCCGTCGGTCCCGTCGGGAACTGGGCGTGTCCGGTATGGCCCGGCAGAACGGATTCCTGTCCCCGGAGGCGATGATCCAGTCCATCACCGGCATCTCCCGTCGTGAAGCGAGCACTCTGGTCCAGGTCGGCACGATGCTTGATGCGGTCCAGGCCGTCGACGACGCTGATCGCGCGGGCCAAGCGGAACAGGATCCCGCAGCCGGCTGGCAGCGGCCCGTCTCCGATGCCATCCGTTGCGGCGACCTCTCCCCCGACCAGGCTCAGGCGATCCTGAGCGGGCTCGGCGTCCCCGATTCCGCGGTCACTGATGACCAGCTGGCCGATGCCTGCCGCGAGATCGTCGCCGATGCGATCATCGGCGGTCGCAGAACGAGCGTGGAGCAGCTGCACCGGCTGGCCCGGTCCGCGCGAGTCGGCCTCGACAGCGAAGCCGTGGCCCGCCGGGAGAGGGAACATCGGGATCTGAATCGCTTGCGAGTGTGGCGGCGACCCGACGGCCGCGTCGACATCAGCGCCTCGCTGGACCCGGAGGGCGGAACCATCGTCCTGAACGCGATCCAAGGCGCCCTCAGCCCCCGGCTGGGCGGCCCTCGATTCACCGACCAGAACGAGGCGGCAAGGGCTCAAGGACTGCTGGAGGATCCGCGGACTACCGAACAGCTCGCTGCCGACGTGCTGATCGACCTGATCAGGATCGCCACCGAAGCCGACCCGGGCACCATTCTCGGCACCCGGCGCGCGGCAGTCAGGGTCATCGTCACCGAGAGGGCGCTGGCAACCCGCACCGGGCACGGACAGCTCGAGGGATCCCCGGAACAGGTGACCCTGGAGACAGTCGACCGGTACGCGTGCGATAGCGGGATCATCGGCATCAAGTTCGACGAGTACGCCGAGAGCGTCGTTGACGTCGGGCGCAAGCAGAGACTCTTCACGGCCCGTCAGCGCATCGCTCTGGCAGTCAGAGACGGCGGCTGCCTGTGGCCAGACTGTGATCGACCACCATCGTGGGCGGAGGCCCATCACATCAACCAATGGGCCAGAGACAACGGCAGAACCGACCTCGCCGACGGGATCTTGCTCTGCCGACATCACCATTTGACACTGCACGACGGCCGATGGCAGGTCACCCGACAGGGCGGAGACTACTGGCTCACCCCACCTGCCCTCGTCGACCCTGCCCGGAGACCCGTCCGCATGCCCAGCAAGAGCACGCTCAAGCGCATCGCCTGACCCCCGAGCATTCCGGCGGCCGGCACACCAGGTCAGACTCGCCGCATGCCGGCTAGGAGAGTTCGGGGAGAATGCACCGCCTGACCCCGAGCGCTCCGGCGGCCGGCACACTAGGTCACACTCGCCGCATGCCCGCTCAGGAGAGTTCGGGGAGGCGGCGGTCGGCGCGCAGCGCCGAGATGATTCCCGCGACCGCGAGGGTCAGCGCCGAGGTCAGCACGATCAACATGGGCAGCAGCCAGTCCCCGGTCGCCTCGTGGGCGGCTCCGACGATCGACGGGCCCACGGAGGCAAGCAGGTAGCCGCCGCCCTGCACGAAGGCGGAAAGACGTCGGGCGTGCGTGTCGCTGCGAGCCAGCCGCACGATCACGATGAAGACGATCGTGATGCCACCGCCCTGGGCGGCACCGGCGATCGTCGACCACAGCCACCACAGTTCCGGAGCCACGAGCAGGCCGATCGGCAGCGTCACCCATGCGGCGCCGACCAGCGCGATGATCGCCCACGGACGCCAGAAATGTGCCAGCATCGGCACGCCGAGCGCGCCGACGACAGCCAGAATCTGGAAGATCGAGCTACCAGCTCCCGCCGCCGCCATCGACATGCCCAGGCTGTCATGCAGCAGCGTCGGCAGCCACGCTGTGATGCCGTAGTAGCTGAACGCCTGGCCGCCGAATGCCAGCATGAGTGCCCAGGCCGTCAGACTGCGCCGAGGAATCTCACGGCGTCCGGCGACGGGACGAACCGGGCCAGCCGCGTCACGGGGGCCGCTCGGATCCCCCGGACTGCCGTGCAGCAACGCGCGCCAGCCGAAGGACGGGCCGAGCAGCGCGAGCGCCGCGAGCACAAACACCGCCCAGAGGCCGATCGCCCACTGCCAGCCGATCGCCTCCGCCAGGGGCACCGTTGCCAGCGAGGTTATCATCGAGCCGACATTGAGCGCCGAGGTGTAGGCGCCGGTCGCGATGCCGACCCGCTCCGGCGGGAAGTCCCGGCGGATCACCACCGGCACGACCACGTTGCCGATCGTGATCGAGACCCCAAGCAGCGTGGTCCCGACGATGATCGCCGGCGTGTCGCCGGCCGAGCGGATGACCGTCGCGACCAGCACACCCAGCAATGACAACGCGATCGACCGTTCCGGACCCGCCCGGCCGATCAGCCCCGATGCCAGCGGCGTCGCCAGCGCGAAACACAGCACCGGGATCGTCGTCAACAGTCCGGCCATCGCTGCCGAGAGTCCCAGATCCGCGCGAATCTGGTCCAGCACCGGAGCGACCGCGACAATCGGCCCGCGCAGGTTCAACGCCAAAAGCAGTATCCCGGCAAGCAGCAGCCACGGCATCCGCCGCCGCAACGTCACGCTCACTCGACAGGTTCCGTGCCGGTGGCCGAGTCGGCGACGTCCACGGGTGAGTCAGCGACGTCCACGAGTGAATCGGCGACGTCCACGGCCGAGTCGGAAACATTCGCGGCATCGTCGGAGACGGGAGTTGCGTTCGAACCCGCGCTGGCGGCGGCTGCGGAACGGGCAGCGGGGGCAGTGGCCGCGGCACCGCGCCCGAGGTCAGGATCTGCGGGGGTGGCGGCGCGGCGGAGGTCAGGGCCTGCGGGCGTGGCGGCGGCCTCCTGTTCGTCCAGACGGGCAAGGCGTCGCCTGGCCGCACGCTCCCCCGCCGTCTGGTTGCCGAGCAGCCGGTCGGCGCCCGACAGCACCAGTCGCGTCGTCGGAATCGCCAAGGGTCGCGGCTTCAACTCCAGCAGGGCGCGATATCGCGGTGGAATGCTGGCAACGGCCCCGTTGAACAGGATCGGGTACGCCGGCCGGATCATCCGCCGCAGCGGCGGACGCCGGATGAAGTGGATGACCTCCTGCACCCGCGGACCACCCGCCAATTCGCCTGCGTCCGCGAACTCGGCGATCTGCGCGGCCAGTTCGGCAGTCGTCTGCGGCGGCCTCTCGACGCCCATCAACTCGCCGGCCTTCGCCCATTCCCGGACGTAGGCATCCGCTCCGCCCGGGATCGGGTCGCCCCAGAGCTGGTGCGCGGCCAGGAAGGAATCAGTGAATGCGATGTGCACCCAGCGCAGCAACTCCGGGTCGTTCGCGGAATACCGGCGTGAGACGCCGTGTCCGTCGATGAAGTCGCCCACCACCCGCTCATGCAGCCGCAGCACCCAGTTCGACCCGTTGATCGCGGTTCGGGTATCCCCGTAGCTGACGGTGAAGATCCATTGGATCGTGTTGTTGAGGCGTCCCAGTGGATCCTCCCGGAATGTCGACCAGTCCCAGACCCCGGCCAGCGCCCCCGGATGCATCGCCTGCATCAGCAGCGCGCGGATCCCGGCGACCAGGGTCGGCATGCCGTGGTGCACCGCCCACGTGGCGGACTCGGGTCCGAAGAATCCGCGGTCGGTGCCCTGATCCAGGTCGAGCACCCACTGGGGCATCCCGGTGCCCTGCCCCGACAGGGTCTCCTGCACGCGTGAACGCAGCGCTTCCCGAGGCGAGATCATGTCACGAGACTACGCCGAGCGCTGGGGTAGATTTGGCACTGCGTCGGCACTGCGGTCGTGCACTGGGTCGGCACTGCGTCGGCACTGCGTCGGCACTGCGTCGGCACCGCGTCGGCACCGCGTCGGCACCGCTGGCGCACTGCGGGGCACTGCGGCGTCGTTCGAGTCCGCATTCGGCGAAGGGAACCGATTCACTCATGCGCATCTCCGTCATCGGCTGCGGCTACCTCGGCGCGGTGCACGCCGCCAGCATGGCCTCCCTCGGGCACGACGTGGTCGGCATCGACGTGAACCAGAGCAGGGTGGCCCAACTGCAGGCCGGTCACGCCCCGTTCTTCGAGCCCGGCCTGCCCGAGCTGCTCAATGACGCGCTCGAGACGGGCCGGCTCAGCTTCACCACCGATTTCGCCGCCGCACGAGGTGCGAGAGTGCATTTCATCGCCGTCGGCACTCCGCAGCAGAACGGTACCGACGGCGCCGACATGCGCTTTGTCAACGCGGCGATCGACGCCCTCGGCCCCTACCTGGGCGAGGGCGATCTGGTCGCCGGTAAGTCGACCGTCCCGGTCGGTACCGCTCGGGTGCTTGCCGAGCGGATCGAGCCCACCGGTGCCCTGTTGGCCTGGAACCCCGAGTTCCTGCGCGAAGGCTTCGCGATCAAGGACACCCTGACCCCCGACCGCTTCGTGTACGGCGTGCCCAACGGCGATGCCGGTGGCCTCGCCAAGATCCTGCTTGACGAGGTGTATGCCGTCGCGCTGGCCGCCGGCACTCCTCTGATCGTCACCGATTACGAGACCGCCGAACTGGTCAAGGTCTCGGCGAACGCCTTCCTCGCCACCAAGATCTCGTTCATCAACGCGATGGCCGAGCTCTGCGACGCCACGGGTGCCGATGTCACCCAGCTCGCCGATGCCCTGGGATTCGACACCCGAATCGGTCGGCGGTTCCTGAACGCCGGCGTCGGCTTCGGTGGTGGCTGCCTGCCCAAGGACATCCGCGCTTTCCAGGCGCGCGCCGAGGAGCTCGGTGCAGGCCAGGCGCTGGAATTCCTGAAGAACGTCGACCGAATCAACCTGCGACAGCGCGACCGGGCGGCACAGTTCGCCCGCGACGCACTCGGTGGTTCCGTGACCGGCCGCCGCGTCGCGATCCTGGGGCTCGCCTTCAAACCCGAGTCCGATGACGTCCGCGACTCCCCCGCACTCACCATTGCCGAAGCGCTGCACGCGGAGGGCGCCGAGGTGCGCGCCTACGACCCCGAGGCGAACGACACCTCCCGGGCCAAGGCTCCGTCGCTCACTTACGTGGATTCGGCGACGGAGGCCGTCACTGGTGCCGACGTGGTGCTGCTGCTGACCGAATGGTCCGAATTCCGGGATCTGGACCCCGGGACGGTCGGCGCACTGGTCAACAGCAAGGCGATTGTCGACGGTCGCAATGTACTCGACCCCGCCCGCTGGCGGGCCGCGGGGTTCCGCTACTACGGCATGGGCCGCCCCTGACCCCGTTCAGACGAGGGTGGCCATCATCGCGACCGTGACGGTGCCGTCCTTGGTGTCCTGCTGACCGACCTCGATGAAGCCGAGGCGCTTGTGGAAGGCCATCGAGCCCGGGTTCGGCGGATTGATGTTGATCTCCAGCGTGATCTCCTCGCGGCCGAGGGACTGCGCCTGCTCGAAGACGACGTCGTAGATCTGCTGGCCGATGCCGTGACCGCGGTGATCCGCAGCGATCACGATGCGGTCGACGTAGAAGAAGTCGGTGCCGCGCTTCTCGAACCATCGGAAGTTCTCGCTGGTGTAGTTGGCGCCCGGCGACATCGCAAGCAGGAATCCGACGACCTGGTCATCATCATCGACGGCTGCGATCGCCAGATCGCTGAGATACAGCAGAGCCTGCATCGACTCCTCATCGACCGGGGACACGGCCGGAACAGCGGCATTGTTCAGCTCGACGATCCGCGGCAGATCCTCGTCCTCGATGTCGCGCAGTGCAATGCTCACGCCTCGACACTAGCCTCTGCCGCGCAGCGCGGCGAACGGACAGCGCGGCGCAGCGCCACCACCACGACCGCACCGATCAGGGCACCGAGGGTGTTGGCGGTCAGGTCGCGGACGTCGGACACCCTGCTCGGCAGGAGAAGCATCTGCATCAACTCGATGATGCCGCTGATCGCACTGCCGGACGGCACCGCCCACCACCACCGGCCGGAGCGGAACAGCGCTGCGAGCAGCGCTCCCAGCGGCACGAACAGGGCGATGTTGGCGATGAACTCCACGATCGACATCGGCAGCCAGTTGCTCAACCCGAAGCCGAGCAGGATGCTGAAAACCTGCTCCAGGAGCGGCACGCCGGGCGCGATCTGCGCCGGAGTGAGCGTGAACAGTGCGATCACCAGCAGGTAGCCGGCGGTCAGCAGGACGAGCACTGCGCGCGTCGAGCGCCGGCGAGCGCCGGCGAACGTCCCGGACGACTGCCCGACTCGGTGATCCTGGTTTTCCAGCACCGACTCCTCTCGTCCAGCCATGGTGTCCGGCGCTGCCAGCCTACGCAGATCAGGAGGCGATGCCGAGTTCGGCGTTTCGGCCGCAGCCGGACGCCCATCCGGATCCCGACTGAATCGAGGACGCTGCTGCCGTCCCTCGGCCGCCACGGGAATCGCTGCGCTTCCGCGATACCCCGGTGGGTATACTGGGGTCATCCATCCATTGACAACCCTAGGAGCGATCATGTGTTCAGCAGTCACCTGCAACAAGTGCGGAAAAACGACGTGGGCGGGCTGCGGCCAGCACGTGGACCAGGTCATGCGTGCAGTCCCGGCGAACCGGCGCTGCCAAGGTCACGAGAACGAACCACGTTCCGGGTTTCTCGCCCGACTCTTCGGTCGCTGAACGCGCTGAAACCGGCGGTCCGCGCGGGACAGCCGGTATCAGCCGGGGTCGGCCGGGGTCGGCAGGTCTCGGATTGCCGCGGAGCCGGCGAAGTCGTGAAAGAATTGGGCGTCGACTGACGCGTCCAGAACTGATTGCTCGTCATGCGGAATGACAGCGCGTCCTCGGTCGTTGAAAGCCTCGGTGTGCACTCCGGCCGCGGTCACGGCTGCGAACGCCGAGTGCTGAAAGGGTGGGAATGACGACAGCGGTTTCCGACGGCAGAATTCGGACAGTGGGCATCCTCGGTGCCGGCAAAGTCGGCACTGTCATTGCCCGACTGGCCGTTGCAGCCGGGTACAGGGTGCTGATCGCCGGATCCGGCGACGTGTCCAGAATCGCCCTGATCGTCGAGGTCGTGACGCCCGGCGCAACCGCCGTGACGGCGGCAGCGGCGGCGGCCGACAGCGACGTCGTGATCCTGGCCCTGCCGCTGGGCAAGTACCGCTCGATCCCGGTGCCGCTGTTGGACGGCAAGCTCGTGATCGACGCGATGAACTACTGGGAGCCGGTTGACGGGGTGCTCGCCGAGTTCGAGGGCGCTGAACGCTCCACCAGTGAAATCGTCGCCGATCTGATTCCCCACGCGCGGGTGATCAAGACGTTCAGCCATCTGGGCTATCACCAGTTGGAGGATGAGGCACGGTCGCCGGGCGCGGCGGGGCGCGTCGCACTGGCGATAGCTGGTGACGATCGCGTCGCGGTCGAGCAGGTCGCGGAGCTTGTCGACGCACTCGGCTTCGATCCGGTGCTGGCGGGGCCCCTTGCCGCCGGGCTGCGATTCCAGGCGGGCACGCCGCTGTTCGGCACCCCGATGGGTCGCGCCGAGATGCTGGACCTGCTCGCGGACACGCAGAGCGACTCCGTCGTCGCCTGAGCTCGCGGCTGGCCGGCGAGGGGCTATCCGGGCGCGACGGCGCGCGGCTCTCCGGCGGTGACCCTGAGCAGTTCATCGAAGGTGATCGGGAATACCGTCTTGGCGTGTCCAGCGGCGGCCCAGACCTGGTCGAAGTCGGCGAGCTGCGTGTCGACGATCGTCCGGACCGGACCGGGATGCCCGACCGGTGCGACGCCTCCGATCACCTGCCCGGTGGCCCGCCGGACCTCCTCCTTGGAGGCGCGGGCGATCGTGCCGCCCAGTTGCCCACCCAGCCAGGCGGTGTCGACCCGGTGCGCCCCCGAGGTGAGCACCAGCAGCGGTTCATCGTCGAGCAGGAAGACCAGGGAGTTCGCGATCTGCCCGACCTCGACGCCGAGGGCCGCGGCGGCGAGCGGGGCCGTCGTCACCGCGTCGTCGAACCAGGTGACCTCCGGGCGGAGGCCGGCTGCCGCGAGCGCGGCGACCACACGATCGACGGACGGATGGCTGAGGCTGCTCACCCTGCGATTCTAGGTCGCGCAGTCGCCCACTGGACTCCCGCCGCGTGCACCTCCATCCGACGGGAGTCCGTTGGCCCCGGAGTGACGGTCGACACGCCGGGGCAAGTTGCTCCGGGGTGCCTTGGACGGCAGACTGGGTTACTTCGATCCGAGAGGGGTTCGTGTGGCTGACGACGCTGACAACCGCGTGGCCGTATACATCGATTTCGACAACATCGTGATCTCTCGGTACAACCAGCTGCACGGTCGCGCCAAGTTTCAGGCCGACCGCGCACGCAACGTTGTCGCTTCTGACCCGAGCGCCGATCCTGAGGTGGTGCGCCATCTCAAGGAGGCCACTGTCGATATCGGCGCGATCCTCGACTACGCGTCATCGTTCGGCTCCATCGTGATCAGCAGAGCCTATGCCGACTGGTCCCAGCCGATAAACGCCAGCTATCGGCAGCAACTGGTTGACCGTGCGATCGACCTGACGCAGATGTTCCCGCTGTCGGCGACCAAGAACGGCGCGGACATCCGATTGGCTGTCGATGTGGTCGAGGACCTGTTTCGCCTGAATGATGTGACGCACGTGGTGCTCGTGGCCGGCGATTCCGACTACGTGGCTCTCGCCCAACGAGCCAAGCGCCTCGGTCGATACATCGTCGGCATCGGCGTGGCCGGGGCGACGAGCAGATCCCTGCCCGCCGCGTGCAACGAGTTCAGCTTCTACGACGACTTGCCCGGAATCGGCTCGGACGACGCGGAGCCGGAGCCGGTCGCCGTGGCGCCGGTGCTCGCTGACCAGCCGGCCGGTGCCGTGGCCAGGAAGGCACCCGCCACCCGAAAGGCTTCGCCCGGGAAGGCGATGACCGCTCGCGTTGCGGAACCCGTTCCTTCCGAGGACGCAGTCGGGGGCACGTCTGACGGAGCCAGCGAGGAGCAGGCCGCGAAAATGTCGCCCAGGGCTGCCACCAAGCTCTTACGCCGGGCGCTGGAACTCGGTCACGACAAGAACGACGAGGAATGGCTGCACACCTCCGCGATCAAGCAGCAGATGAAGCGCATGGACCCGTCATTCCATGAGAAGGCGCTCGGCTTCGCCTCGTTCACGGATTTCGTCAAGTCCCGACCCAACATCGCCGAGATCGACAAGGCCTCGAACGGCCAGCGGATGCGTCTGCGGCCCGGCCAGTCCGCGAAATAGCGGCGCGCGAGCCTGACGCCGGGTCGGCGGGAAGCGCGGGCGGGCGCGGCCCGGCGGGAAGCGCGGGCGGGCGCGGCGGCGGAAGCGGGCGGGCGCGGGCGGGCTAGGAGGCGGCGCGTTCGAGGACGAGTTCGCGGACGCGGGCGGCATCCGCCTGGCCGCGCATCGCCTTCATCACCGCACCGATGATCGCGCCGATGGCTTGTACCTTGCCGTCGCGGATCTTCGCCAGCACGTCCGGCTGGGCGGCGAGCGCCTCGTCGATCGCGGCGATCAGCGCCGAGTCGTCGGAGACGATCGCCAGTCCGCGAGCGGCGACGATCGACTCCGCAGTGCCCTCGTCGTCGATGATGCCCGCCAATACGACCCTGGCGAGCTTGTCATTGAGGGTGCCCGCGTCGACCAGAGCGACGACGGAGGCCACCTGCGCGCCCGTGATCAGGGCCGCCGCGTCCTCGCCGCGCTCGTTGGCGATCCGGGCGATCTCGCCGGTCCACCACTTGCGGGCCGCCTGCGGGGAGGCGCCGGCCGCCACGGTCGCGGTCAGCTCGGTGAGCAGGCCCGAGTTGACGACGTCCCGGAACTCCAGGTCGGTGAAGCCCCACTCGCCCTGCAGTCGCTTGCGGCGCTTGGCCGGCGCCTCGGGCAGGGCGGCGCGCAACTGCGCGATCAGCTCGGCACTCGGCTCGACCGGCAGCAGGTCCGGCTCCGGGAAGTAACGGTAATCGTCGGCGTCGCTCTTGACCCGCCCGGGACTGGTGGCTCCGGTGTCCTCGTGCCAGTGCCGGGTCTCCTGGGTGATCGTGCCGCCCGCGGCCAGTATCGCGGCCTGACGCTGGATCTCGTAGCGGATCGCGCGCTCAACGCTGCGCAGGCTGTTGACGTTCTTGGTCTCGGTGCGGGTGCCGAGGATGCCGGAGCCGCGGGGGGACAGCGAGATGTTCGCGTCACAGCGCAGGTTGCCGTGCTCCATCCGCGCCTCCGAGATGCCCAGCGCCACCACGATGTCCCGGATCGCGGACACGTAGGCCCGGGCCAGCTCGGGCGCGTCGTGCTCTGCGCCCGTGATCATGTGCGTGACGATCTCCACCAGCGGCACTCCGGCGCGGTTGTAGTCGACCAGCGAGTACTCGGCGCCGTGGATGCGACCCGTCGCGCCGCCGACGTGGGTCAGCTTGCCGGCGTCCTCCTCCATGTGGGCGCGCTCGATCGGGATCTGGAACGTCCGGCCGTTGGCCAGCTCCACTTCGACGCTGCCCTCGAAGGCGATGGGGTCCTCGTACTGGCTGATCTGGTAGTTCTTGGCCAGATCCGGGTAGAAGTAGTTCTTCCGGGAGAACCGGCTCGACGGTGCGATCTGGCAGCCGAGGGCCAAGCCGAGGCTGATCGAGTGCCTGATCGCCTGTTCGTTGACGACCGGCAGACTGCCGGGCAGGCCGAGGTCGACGGGGGTGATCATGGTGTTCGGTCCGCCCTGCTCATTCAGCGGCGACGCGGGATTGGGTGCATCCGAGAACATCTTGGTGCGGGTGTTCAGTTCGACGTGCACCTCGAAGCCGAGCACCGGCTCGAAGAGCTCCAGTGCCGTGTCGAAGTCCATGAGTTCGGCCTTCTTCATCAGGGATTCTCCTTGGTTTCCACGCGCTCTCCGCGCGCGCAGCCGGGCCGGCGGGATGGGGCGCGGGTCATTCGCGGCTCCCCTTGTCCGGTGCGGCCGGTACGCGGCGTGCCAGTTCGGGCGCCTGGGCGAGCATGGGGCCGCCCCACCGCTCTTCCAGGATCGCCTCGATCGTCGCGCCGAGCCGGTAGAGCCGGGCGTCCTCGCGAGCCGGTGCCATGATCTGCAGGCCCACCGGCAGGGAATCCTCCGGCGCCAGCCCGATCGGCAGGCTCAGCCCCGGCACACCGGCGAGGTTCGCCGGGATCGTGGTCAGATCGTTCAGGTACATCGCCAGCGGGTCGTCGACCCGCTCCCCGATCCGGAACGCGGTCGTCGGAGCGGACGGACTGACCAGCACGTCGGCCCGTTCGAAGGCGGAGGCGAAGTCCCGCTGGATCAGGGTGCGCACTCTCTGGGCGCTGCCGTAGTAGGCGTCGTAATAGCCGGCACTCAGCGCGTAGGTGCCGAGGATGACCCGTCGCTTGACTTCGGCGCCGAAACCGGCGCCGCGGGTGGCGGCCATCACCTGCTCGACCGTCCCACCGCCCGGCGGGGTGACCCGCAGCCCGAAACGCACCGAGTCGAACTTCGCCAGGTTGCTGCTGGCCTCGGCGGGCAGGATCAGGTAGTACGCGGCGATCGCGTACTCGAAGTTGGGGGCGCTGACCTCGACGATCTCGGCACCGGCCGCGGCCATCAGCTCCAGTGCCTCGGTGAAGCGCTGTGTGACGCCGGCCTGAAAACCTTCACCGCCGCCGATCTCGCGGACCACGCCGACCCGCAGGCCCTTCAGTGACTGATCGCGCATGCCCTGCCGGGCGGCGTCGGCGAAACTCGGCCATCGGTCCGTCAAGCTCGTGGAGTCGCGGGGGTCGTGGCCGCCGATGACGTCGTGCAGCAGGCCCGCGTCCAGCACCGAACGGGTGACCGGGCCTACCTGGTCCAAGCTCGACGCCAGGGCGATTGCGCCGTAGCGGCTGACGCCTCCGTAGGTCGGCTTGACCCCGACCGTGCCGGTGACGGCGGCCGGCTGGCGGATGGAGCCGCCGGTGTCGCTGCCGAGGGCGAGCGGGGCCTCGAAGGCGGCGAGCGCCGCCGCGGAGCCGCCGCCGGAGCCGCCCGGGATGCGCTCGAGGTCCCACGGGTTGTGGGTGGGGCCGTACGCGGAGTGCTCGGTGGAGGAGCCCATCGCGAACTCGTCCATGTTGGTCTTGCCCAGCGGGATCAGGTCGGCGGCGCGCAGGCGCGCGACCACCGTGGCGTCGTAGGGCGGTATCCAGCCTTCGAGGATGCGGCTGCCCGCGGTGGTGGGCATGTCCTCGGTGCAGAGGACATCCTTGATCGCGATCGGCACGCCGGCGAGCGGGTTGAGCCGTTCACCCGAGGCGCGGCGGGCGTCGACCGCGCGAGCGGTGTCGAGCGCGGTGGCCGAGACGTGCAGGAAGGCGTGCACCTCGGCGTCGACCGCGCCGATCCGGTCCAGGTGCGCCCGGGTGGCCTCGACAGCGGAGATCTCGCGGGAGGCGAGTTTGCCGGCGAGCGCCGCGGCGCTCAGGCGGATCAGCTCGCTCACTGCTCCTCCCCCAGGATCGCGCTGACCTTGAAGCGGCTGCCGTCGTGTTCGGGGGCGCCGGCCAGAGCCTGCGCTGTCGTCAGGGTCTCACCGGGGATGTCCGGGCGGAACACGTTGGCCAGCGGGATGGGGTGGCTGGTGGCCGGAACCTCGGAGGTGGCGACCTGCTGCACGGTCGCGACGGCATCGATGATCTGCCCGAGTTCGCGGGTGAGACTGGTGATCTCGCCCTCATCGAGATCGATCCGGGCGAGGTCGGCCAGATGGCGCACGACCTCCGGGGTGATTTCAGACATACTGCTCCGGTTTCGCATACCTCAGGGATTCCCCCAATCCTACTAGCCTCCCCCACCCCACCTGAGTTGCGGACTTTCGTGCCAAAACCGCCCCGAACCACGCTCCATGAGCCCAAAAGCCCGCAACTCAGGGGGGCGAGTGTAACGAGGGGGAAATGTGGGGTGGGTAGGGTGTGCGGGAGCCAGGGAGCGGGAGCCAGGGAGCGGGACGGGAGTTGCGGTGGAGTTTCGGGTGCCGACGGTGGACATTGCGGCGTATGTGCGGGGCGGGAGTGCTGCCGAGAAGGCGCGGGTCGCCGCCGAGGTCGACCGGGCCTGCCGAGAGATCGGTTTCATCCAGATCCTCGGGCACGATGTGCCGGCGGCCGTCTCGGATGGTCTCGCCAGCGCGATGGATGCCTTCTTCGGCCAGGACCTCGACCTCAAGAGAAGCTATCGCACGCCGCCAGGCGTAAACCGCGGGTACTCGCCGCCCAAGTCCGAGTCCCTGAGCTTGTCGCTGGGCGTCGAACCGGCCAGCAGGATGAACGACTTCTTCGAAGCCTTCAACGTCGGTGACGGCCTCTCCCGCTACCCCGGGCTCGACCTGCCGGCTGACACTTACAGCGAGAACGTCTGGCCCGATACCGTGCCAGGTTTTCAGGCGCTGGTGTCCGCCTACTACGAGCACGCGCGCCGGGTCGCCTGGGTGATGACCGAGATCTTCGAGGACGCCCTCGGTCTGGCCCGCGGCTACTTCGCCACCATCGCCGACCACTCGATCGACGTGATGCGGATGAACAACTACGCTCTGCCCGAGGGCACCGATGTCCGACTCGACGGCGAACTGATGGGCATGAGCGAGCACACCGACTACGGCATCGTCACCATACTCTGGGCGGATCAGGTCGCCGGCCTGCAGGTGCTCGGCACGGACGGGCTCTGGCACGACGTGCAGCCGGCCGACGGTGCCCTGCTGATCAATCTCGGCGACGTGACCGGGCGCCTGACCAACGAGCAGTGGATGTCGACACTGCACCGGGTCAAGCCTCCCGTGGTGGACGGCACCATTCAGCGGAGGCGGTCAGCCGCTTACTTCCACGACGGCAACCATGACGCCGTGGTCGCGCCGCTGCCGGCGCTCGTCGACCGGGAACACCCGGCGCTGTACGAACCGGTCACGATCGGCGACCACATCGCCGCGAAATTGGCCGGGTCGCGGGCGGGACGGATCAACACCGCGGCCGAACGGGATGCCGCCCGAGTGCGCTCTGCCGGCGGATACTGAGTCCTGAGCAAGTCTGGCGCGAACGCGCCCACCGGCCAGCGTCACCTGCCCACCTGAGTTGCGGACTTTCGTCCCAAGACCGGCTCAACCTCGACTCGGGAGCCCCGAAAGTCCGCAACTCAGGTGGGAGGGGGGAGGGCAGTGGGGCCGTCGGTGACGAGGATGCGGAACTGAGCGGCGTCGAGAATGCGGATGCCCAGCTGCTCGGCTTTGGCGAGTTTGGAACCGGCGCCCGGACCGGCGGCGACGAAATCCGTTCTCGCGGAGACGCTGGATGCCGCCTTGCCGCCGGCTCGGATGATCGCCTCCTCGGCACCCTCGCGCGTGTATCCCGCCAGGGAGCCGGTCGCCACGACGGTCAGACCGGCCAGCACTCCCCCGGCCGTCGCAGCCGCGCCCGGCCCCGGGTGCCCCGGTATCCAGAACCGCACCCCGGCGGCGGTCCACCGGTCGACGATGTCGAGATGCCAGTCCACCGTGAACCAGTCGAGCACGGACTCCGCGATGACCTCGCCGACCCCGTCGACCTCGGCCAACTGCTCCGGGCTCGCGGCGCGGATCGCGGCCAGCGAGCCGAAATGGTCGGCAAGAGCCCGTGCCGCCACCGGACCGACGTGACGGATGTTGAGGCTGACCAGCAGCCGCCACAACGGTTTGGTCTTGGCCCGCTCGATCTCGTCGATGAGCGTGAGCGCGGCGGAGGACGGCTGCTGACCCACCAGCCCGGCACGACGCTCGAGCGCGGTCGGGTTCCGCCGGAACGGAGTGCGCACCCTCGCCTCCCCGTTGTCATCCACCTTGGGCAGCCCGGTCTCGGCGTCGCGCACGATGACCTCGATGGGCAGCAGATCCTCGACCCGGAGATCGAACAGTCCCGCCTCGGTCCGCAGCGGCGGCTCCGCGGGAACCATCGGCTGGGTCAGGGCCGCCGCCGAGACCTCACCGAGGGCTTCGATGTCGAGGCCGGCGCGGCTGCCGATGTGCTCGACCCGGCCGCGCACCTGGGCGGGGCAGGACCGGGCGTTCGGACAGCGCAGGTCGACGTCGCCCGCCCTCATCGCGCGCAACTCGGTGCCGCATTCGGGGCAATGGCTCGGCATCACGAATTCGTGCTCGGAGCCGTTGCGCAGCTCGACGACGGGGCCGAGGACCTCCGGGATCACGTCACCCGCTTTGCGCAGCACCACCATGTCACCGATCAGCACCGCCTTGGCCCGCACGACGTCCTGATTGTGCAGGGTGGCCTGGCGCACCACACTGCCGGCGATTCGAACGGGTTCCATCACGGCGTAGGGGGTCGCCCGACCGGTCCGCCCGACCGACACCACGATGTCGAGCAGACGGGTGTTGGCCTGCTCGGGCGGGTACTTGTAGGCGATCGCCCACCGCGGCGCCCGGCTGGTCGCGCCCAGTTCCTCGTGCAGGGCGAGTTCGTCGACCTTGACCACGATGCCGTCGATCTCATGCTCGACGCTGCGGCGGTGCTCGCCATAGTAGCCGACGAATTCGGCGGCGGCTGCGGCCGTCTCGGTCACCCGGTAGTGCGTGCTGATCGGCAGCCCCCAGCCGGCCAGCAGCTCATACACCTCGGACTGCTTGGCCACCGGCGGGTTCGGCCAGGCGCCGATGCCGTGCACCAGCATGCGCAGGCCGGCCAGCCGAGCCCACATGGCCTCGAGCTGCGGGGCCGTCTTGCCCTCGGCCTTCTGCCGCAGCGAGCCGCTCGCGGCATTGCGGGGGTTGGCGAAGACCCGCTCGCCGGCCTCGGCCTGGCGCAGGTTCAGCCGATCGAATTCGGCAACCGGGAAGAATACCTCGCCCCGCACCTCGACGGCGGCCGGATGCCCCTCGCCGGCGAGCCGTGCGGGAATACCGCTGAGCCGGCGCACATTCTCGGTGACGTCCTCACCGACGCGCCCATCCCCCCGGGTGGCCGCGCTGACCAGGACGCCGTCCACGTACCGCAGATTTAGGGCGAGACCGTCGATCTTGAGTTCGCAGAGGTAGTGCACGGCGCGACCGGCGGCGCGTTCCACGCGCTCTGCCCAGACGGCCAGCTCATCGAGGGTGAAGACGTTGTCGAGACTCAGCATCTGCTCCGCGTGTTCGACCGGCGCGAACAGTGTCGCGTCGCCACGACCGCCGACCGTCAGGGTGGGGCTGTCCTGGCTCTGCAGTTCGGGGAAGAGCCGCTCCAGCTCCTCGAGGCGACGCGTCAGCGCGTCGTACTCGGCGTCGGAGACCAGCACCTCGTTGCGCTCGTAGTAGGCGTCCCGGTATCCGAGGATGCGAATGGTCAGATCGGCGACCTCCGCTGCCGCACTGCTCCGATCGAGCGGGATGTCCTCTGCCACCCGGCCAGTCTAGTTTCGACCCCCGCCACGCACCGGCAGGTCACGCGCGCTCTGGCACCGCGCTGACGGTGCGGTCGATCGTGAACTGGCCGAGCACCCGGGTGCCCAGGTAGATCACCGCGGACTGGCCGGGCGCGACGCCGTTCAGGGGTGATCCCGGGGTGACGACCATCTCGCCGGCCCGCAGCACCGCGACGGCCGCAACCGGCTCGGCGTGCGCGCGGATCTGCACCTCGCAGTCGAACGGTGTGCCGGCGTCCTCGGGAGCGGCTCCGGCCCACGAGATCCGTGAGCCGGCGATCTCGGCGATGTCGAGCGCCTCGCGGGGGCCGACCACGACCGTGTTGTCTCTGGGCCGCACCTCCAGCACGAAGCGCGGTCTGCCGTCGTCGGCGGGGAAGCCGATGTTCAGGCCCTTGCGCTGGCCGACCGTGAAGGCGTGCGCACCTCCGTGGCTGCCGATCACCGCACCACTGCGGTCCAGGATGTCGCCCGCCTGCGCGCCCACCTGCCCGGCCAGCCAGCCGCGGGTGTCGCCGTCGGGGATGAAGCAGATGTCGTGACTGTCGGGCTTGGCTGCGACGCCGAGGCCGCGCTCGGCCGCCTCCGCCCGAACCAGGGCCTTCGACGGCGTCGAGCCCAGCGGGAACATCGCGTGCCGCAGCTGTTCGGCGGTGAGAACTCCCAACACGTATGACTGGTCCTTGGCCCAAGCCGCGGCCCGGTGCAGCTGTCGGTTGCCGGCGGTATCCGTCACGATCGACGCGTAGTGCCCGGTCGCGACGGCGTCGAAGCCGAGCGCGAGCGCCTTGTCCATGAGAGCGGCGAACTTGATCCTCTCATTGCAGCGCATGCAGGGGTTGGGGGTGCGTCCCGCCGTGTACTCCGCGACGAAGTCATCGACGACGTCCGCTTTGAACCGGTCCGAGAAGTCCCACACGTAGTAGGGGATGCCGATGATGTTCGCGGCGCGCTGGGCGTCCATCGAGTCCTCGATCGTGCAGCAGCCGCGACTGCCGGTGCGCAGGGTGCCGGGCGTGCGGCTGAGCGCGAGGTGGACTCCGACGACGTCGTGACCGGCGTCCACGGCGCGCGCGGCGGCGACTGCGGAGTCGACCCCGCCGCTCATCGCCGCCAGTACACGCATGAGCCCAGTTTAGTTCTCGTCGCCGGACGAGCGATCACCGGATTGCTTTCGCTCCCTGAGAGAACTGATCACCAGATAGCCGGCATAACCGAACAGCCCGATCGCCAGCGCCGGTACCAGCCAGGACCGGGTCTGCGGGTCGAGAAGATTGTTGAGGTATCCGAGGTACGGAATCGCGTACCAGAGCTCCCCCTTGATCTGGACCGGTGCAACCGGGGTGGGGTCGACGAGATCGTTGTTGTCGCCCTTGGTGATGAAGGTGACTTCCCCGGCTGTGCTGACACGTCGCTCGATGACGCGATGACTGACGACAGCCGGCTTTCCCGACTCGAGCTGGTAGGTGATCACGTCACCGATGACGACGTCCCGCACGTCGACGGGCCGAATGATGATGAGGGTGCCCGGCGGCAGACCGGGTTCCATTGATTGGGTGAGCACCGTCAGCGCAGAACCCCCTACCACTGCCGGTACCA
>CAVPES010000056.1:0-3549 GCA_963703545.1 uncultured Actinomycetota bacterium
TCCGGGACGGGCGCTGCGCGTGCCTCGGTCCAGGGCCCGGCAACGGGCCTGGGGACATGTCACGAACGACGTGCTCATCAGCGAACGTCCCGCCGAGGCCGAGGACCGGGCCGTTCCCGGACATTGGGAGGGTGACCTGCTCATCGGCCTCGAGCGCTCCGCGATCGGGACGCTCGTCGAACGCACGACCCGCTTCACGATGCTGGTCCATCTGCCACCAGAGGAGGGCTACCGCATCGGCGCTCGAACGAAGAATGGGCCCGCGTTGGCGGGCTACGGCGCGGTCACCATGAAGAACGCTCTCGCAGCGACGATGACGACACTGCCCGAGCATCTGCGCCGCTCCCTGACCTGGGACCGCGGCAAGGAGCTCTCCGCTCACGTCGCGTTCAAGGTCGAGACGGGGATCCCCGTCTACTTCGCCGACCCACAGAGCCCCTGGCAGCGCGGCACGAACGAGAACACCAACGGCCTGCTGCGCCAGTACTTCCCCAAGGGCACCGACCTGGCGCGGTGGTCCGCCGAAGAGATCGACGCAGTCGCCAACACGCTCAACAGCCGGCCCCGCAGGACCCTCGGCTAGAAGACCCCGGCCGAGGCCCTCGACGAACACCTACGCTCGCTGCAACCAGCCGGTGTTGCGACGACGGATTGAGCCTGGTCTGGCCTCCCCGGTCGGAGTGAACGACCACGACCCGGCCCGGTCGGCGCCGGGCGACGGCGGAGCGGAGCGGAGCGCGGCGACGGCGAGCCCGGCGGTCATGCGGTCGCCGAGGGCGTAGCCGACGATCCGGTTCGACAAGCGGTCCTTGACGGCGCAGCAGTAGAGCTTGCCCTCGGCGGTGGGGTGCTCGGTGATGTCGGCCACCCACACCATGTCGGGTGCCGATGCGGTGAAGTCGCGCTGCACGAGGTCGTCTTGGACGGCCGGTCCCGGGGTCTTGCCGCTACCTGCCGGGCCCTTGCGGACCGTCGTGGACCACACCCGCTGGTCCCGCCACAGCCGCCACACCCGCCGTTCGCTGGCCTGGTGGCCCGCATCGGCAAGCTCGTCGGCGATGAACCGGTAGCCGAACGCCCGGGTCATCGGCGTGGACGTCAACAATGGCGTTGGTGAGGTGCGCGTCGAGCCAGTCGCGATCCGAGCACGGCCGCGCCCGCCACCTGTAGAACGCCTGGGGCGAGAAGCCCAGCACCCCGCAGGTCAACCGCACCGGGAACCCTTCGGTGGCCAAGTCCTGGACCAGCGGGTACTTCATTTTGGGTGGGCGTCCTTCGCGAAGTACGCGGCCGCTCGCCGCAGGATCTCGTTCTCCATCTCCAGCCGGCGCTTGTCGCGGCGGAGCTGCACCACCTCGGACTGCTCAGCCGACGTGAGGCCGTCCTTGATGCTGTCGTCGATGTCGGCCTGGCGCATCCACCGCCGCAGCGACTCCTCACAGATGCCGAAGTCGGCGGCGACCTCGACGATCGTCAGATCGCCACGACGGGCGACCGTGACGACATCACGCTTGAACTCGGGAGGGAACCTTCTGGGCACAGTTGCCATCCTTCCGTGAGAACACGTCCCCCACTTGGAATGTCAACCGAACCTGCAGCAGTCCCGGCCACAGCCGGCCGGTTGGTGGACCTCTTCCTCACACAGACCTATGTACACGCCCACGGTCGGCGGCGCGGCCTACACAAGCGAAAGCATCGCACAAGACCTTCGATGCCGACGATTCATCGGCCGGACACTGCTCTGGAACTCGAAATGAGTGTCATGGGGACGTGGGCGCGAGGAGGTGGACCGAGGTGGCGTGGCCAGAGCTCGATGCGATCGCGCCCACGGAGGTCGGCCTCGTCCCCGTCGGCGCGACGGAACAGCACGGCCCCCACCTGCCGACCGCGACCGACACGATCATCGCCACCGCGCTGTGCGAGCTGGCCAGCGCGCGCACGGGCGCACTGGTGCTGCCGGCCATCCCCGTCGGGGCCAGCTACGGCCACGGCACCGTGCTGCCGGGCACGCTCTCGCTCACGCCTGAGCTGCTGGCCGCGACGGTGCGCCAGTGGGCCGAGTGGGCGGCGACATCCGGTCTGACCCGGTTGCTGTTCGTCAACGCGGACTTCGGCAACAGCCCGTCCCTCTCGATCGCCACCGACCACCTGCGCCTCTTCCGTCCCGACCTGCGCGTCGCGTCGATCAACTGGTGGACGCTCGACCCGACGGTCGCGTCCGAGTCGGTGCTCGACGGTGACGACCTGCACGCGAACCGCTCCGAGACGTCGGTGCTGCTCGCGCTTTCGCCTGAGCTGGTGCACCTCGACCGGCTCGCGACGAGCGACGATCCCGACCGCACGACCGACCTGGTGTTCCGCTACACGGCACCTGCCCTGTCGACGAACGGCGTGACCGGCCGTCCGTCCGAAGCAACCGTCGAACTCGGCCAGAAGCTGGTCGACCTCACCGTCGACGCGCTCGTCGGCCGCATCGAGCGCGGCCGCCGCGAAGAGCCGCCCCTCGGTCCCGCGCCCGTCGCATCCATCCCACCGCCGTAGACCGCGAGGAGACCCAGTGGACACGATCGTCCCCACAACAGATGAGCACGCCGTATTGGCTGCCGACTTGGCCGCGCGGCGTCGAGTACGTGTTCGGCGGCTGGATCGACGTGACCGGTCGCACCAAGTCGAAGGCAGTGCCGATCGCGCATCTGCCGAATCTGCTGGCCGGCCATGAGCGCTACACGCCGCGCGGCATGGGTGACCTGGGGCAGATGACGCCGAACGAGGATGAGTGCGTCGGGATGCCCGACCCCTCGACCCTCACGATCATGCCGTGGGACCCGCGCTGCGCGTGGATGGCGGCCGACCTCTTGTTCGGCGGGAAGGAGCCGTTCGCGCTGTGCACTCGCTCGACGCTCAAGCGCCAGCTCGAGGCCGCCGCACGCGCCGGGTTCGCGATGAACCTCGGGGTGGAGACCGAGCTCTACATCGTGCGCGAGTCATCGATCGGTGATCCGAGTGGCTATCTGACGCCGGGGCCGCGCACCGGCAAGCTGCGCCCGACCCAGGCCTACGACGTCGAGGCCACCATGGACGCGCTGGGGTTCCTCGACCCGATGGTGAAGGCTATGAACGAAACCGGCTTCGGGGTGTTCAGCTTCGACGCTGAGGGCGGCGACGGTCAGTACGAGTTCGACTTCGACTACGCGCCGGCGCTGCAGATGGCCGACCGCCTCACGTTCTTCCGCCTGATGGCGAAGCAGATCGCCAAGGAAGCCGGCCTCTTCGTCACGTTCATGCCGAAGCCCTACACCGGCTCATGGGGTTCGGGTGCCCACTTCAACATGAGCTTCGTCGACGTCGAGACGGGCCAGAACATCTTTCGAGATCCCGACGACAAGCGCGGCCGCGGGTGGAGCAAGACCGCCTACGGATTCGTCGCGGGCATCCTGCGCCACGCGCCCGCGCTCGCCGCGATCTGCAACCCGACGGTCAACTCCTACAAGCGCCTCGCGGCCCGACTGGCCGGCGGCTCGGTGTCGTGGGCACCGACGTGGGCGGCCT
>CAVPES010000057.1:0-4392 GCA_963703545.1 uncultured Actinomycetota bacterium
GAGTTCGCGGCGGGCGCTCGGCTGCTCCTGAAGCTCAGCGTCCGGCGTGCCTCTCGAGGAAGCGGTACACCTCGTAGTCGTCAACGCCGGGGAAACTCCCGGTCGGCAGGGGCGAGAGAATGTGCGCGTGCAGCCGGGCGCTCGGCCACGCCTTCCCTGACCAGCGTTGGTAGAGATCGCCGTCCTCGCGCTGGCCGGCGTCGTCCGACAGCATGGCGTCCTCCCGGTTGGCAGTCTCCCGACCGCGGAACCATTTGGCACTGTTGAAGTTCACCCCGACGGTGATCGAGAACGCCCCGTCCGCGGTCGTGCCCATCTGGGTGCCGCACCAGAAGGTGCCTCCTGGTGTGTCGGTGTACTGGTAGTGCACCGTGGTCCGGTTCGTCATCTCGAAAGCCCGCCGCGCCCCCCAGTGCCGGGGCACCAGCTGGCCCTCGATCGAGCCGGTGACATCGGCAGGCAGGCGCAGGTCGTCGTTCTCGTACGCCTTCACGATGGCGCCGTCGTCGGTCACCCGGAGGAAGTGCAGGGTCAGGTCCAGGTGCTGCGTCAGCAGGTTCGTCATGCGGAGGGCCGCCGCCTCGTGGGTCACCCCGAACGCGTCGCGGAAATCCTCGACGGCGAGGTTCTTGTCGCGCTTGGCCTGGGCGAGGAACGCGACCGATGGCGTCTCCGGCATCAGCGCGCACGCCGAGAAGTAGTTGATCTCGAGCCGCTGCTGCAGGAACTCCGAGTAGCTCTCCGGCGGCTTGTGCCCCAGAAGCCGGTGCGCCATCGCCTGCAGCGCCATCGCGCGCAGACCGTGCCCGCCCGGGATCGACGCGGGCGGCAGGTAGATGCGGTTGCTGGCCAGGTCGGTCACTGAACGTGTCGAGCGCGGCAGGTCATTGACGTAGATCAGGGTGAAGCCGAGCTTCTCCGCCATGATCGCGACGGTCTGGTGGGTCAGCGCTCCGACCGTGTACCCGGCATCCTTCACCTGCTTCTCGGCGAGCGCCTCGATCTCCGGCAGGTAGTTGTTGCGGGTTCGCATCTGCCGCCGCAGTTCCGTGTTGCCCCGGCGCGCCTCCTCGGGCGTGGCGATCGCCAGGCGCTCCCGGCGCTCCAGCTCCTGATGCAGGCCGATGATCGCCTCGATGGCGCCGTCCGGAAGGGACCTGCTGGCGCGTACGGAGGGCAGCCCGAGGTTGCCGTAGAGGGGACCGCGCTGAATTCGGTCGAGTTCGATCTCGAGCGCAGCGCGCGGGCTGGGGGCTGCCGAGGATAGCAAGTCGGCGACCGTCACCTCGAGGGCACGGGCCACCGCCGTCAGCAGTGAGATCCTCGGCTCGCGATGTCCGTTCTCGATCAGTGAGAGCTGGCTGGCCACGACACCGACCTCGGCGCCCAACTGTTCGAGGGTCAGGCCTCGCTGGACCCGAAAATGCCGGATCCGGAGTCCGAGGGTGATCGGATCGACCCCGGTTGCGGATCCTGCGATCGGCTCAATCGGCATATATTTACTCTACGCCAAAGCGTGGGCATTTTTCTCGGTAGTATTGGGGAGATGTCCGCACTATTCGGGTAATAGTAGTAATTACCGAGTATTTTTCGTTTCTCTTTAACTGCGATTCCGTCGAAAGGGCCCCGATGACGATCCTTGACAACCCGCAGTCGGGTACTGAAACCATGCAGCTCTCGGCGACCCCCAACCGAGACCTGCCCGCGATCCAGGCATGGGTCGACGAGATCGCCCAATTGACGCAGCCGACGGACATCGTCTGGTGTGACGGCTCGAATCGGGAGAGAGACTACCTCTACCGGAAGCTCGTCGCCAGCGGCACCCTGACCAAACTCAATCCGGAGTGGCGGCCCAACTCCTACCTTGCCCGCACGGACCCCTCCGATGTGGCTCGCGTCGAGAGCCGCACCTTCATCTGCTCGGAAACCGAGGAGGACGCCGGACCCACCAACAACTGGGTGGCGCCCGCCCAGATGCACGCAGAGTTGGATGCCGCCTTCGCCGGCAGCATGCGCGGCCGGACGATGTACGTCATCCCGTTCTCGATGGGACCGATCGGCGGACCCCTCTCGCAGCTCGGCGTGCAGGTGACGGACTCGCCCTACGTGGTCGTGAGCATGGGCATCATGACCCGGATCGGCAATGACGTTCTCGACGAGTTCGAGGGGGACACCGCGTGGGTCAAGGCCGTGCACGGCGTCGGCTACCCGCTCGAAATCGACGGCGTCGCGCGTCCGGATGTCAGCTGGCCCTGCAACCAGACCAAGTACATCTCGCACTTCCCCGAGACCAGGGAGATCTGGTCGTACGGCTCCGGCTACGGCGGCAACGCCCTGCTCGGCAAGAAGAGCTTCGCGCTGCGCATCGCCTCGGTGATCGGCCGTGATGAAGGCTGGCTGGCCGAGCACATGCTGCTGCTCAAACTGACCTCCGCTGAAGGTCGGATGCACTACATCGCTGCCGCCTTCCCTTCGGCCTGCGGCAAGACGAACCTCGCGATGCTGCGCCCCACGATTCCCGGCTGGAAGGTCGAGACCATCGGCGACGACATCGCGTGGCTGCGTCAGGGGCCGGACGGCCGGCTCTGGGCGATCAACCCCGAGCGCGGGTTCTTCGGCGTGGCACCGGGGACGGGCCGCGACACGAATCCCGTGGCGGTCGACACCGTCTGGGGCAACACGATCTTCACCAACGTCGCTCTGCGCGATGACGGGGACGTCTGGTGGGAGGGCTTGGGCCCCGCACCGGAGCACGCCATCGACTGGCAGGGAAAGGATTGGACCCCCGCATCCGGCACCCCGGCCGCCCACCCCAACTCACGGTTCACGGTGACGGCCGATCAGTGCCCGACGATCGCCGATGACTGGGACAGCCCCGAGGGTGTTCCGATCGACGCGATCCTGTTCGGCGGGCGCCGCGCCTCGACGATTCCGCTGGTGGTTCAGGCGCGCAGCTGGCAGCACGGCGTGTTCATGGGGGCGACGGTCGCCTCCGAGCAGACGGCGGCGGCGGAGGGCACGGTGGGGGAACTGCGCCGGGATCCCTTCGCGATGCTTCCGTTCTGCGGCTACAACATGGCGGACTACTTCGCGCACTGGCTCAAGGTCGGGCAGACTCTGGGTCCGCAGGCGCCCAAGGTGTTCCAGGTCAACTGGTTCCGCAAGTCGAACGGTAAGTACCTGTGGCCCGGTTTCGGCGACAACGCCCGGGTGATCGACTGGATTCTGCGCCGTCTGGACGGCACTGCCGGTGCCGTCGAGCAGCCGATCGGTCTGGTGCCGGCGCCCGGTGCCCTCAACATGACCGGTCTTGACCTCGATGACGATGTCATGAAGACCCTGCTCACGGTCGACCCGGACGAGTGGCGGGCCGAACTCGACAGCTGCGAGGAGTACCTGAACATCTTCGGCGACACGCTGCCGACAGGCCTGCGGACCGAGCTGGCGAGCCTGCGATACCGCATCGACAACTAGCACCGCGCACGAGAGAAGCGCCCCGCCTCCTGATCGGAGGCGGGGCGCTTCTCGCGCTGGGTGATCGGGGCGGCGTCAGGCGACGGTGGCGGGTTCGTCGATGTCGGCCGGCTCGGTCAGGTAGTTGGCGTAGGCGCCGATGGTCAGGAACGTCGGGAACGTCGGCTCCAGGGCAACCTGGCGGAACACCTCCACTGCCTCCGTGTAGCGGTCGTCCTCGGAACGGGGGACCTCGGCCAGGACCTCGCCGATGAACTTCTCGACCAGTTCCGGGGTGACGTGGGTGCCCTCGCGGGTCACGACATCGTGGTGGATCCACTGCCAGATCTGCGAGCGGCTGATCTCGGCGGTTGCGGCGTCCTCCATCAGGTTGTCGATCGCCACCGCTCCGATGCCGCGCAACCAGGACTCGATGTAGCGGATCCCGATCGAGACGTTGTCGCGGACACCGCCGTCGGTGACGTAGCCGCCGATCGAGCGGATGTCGAGCAGCTGCTCGGGGGTCACGTGCACTTCGGGCCGCAACCGGTCCACCTGGTTGGGGCGGTCGCCGAGCACGGCGTCGAATTCCGCCCGAGCGGTCGGGATCAGGTCGGGGTGGGCGACCCAGGTGCCGTCGAAGCCGTCCCCGGCCTCGCGGCGCTTGTCCTGGGCGACCATCTCGAGCGCGCGCGCCGTGACTTCGGGGTCGCGACGGTTGGGGATGAAGGCGCTCATCCCGCCGATCGCATGGGCACCCCGCTTGTGGCAGCTCGCGACCAGCAGTTCGGTGTATGCCCGCATGAACGGCACCGTCATCGTGATCTGGCTGCGATCCGGGGTGATGAACCGGTCACCGGAGCCCCGGAAGTTCTTGATGATCGAGAAGATGTAGTCCCAGCGGCCGGCGTTGAGGCCGGCGCAGTGGTCCTTCAGCTC
>CAVPES010000058.1:0-6337 GCA_963703545.1 uncultured Actinomycetota bacterium
TCGCCCGGTGCGCAGTGTCGGCACCGGGCGACGGAAACTGCCAATTTCCGCCGCGTTCCGCCGCGGCTTCCTTATTCAAGGGAACTAATTATGACGCGTACGATGCCCTTCACCTCCGTCAGCGACGTCGCAGTGCGGCTCGAGGCTGCGGGATACCTGCCCTCCGATGCCATCGCCACCACGGTGTACCTCGCCAGCGAGTTGGGCAAGCCGCTGCTGATCGAGGGGCCGGCGGGGGTCGGCAAGACCGCCCTCGCCCAAGCAGTGGCCGATGCCACCGGTTCCCCGCTCGTGCGTCTGCAGTGCTACGAGGGCGTCGACGAGGCGCGCGCGCTCTACGAATGGAACCATGCCAAGCAGCTGCTGCGGATCACCGCCAGTCGCGACGAGGACTGGGACGAGACGCGCGCGGACATCTTCAGCGAGGAGTACCTGCTGGCCAGGCCCCTGCTGACCGCAATCCGCAACACCGTGCCCACCGTGCTCCTGATCGACGAGACCGATAAAGCGGATGTCGAGATCGAGGGCCTGCTGCTCGAGGTTCTCGGCGACTTCCAGATCACCATCCCGGAGATGGGCACGATCAAGGCGCTGCACCGACCCTTCGTGGTGCTGACCTCGAATGCGACCAGGGAGCTGTCCGAAGCACTGCGCCGCCGCTGCCTGTTCCTGCATGTGGACTACCCGGAACCCGAACTCGAACAGCGCATCGTGCACGCGAAGGTCCCCGCGCTCGATGAGACACTCGCCGCCTCGGTCGTCCGGGTGATCAATGCACTCAGGGCGATGCCGCTGCGCAAGGCCCCCTCCGTCTCCGAGACCATCGACTGGGCGCGTACGCTGATCGCACTCGGCGCGACCACTCTGGACGAAGCGGTGGTCAGGGATTCTCTGGGCGTGATCCTCAAGCATCGGGGTGATTTCGACAAGGCCGAGAAGATGCTCGACCTCGACGGTGCGCTGAGTAAATGACCGCGGAGTCGGAGAGCGTGGACGCGGGAGGGCTTCCCGAGCGCCTGATCGACTTCGTCACCGCTCTGCGCACAAAGGGCATCATGGTCGGCACCGGCGAGACGGTCGATGCTGCGGACGCGATGAGAGTCATCGGTCTGGACAGTCGCGATATCCTGCGCGAAGGTCTGGCAACGACGGTGACCCGGCGCGCGGGCCAGCGGGAGACCTTCGATGCGGTCTTCGACATCTACTTTCCGGCGAAGGTGGGTCGGCCGCAGAGCGCGAGCGAGGCGGATGAGAGCCTCACCGTCGACGTGCTGCGGGACCTCCTGGTCGAAGCACTGGCGGAGATCGACCGGGACGCGCTTGAGGAGCTGGCCGAGATCGCGGTCGACCGCTTCGGCGAGATCACCGGGGAAAGTCGGGGTTGGTCGGCGCTTCGCGCCCTGGATCAGGTGCAGCCGCAGTCACTGCTGGCGAGGACGCTGGCCATGCGCGGCAGCTCCGGCGCGGACGATCGTCTCGCGCTCTCCGGCACGACGGAACGTGAAGATGTCCGGGCGCTGATCGGCGAATACCGCACCATGGTCGAGACCGAGGCGCGGCGGCGGACATCGGAGGTTCGGGGCAGGGACGCCATGGCCGAAGGCGCCGTGGCGGCACAGAGCGAGCAGATCGAGTTCCTCAGCGCCAATTCCTCGCAGTTCGATGAACTTCGCCGCAGCGTTCGGCCGCTCGCCCGCCGCTTGGCGACGCGGCTTGCCGCCCGGCGGAACCGGAGCTACCACAACAGCATCGACATCCGGAAGACGCTGCGGCACTCGCTGTCGACCGGCGGTGTTCCGATCAACCTGATTCTCGTCAAGCCGCGCCCGACCCGGCCGGATCTGGTGCTGCTGTGCGATGTGTCCGGGTCCGTCGCGGGCTTCTCCAACTTCACGATGCTCCTCGTGCAGGCGATGCGCAACCAGTTCCGGAAGATCCGGGTCTTCGCCTTCGTCAACGCCATGGCCGAGGTCACCGACCTGATCGAGCCAGACACTGATGAGGACGGCGAGGGTTTGCAGAACCGGATCGTCTCGCAGGCGAGGGTCACCAAAGGCTCCTCCAGCAGCGACTACGGCACCGCCTTCGCCGAGTTCGTCGCCGAGCACCTCGATTCGATCGGATCGCGCACCTCTGTTCTGATCCTCGGCGACGCGCGAAGCAACTACCGGCCCCCGGGTCTGGAGGACGTTCGCGACATCGCAGCTCGGTCGCGAAGGACATTCTGGCTGAATCCCGAGCAGACGAGTTTCTGGGGCGTGGGCGACTCGGTTGCCGCGGAATACGCCGGCGTCGTCGAGATGTACGAGTGCCGGACCGTCGAGCAGCTCAGCCAGTTCGTCACGCGGCTGCTTCCGGTGTGAAGGCTCGGCGATGGCGCAGTCCGGTGCATCCCCGGGAAGGGAGCCGCGCGATGACTTCCTCTCCTCGCTGCTGATCCAGGTCAGGCGAGCGCAAAAGTATTTCGCGCCGACGGCGAACCCGATCACGGCTCTCTCCTCGGCCGCGGAGATCTCCGAATTCGTTCGGGCCCGCCTCGGGGTCATCCGCGAGCTGGCCCGGACTCCTGGGTCAGCGCCCGAACCCTCGCTCGCGGATGAAACATCACTGCCCGTCTTCACCTACTGGGATTCCGCGATCGGGGATGCACCACCGGTGGTGCAGGCGTGTCTTGCGCAGCTGCTCCGCGTGCACCCGGAGGCGCACATCTTGGACGGGCGGACCGCCCGTGAGCTGATCGACATTCCGCCGATCATCGCGTCACGACTGGAGAAGGATCGGCCCGCGCACTTCTCGGACTATCTGCGGGTGGCCCTGCTCGAGCGCCATGGCGGAATCTGGCTGGACGCGACCTGCTTCGTCCCACAGCCGCTGACCGATCAGGTCGCGCCGCTGCTGGGCGCCGGGATACTGTACCCCCGCTGGAGTACCCAGCAGATCTCCAATTGGTTCATCGCCGCCCGAGCGGGCAATCCGATGATCGCCATGCAGCGAGCCGCGATCGAGTGCTGGTGGACCGAGAATGACCACCTGCCCGACTACTTCCTCTACCACCGGATCTTCGAGGCTCTCGACGAGCTGGCACCCGAGGTGCATCGGATCTGGGCGCAGGTGCCGTTCGTCAGCACCATCCCCAGCCACCTGCTTCAACTCGCGATGTTCCGACGCTACAACCCGGATGAGGTGAGCCAGATCCTGGGTGCGTCTTTCGTGCAGAAGCTCAGCTACAAATTCGACCAGCACACGGTTCCGGTCGATTCGATTCTGGCTCGGATCATCAGCGGTCAGCCGATCGTCTCCTCGCCGGAGCCTTGACCGTTCGGTGTCCCCCGAAAGTGGGGCTGGCGGTACCCCGCGCGGTGCAGGTTACCCTTGTTTTCGTACGCATCACCGACCCGCGGTATCGGCTCTTCGGGTAGGGCCCACCGCAGGGGAACTGCGTGGCCTGCGCATCACGGCGGCCAGAGGGTTCCGGGTGTTCCGCTGATTCGGGTTCAGCGAATCACCCGGAACCCTTCTTCTTGAGTCCGGATCGACTTGCGGGCGCGGGATACTGGAAGCATGAAGCTCTGGCGGCGCATCCTCGGGTGGCTGCGCCGCGGCAGGGCGCCCCTGCTGCACATCGCGATCGATCGAGGCGAGGGTCCGGTCGTGATCCTGGTGCACGGCATCGCCTCCTCCTCGGTGACCTTCGAGAAACTCGTGCCCCTGCTCGAGGAGCGCTACCGCTGCATTGCGATCGATCTGCTGGGCTTCGGCGACTCGCCCGCCCCCGCCGATGCGAACTACACGATCGAGGAGCATGTCGCGGCCCTGCACGCGACGATCCGCCGACTGCAGCTGCGCCAACCCTTCATCCTGGTCGGCCACTCGCTGGGAGCCCTGCTGGTCAGCCGCTACGCCGCGAACCACCCGCGGGAGATCCGACATCTTGTGCTGATCAGCCCGCCCATCTACCCTGCCCCCGCCGGGATCGGTGACCCTCTGGTCCGGGTGGGTGTCGGCGCCTATCTCCGGGTGTACGAGTACCTGCGCGCCAATCAGGAGTTCACCACCCGCAGCGCTGCGGCGATCGCTCGGCTGCTGCCGATCCGGAATGTGCTCACGGTCACGGAGCAGAACTGGCCCGCCTTCGTCGGCAGCATGCAGAACTGCGTCGAGTCGCAGACGACGATCAGCGATATCGCCAGCGTCCGGGCACCTGTTGACGTCGTCTACGGCGCCCTTGACCAGTTCATCGCGCCGGGCAGCCTCAGTGTGGTGCAGGCGATGCGCCATGTCACGATGCACCGCGTCGAGGTCGGCGATCATCTGGTTCGCAAGCGCATCGCCAGAGAGGTCGCTCGGGCGATCGGCTGAGCCGGTTCACCGTCGGCGCGATCGCCGGCGCAACCGCCGCCTGCGGGCGTGCCGTCACCGAAATCTCCTGGCCCGGGCGCGGAATTACCCCGCGCCGATCCGACTTAGCTTAGATGGGCCTCCGGCACGGAGGGCCGGCACCACATCGACTGAGGTGTCATCAAGCAAAGAGGAGTAATGCCTGTGACCAGACTCATGATCGTCGTCGGAAGTGTCCGCCCGGTTCGCAAGGGATTGGCGATAGCCGAGTGGGTGCGTGACGCGGCCATCGCGGATGGCAGGTTCGACGTCGATTTCGTCGATCTGCAGGAGCTGGCTCTGCCGTTCATGGACGAGCCGCAGCACCCCGCCAAGCGCCAGTACACCAAGCCGCACACGATCGCCTGGAGTGAGCGGGTGGAGGCGGCCGATGCCTTCATCTTCGTCACCCCTGAGTACAACTGGAGTTACTCGCCCGCGCTCAAGAACGCCATCGACTACCTGTCCGGCGAATGGAACCGGAAGCCGCTCGCCTTCGTCAGCTACGGCGGCATCTCCGCCGGCACCCGCGCCTTCGTGGCGATGCTGCCGACGGTGACGATGCTCGGCATGGTGGTGGCGAAGGTGCACCTGCACATCTCGCTGCTGTCCGCGCCCTTCGACGCTGACGGTGCCTTCGTCCCTGACGCCTTCCAGGGCACCGGCGTCGCCGCCCAACTGGATGACCTCCTCGCACTGGCCACTGCGCTGAAGCCACTGCGCTGAAGCCACTGCGCTCAGGCCGCTGCGCTGAAGCCACTGCGCTGAAGCGGGTCGGCGCGCGGCGTTGATCAGGACGGCTGGATCGCCACCGGTTCGGTATCGGGGATCGGGCCGGCCTCGCGGCCGCGCAGATCGGGAATCCAGCGCACGCTGACCGCCGCCAGCAGCGCGCCGAGCAGGGCGAGGCCGCCGGCCACCCAATACGCGCCGATCGCCCCGCTGCTGTCGATGAGCACGCCCGCGAAGGCGGAACCCAGTGCGGCGCCGATCAGCTGTCCCGTGCCGATCCAGCCGTAGGCCTCCGCGGTGTCGCTGAACTTGACGGTCGCCGAGGTGATGGCGAAGATCATCGCCAGGGCGGGCGCGATGCCGGCACCGGAGACGAACAGCACGGCCGCCAGCCACCAGACGTTGCCGAGCGCGAAACTGGCGGCGGCCAGGCCCACCGTCACGATGGCCATTCGGCGGGCGAGCGACCAGGGCGCGAGCGGCAGTGAGCCGAAGGACAGCCCGCCGATCAGGGAGCCGAGGGCCCAGATGGCCAGCACGATGCCGGCCTCGGCCCCGTCATCGCGGTACGTCGCGACCACACCGGCCTCGATCGCGGCACACGAGCCGACCAGCAGGAATCCGACCGCGGTGCCGATGATCACCGAGGGCTTCCGGAGCACGACCCCGAAGCGGCGGGGGGAGCGCGGAATGCGCACCTGGCCGACCTCGGGTGAGGCGATGAACCAGCTGCCGCCGCCGACCAGGAACGCGATCACGACCCACAGCGCGAGCACCGTGGAGATCTGGGTGGCCACGACGGTGGTCAGCACTGGACCGACCACCCAGATGATCTCCTGTGCGGAGGCGTCCAGCGAGAACAGCGGGGTCAGCTGGCGGGAGTTGACCAGCTTGGGATAGATGGTGCGCACGGCCGGCTGGATGGGCGGCATGCTGAGGCCGGCGATCAGGCCGACCACCATGAACAGGGGAATCGGCAGGTCGAAGGTGGCCATGACGGCGATCGCGACCGCGCAGACCGACAGCGTCAGGGTCAGCACCCTGCGCATCCCCCAGATGCCCATCCAGCGACTCGTCAGTGGCCCGGCGATCGCCTGACCGACGCTGGTGGCCGCCAACACCAGTCCCGCGATCGCGTAGGAGTCGTACACGCTCTGGATGTGCAGCAGCAGTGCCAGCGAGAGCATTCCGAGCAATACGTAACTCTTCTTAACGAGGTAGTCAACAC
>CAVPES010000059.1:0-32053 GCA_963703545.1 uncultured Actinomycetota bacterium
CGAAAATAACGTCGTTAACTTGCTTCCGGGGTGGGTGAATAGATGCGGATTGCCATGATCGGCACGGGCTATGTGGGGCTGGTGTCCGGGGCCTGCTTTGCCGATTTCGGCCATCACGTGACCTGCGTCGACAAGGATGCCGGCAAGATCGCTGCCCTCAACCGCGGCGAGATTCCGATTTACGAGCCCGGCCTGGACCGACCTGGTGGCCAACAACGTGAAGGCCGGGCGGCTCGATTTCACCACCGATCTCGCCGGCCCCGTCGGCGAGGCCGACGCGGTGTTCATCGCGGTCGGCACGCCGTCGCGGCGCGGCGACGGCCATGCCGACCTGACCTACGTCTATGGCGCCGCGCGCGAGATCGCGAGGCGCTGGACGGCTTTACCGTGGTCGTGACCAAATCGACGGTGCCGGTCGGCACCGGCGACGAGGTCGAGCGGATCATCCGGGAGACCCGCGCCGACGCCGATTTCGCGGTGGTGTCCAATCCGGAATTCCTGCGCGAGGGCGCCGCGATCCGCGACTTCAAGCATCCCGGATCGAAACGACACGGTCAACCGGATCAACCGCGGCGCGCTCGCGCAGCTGGGCGGCACGAGCCGGACTGCCATCGCGGAGATCAGCGGAGACTTCGGGCGCCAACTGCCCGCTGACGAGGAATTGGAACTCAAAGTCGGCGCCAAGGTGATGTTCCTGCGCAACGATTCGGAGCAGCGCTGGGTGAACGGGACGCTCGGCACCGTGCAGCGGATCGCCCAGACGGTCACCGTCGATGTCGATGGCGAGAGGCACGAAGTCGAACCCGTGACGTGGCAGAAGTTTCGGTACAGCTACGAAGCGTCGACCAAGAAACTCAGTCGGGAGGTGGTGGCCGAGTTCACGCAGCTGCCGCTGCGGCTGGCCTGGGCGGTGACGATCCACAAGTCGCAGGGGCAGACCTACGACTCTGCGCTGATAGATCTAGGTGCCGGAGCGTTCAGCCCCGGCCAGACTTATGTCGCGCTGAGTCGGATCACCACCCTGTCCGGGCTTTACCTGTCACGCCCACTGCGGTCCCGGGACATCATCACAGATTCCGAAGTAGAGCGTTTCATGTCGAGCATCACTCGCTAAGTTGGCCTCATGAAGATATGCGAGAACGCCGCCCTGCTCGTCGTTGACGTTCAGCAGGGCTTCGACGAGCGCTCATGGGGCCCGCGTGACAACCCCATGGCAGATGCGAACATCGAACGGCTCATTGCGCATTGGTGCGACAGTCGCAGGCCGATCGTGGTTGTCCGCCACGACTCCCGGCTCGAGCACAGCCCACTGCATCCGGACCGTCCGGGCAATGCCGTCAAGCCCTACGTCGCTGCCGCCCCCGCGGCGCTCGTGGTCGCCAAGGCTGTCAACTCGGCCTTCTACGGCGAGCCCGATCTTGACCTGTGGCTGACCACCAGCGGTATCGACCAAGTTGTCATCGTCGGGATCCAGACCAACATGTGCTGTGAGACAACGGCCCGGATGGCGGGCAATCTGGGCTATGACGTGATTTTCGTTCCCGACGCCACGCACACTTTCGATCTTGAGGGCCCCGATGGCGTCGTCACGGCCGCGGAGCTCGGGCGCATCACCGCCGTCAACCTGCAGGGCGGCGGATTCGCGGGGCTTGCGACGACGGCCGAGCTGGTCGCCGCCGACTGAGCCGGCCGGTAACCGGGCTCGGCAGCGACCAGACGGTCCATACTCGGAGTGTGATTCGATCAAGCTCGGGCGAGTTCGGTGGTGCCGGGACGCGGGCGGCCGTCACTCGGCGCCTGCGATCGGCCGGGAGCGTCTTCGCTGAGGATGAGGCGGCCCTGCTGATCGACGCTGCGTCCGATCCGGGGGATCTCGAGCGGATGGTCCAGCGCCGCGAAGCCGGTGAGCCGCTCGAGCCCCTGCTGGGCTGGGTCCGATTTCTGGGCTCCCGGGTGTCAATCGGATCCGGTGTCTTCGTGCCTCGGCGTCGGACGGAATTCCTGGCACGACGGGTGATCCGGCTCACTGGATCCGACGACATCGTGCTGGACCTCTGCTGCGGTGCCGGAGCTGTCGGCGCGGCGCTGCTCGCCGCGCGGCCGGGTGCGCAACTGTGGGCGAGCGACCTCGAGCCCGCGGCGGTGCACTGGGCAAGGCGGAATCTGGACCCGGTCGGCGGCCACGTCGTTCAGGGTGATCTCTTCGAGGCGCTTCCCACGTCGCTGCTCGGCCGGTTCAACGTCATCGCCGCCAACGCGCCGTACGTCCCCACGGCGGACATCGACCTGCTCCCTCGCGAGGCTCGACAGTACGAGCCGAGGGCCGCCCTCGATGGCGGCGAGGACGGCCTCGACCTGCACCGCCGGATCTGCGCGGAGGCGGTGCCGTGGCTGGCTCCGGGCGGGCACCTCCTCATCGAGACTAGCTCCCGCCAGGCAGTGGCGACCGCGGCCCCGATGCTCGCGGTCGGGCTGCGCACGCGGGTGGTGCGCTCCGGCCGCTTGGAGGCAACGGTCGTGATCGGATCAAGGCGCTGACACCAGCGCGCTCAGTATCGGAGCTGGTGATCCAGGAAACTGATGCTGCGGGCGAAGGCGAGGGCGGCGGCGTCCGGGTCGACCTTGTCGGGCAGGGAGGCGTTCGCGAAGGAATGCTGCGTTCCCGGATAGCTGTACGACTGCACCGGCGTGCCATGGTCCAGGAGGCGGCTGATGAACGATTCCGGGTCGCCGCCGGGCGGCCATGAGTCGTATTCGGCGAGCTGCAGCAGGACCGGGCACGGCAGCACGTCGTGCTCCTCGGGCACGAGGCTGGCGTAATAGGCGACTACGGCGTCGCACAGTCCGAGCTGGGCGGCACCGAGGGCAAGCCACCCGCCCATGCTGAATCCGATGATCCCCACACGCCGGCTGCCCTCCGATTTCGCTCGCTCGATGACCTCGTGGATTAGTGCGAGTGCGGCGTCAGCGCTGAGCTGGTCCATCAGGGACTCCGCTGTCTCGTCGCTGAGGGTCGCGACCCCCTGGTACAGGTCGGGGACGGCCACGCGGAAGCCGTTGCGTGCGGTGGCCTCCCCCAGTGGTTCGAGCGCGGGCAGCCGTCCGTACCAGTCATGCAGGATGACGACGAGCGAATCCCCGGCGGTGCCGTAGTAAAGCGTCTGCCCCGGTGCGGTGATGTCGATCAGGTCGGCCATCAGCCCAGTCTTCCACGCTCAGGAGCGCCGCGGCAGGATGAATCCGGTCGATTGGCGGGACCGGACTAGCCGCCGGTGAAGGTGCGCCTGAGCGTCGCGAACGATTCCGTGAGCACGGTGGTCAGGTCGGCGTCATCGTCCTGCAGCCATTGCTCGTAGGAGGCGAGGGATATGCCCAGCAGGATCCACGCCGCCGTTTGCGGGCCGTGATCGGTGGCCGCCGTGCCGAGTCGGCGGGCGACGTAGTCCGCGATGATGGAACGCCAGGCGATGTAGCGCAGCGTGGAGTGCGCGACGAGTGCCGGAACGTTCAGCAGCAGCAGCATGCGCTCGCGGTGCACCGGGATCTCCTCGGCGGGGAAGCTGTTGAATTCGATCACCGCCAGGCTGAGGGCCTCGGCGATCGGCATGTCGGGGGGCAGCGAGTCGAGGTGCTTGCGCATCCTGTCGAGCTCCTCGTCGAAGTCCCCCCACGGCAGGTCGTTCTTCGAGGGGAAGTAGCGGAACAGGGTTCTGCGGCCGATGCCCGCTGCCGCGGCGATGTCATCGACGGTGGTCTGCTCGAATCCCCGCTCGATGAACAGGGTCAGCGCGATGTGGCTGAGCTCAGCGCGTGACGTCGCGTTCTGCCGACCGAGTCGCTGCGCACGGACGGCGGGTTCATCACCGGCATTCACGGCATGTCCCCTCTTCCCATCGGCACCGAGTGCCATTAGTCTGGCTCTTGTCACGGGCACACACCAGTGGCTTCACCGACAAACAAGCGGAGGTTCTCTTGGTTCCCACTAATCAGTCTTCAGTTCTTGAGGCCACGTCCGCGGCCGCTTCCGACACCGCAGAACTCCTGGATTCCGACCTCCTCGTCGAGGAAGTCTCCATCGATGGTATGTGCGGCGTCTACTAAGCCCCGGCGATGAATTCCGTCGATCTTGACACTGCCTGGGACCTGCATCCCAAAGTCTCGGTGCGGCCGGAGCCGTTCGGGGCGCTGCTCTATCACTTCGGCACCCGTCGTCTCTCATTCCTCAAGGACCCCACCCTGCTGAGGGTGGTGCAGTCCCTCTCCTCGTCGCCGACCGCGCGCGACGCCTGCGATGCCGCCGGCGTCGACGTCGAGGATCTTCCCAAATTTCAACGAGCACTTACGACGCTTGCGCAGTCGTCGATGGTAGTGGAGCGAGCAGCATGACCCTCTTGGATGCACCGTCGAATACCCGCTTGCAGGCGCCGCCCAAGACTGGCTCTCGTCTCGTCGACCTTTTCGAGTACGGTCTGGACGCGCCGATCTGCCTGACCTGGGAGCTGACGTACGCCTGCAATCTGTCTTGCGTGCACTGTCTCTCCAGCTCAGGGCGCCGGGATCCCCGCGAATTGACGACTGATCAAGCGAAGGCCGTGATTGACGAGCTGCAGCGGATGCAGGTTTTCTACGTGAACATCGGTGGCGGCGAGCCGACGGTCAGGTCCGATTTCTGGGAGATCGTCGACTACGCGACCGCGCATCAGGTCGGGGTCAAGTTTTCGACCAACGGCGTCAAAATCACGCCGGAGATCGCTCGCCGACTTGCGGCCAGTGATTATGTTGATGTCCAGATTTCTCTGGATGGCGCGACCGCCGAGGTCAATGACCACGTCCGCGGCCCCGGGTCCTACGACACGGCTATGCGGGCAATGCAGAACATGTTCGACGCCGGCTACCGCGGGTTCAAGATCTCCGTGGTGTGCACTCGGCAGAACATCGGCCAGCTCGACGAATTCAAGGCCATCGCCGATAAGTACGGAGCACAGCTTCGATTGACTCGGCTCCGTCCCTCCGGCCGCGGTGCGGATGTCTGGGATGAGTTGCATCCGAGACCTGAGCAGCAGCGCGAGCTGTATGACTGGCTGGTGCTGCACGGCGAGGATGTGCTGACGGGTGATTCGTTCTTCCATCTGTCCGCTTTCGGTGATGCACTTCCCGGGCTGAACCTCTGCGGTGCCGGCCGGGTCGTGTGCCTGATCGACCCAGTCGGAGATGTGTACGCTTGCCCCTTCGCCATCCACGAGGACTTCATGGCCGGCAACGTGCTAGACGAAGGAGGTTTTGCTGGCGTCTGGAAAGATTCCGAACTCTTCAAGCGGCTCCGCAAGCCCCAGAGCGGGGGCGCGTGCAGTTCGTGCGCGTTCTTCGACACTTGTAAGGGTGGCTGCATGGCCGCGAAGTTCTTCACAGGATTGCCCTTGGACGGACCTGACCCCGAATGCGTCCAGGGCTACGGCGAGGATCTGTTGAACAACAGGTCACTGGAATCCGACAACACCCCCAGACCGTCGCTCGACCACTCGCACCGCACCACTCGCGAGGGCAGGGCCAAGTCCGGTCCGGTGCCGCTGACGCTGAGCCTGCGGCCGAACATCGATCACACGCCGATCGCCGAATGCGCCGTCGACCCGCTCGCGGGATTCATACCCACACGCGCGAAGGTCAGCTAGCGTACCCGCGGCGGCTTGATCGGCGTCTGCACGGTTTGCGGGCGTAAGGAGGATCCCGGATCAGGCGCAGGGTGAGTTTGGAGCTGGCTGAACGATGCCTGTGAAATAGCTCCCATCGCAAGGACGCGATGGCTTGCGAGTGAAGACTGAGCACAAGATCGACAACGAGATACGAAGGAGTAGATCATGGGACGTTTGGATGGAAAGGTCGCATTCGTCACGGGTGCTGCCAGAGGACAGGGCCGCAGCCATGCGCTGCGGATGGCGCAGGAGGGCGCCGACATCATCGCGGTGGACATCACCAGCCAGGTGGGTAGCGTGCCGTATGCGATGGCGACACCGGATGATTTGGCCGAGACGGTTCGGCAGGTCGAGGCACTCGACCGGCGCATTGTCGCCACACAGGCAGATGTCCGGGACTTCGGGCAGCTCAAGGCCGCGCTGGACAAGGGTGTCGCCCAGCTCGGTAAGCTCGACATCGTTTCGGCGAATGCCGGGATCTTCAGCTTCGGCACGATGGAGGAGCTCGACGACACTACATTTGGTGACGTCATCGCCACCAATCTGACCGGTGTCTGGCACACCGCGAAGGCGGCGATTCCGCACCTGAGGGCAGCGGGCGGAGGCTCCATGATCCTGACCAGCTCGTCGGCAGGCGTCAAGGCGATCCAGAACGCCGGTCATTACGTGGCGGCCAAACACGGCGTGATCGGACTGATGCGAACTCTCGCGTTGGAGTTGGCACCGGACATGATCCGGGTGAACACGGTCAACCCGACCAGCGTGAACACCGACATGATCCAGAACGCGGCGACCTATGCACTGTTCGCACCGGACCTGCCGGTGGAGGAACGCACTAAGGAGAACCTCGGGGGCCGGTTCGCGATGATGAATGCGCTGCCGATTCCGTGGGTGGAAGCCGTCGACATCTCGAATGCCGTGCTGTGGCTGGCCTCCGACGAGGCGCGTTACGTCACCGGGGTGGTCCTTCCGATCGACGCCGGGGCACTGATCAAGTGAGATCACGGGCGACGCAGGGGGCAGGGGTGACGGCGTGACGCAGGACATCGTCGCTACTCGCCAGCGAATAGCATCCCATCTGGTGGGCCGCGAGCGGGAGTTGGAACTCGCGCTCGCGGCCGTCGCCGCCGGTCGGGATCTGGTTCTGGAGGGCCCACCGGGCACCAGCAAGACGACCATGCTCAAGGCGATCACCCAGGAGTGGGACATCCCGCTGCTGTTCGTCGAAGGCAACGCCGATCTGACCCCGGCAAAGCTGGTCGGGCACCACAATCCCGCCCGGGTGCTCAAGGAGGACTACAGCGAGGAGAACTTCGTCCCGGGACCGCTCATCGAAGCGATGCAGACGGGCGGCTTCCTCTACATCGAGGAGTTCAACCGCGCCCCCGAGGACACCCTGAACACTTTGTTGACAGCGATGGCGGACCGGCGAATCTCGGTACCGCGGGTGGGCACGATCGTGGCGTTGCCGACCTTCAGAGTCATCGCTTCCATGAATCCATACGACAATGTCGGGACCACGCGGCTGTCCACGAGCGTTCATGACCGGCTCAATCGACTGTCCATCGACTACCAGGACGCCCCCGCCGAGGAGAGCATCGTCCGATTGCGCAGTCGTGCCGAAGGCGAACTCGGCGAGCAGCTCATCCGGGATGCCGTGGCCGTGACTCGGGCGACCAGGGATCACCCGGACGTTCGACAGGGCAGCAGTGTTCGCGGTGCAATCGACTGCGTGCTCGTCGCGCTTTCCCTTGCCGAGTTGCGCGGTCTGGAGTCTGCGCAGGACGCCGGCTATGCAGAACTTGTTTACGATGCCATGAACGTGTCGTTGTCGGGCAGGATTCATCTTGACGAGGCTGCGGGTACGACTCCGGAGCGGGTCCTTCGGGAGATCTGGGAGGACCGGTTCATCCTTCAACCGGCGATGGCCGAACCGGGCTGAAGAGAGGTTGAGGCTGACAGCCCGATCCAGCGCAAGTCGGACCGGCCCGCCAAGCGAGCTGCCCGGCCACTGAGCAGGAAACCCAAGGAGCTCGACGAGCAGCCGACACTGTTCCAGCCGGGCAGCGGCGCCGGTGGTGTCGTTTTCAGTGCGGACCCCCGCCGCAAGAGTGCGCAGAAGGCTTCTCCGAAAGGCGCGTCAGCGTCCGGCATGACGGATGAGCCTGCCGAGCTGGTGTTGCCGGAGACCGACGGCATAGTCGACCCGATTGTCCAGGAGCGGGCACGGATCATCGCGGCGCGGCTCGCAATCAGGCGACCGCGAAGCGACCGTACGGCACGTCGGGGAGCGGGCTCGCTGGCGAGCCTGCCCTACCGTGGCGGCTCGGACGAGATCGATCTGGACAAGACGATCGAGATTCTGGCGGAGCGACCGATGCCCGAGGACGAGGACATCATCGTGCGGGATCGGGTACGAACCCAGCGATCCGTGGTTCTGGCGATCGATGTCTCCGGCTCGATGAAGGGGGAGCGGGTGCAGACCGCCGCGGCGACGGTGGGGGCGCTCGCCGGTGAACTGCACAGTGACGCCCTCGCCGTCATCGCCTTCTGGTCCGATGCGGCGATCCTGCTGCCGCTCGGCGCCCCGGTCAGACCGCAGGAACTGCTCAGCACCCTCCTGAGGATGCCGGCGCGCGGACTCACCAATGTCTCCTTCCCGCTTGAACTGGCCGCTGAGCAACTTGCCCGGGTACCGGCTCGGGACGCCCGGGTGATCCTGCTCTCTGACTGTGTGCACAATGCCGGTCCGGATCCGCGCATTGCGGCCAGCAGGATCCCTCGTCTTGACGTACTGATCGATGTCAGCGGCGAGAGCGACATCGAACTCGGGCGGGAGCTCGCCCGGTCCGGGCATGGCACTGCCCATCTGCTGCGGACCTATCGGGATGTCGCACCGGCGCTGACGCGGGTGTTCGGTGCCGGGTGACCGCGCGAGCGGCTACCCGTTGGCACCGAGTGCCATTATGCTGATCGAGTTGCTCCGGTTGGTAATGTGTGGCAACCGGCAACAACGGATAAGGAGGGCCTGATGGCCAGGAATGCGTGGTTTGAGACAGTTGCCGAGGCTCAGCGTCGAGCCAAGAAGAGGCTGCCATCGGCGGTCTACGGAGCACTGATCGCCGGCTCGGAGCGAGGCCTGACCATCGAGGACAACATCCTCGCCTTCGGAGAGTTGGGATTCGCTCCGCACGTGGCCGGTCACAAGGCGGAACGCGACCTGTCAACGACAGTGATGGGCATCCCGATTTCGTTTCCGGTGATCACCTCGCCGACCGGCGTGCAGGCGGTGCATCCGGACGGCGAGGTAGCCGTTGCCCGCGCCGCGAGCAACCGCGGAACCATCATGGGACTCAGTTCCTTCGCCTCGAAATCCGTAGAGGAGGTCAGTGCCGCCAACAGCAACTTCTTCTTCCAGATGTACTGGTCCGGAACCCGGGAGTCGATGGTTCAGCGCATGGAACGGGCACGGGCGGCAGGGGCGAAGGGCCTGATCGTCACCCTGGACTGGTCCTTCTCCAACGGTCGCGACTGGGGCAGCCCGTCGATTCCGGAGAAGCTGAACCTGAGAACGATGGTGGATTTCGCTCCCAATGTGCTGCCGCATCCCCGGTGGCTCTGGGCATTCGCCCGATCGGGCAAACTGCCGGACATGACCGCTCCCAATCTCAGCAAGCCGGGGGAGGGCGCGCCGACCTTCTTCGGGGCGTATTACGAGTGGATGCAGACGCCGCCGCCATCCTGGGACGATGTCGCCTGGTTGCGCGGAGAATGGGGCGGCCCCTTCATGCTGAAGGGCGTCACCCGTATCGATGACGCAAAGCGGGCGGTCGATGCCGGGGTGACGGCGATTTCCGTGTCGAATCACGGTGGCAACAATCTCGATTCCACTCCCGGGACGATCCGGGTCCTGTCCTCGGTTGTCGAAGCAGTGGGAGACGAGGTGGAGGTGCTGCTGGATGGCGGCATCCGGCGCGGCAGCGACGTCGCCAAGGCCCTTGCCATGGGCGCCCGCGCTGTGATGATCGGCCGAGCGTACCTCTGGGGGCTTGCGGCCAACGGGCAGGCGGGAGTCGAGAACGTGCTCGACATCCTGCGCGGAGGTTTGGATTCCGCGGTTCTGGGGCTGGGGCATTCCTCGGTTCACGAACTCAGCCCAGCCGACTTCTGGATTCCGCCGACCTTCGCCAGGCGCTTGGGCGATACGGTTGCGACAACTGCCCCCGCCGCCGCGGTCGCGCCCAAGAAGCCCGTAGCGACTGCCGAGCGTCCCGCCTCAGCGCCGAGAACGCGAACCAGCAGCGCCGCGAAGCCGAAGTAGGCGATGCGCATCCCGACAGAACCGCTGCAGTGATCATGGCGCCGTCACTGAGTTCGATGCAGTGGACAGCGGTGCCGGATGGCTCCCTGGTGATCGTGCCGCTCGGTTCCACCGAACAGCATGGGCCGCATCTGCCGCTCGGGACGGACACGACGATTGCGGCGGCGGTCGCGACGGGACTTGCCGAGCAGCTCCGAGCGGAGCCGTCGAGTGCTCAGGTCCTGGTGGCCGCCCCGATTCACTACGGTGCGAGCGGCGAGCACCAGTCTTTCCCCGGCACCAGCTCGATCGGCCACGAGGCCCTCGGGGTGCTGCTCACGGAACTGGTGCGTTCCCTGAGCACGTGGGCTGCCAGCATCCTGATCGTGAACGGCCACGGCGGGAACATCTCGTCGCTGGCGGTCACTGTTCCCACTCTGGTGGGCGAGGGACATGATGTCGCCTGGCTGCCGTGCGCGAGTCCGGGTGGCGACGCGCACGCCGGGCGAACTGAGACCTCGATCATGCTGCATCTGGAGCCCGCCTCCGTCGTGCTCGCCGAGGCCAGGCCCGGAACCCTGGCTCCGCTGCGTGAGCTGCTGCCGTCGCTGCGGTCGGGCGGCGTCGCCGCCGTGAGCCCGACGGGGGTGCTGGGCGACCCGACGGGGGCCTCCGCTGAGGAGGGCGAGGTGCTGATCAAGGAGATGGTCGCCTCGGCACGGCGCCGGGTGGCGGCATGGCAGCGAGATGGTCGCGGATGTCTGGCCGACCCGCTCCCACCGAGCCGCGCAGCCGGTGCTCGATGAGGGACGTCGACGGAGCGCTTCCCGATGGCATGACGGTGGTGCTGGGCCGTCAGGTCAGACTGCTCGATTCGGGTCGGGCACTGCTCGGTGGCGCACCCACCAGAATGCTCTATCTGACTGCCTACGCGAAGACGCTGATCATCGATCGCCGGGTCACGGTGCGGGACGCCGCAACCAGGGCGCTGGCCGATCGGCTGCTCGAGGCCGGGATGGCGGACCCGGTGCTGGGCAGCCTTCCCGCGGTCCCTGATGACCAGATCACGTGGGTGATCCCGGCGCACGGTCGACCGCAGTCGCTGGACCGATTGCTTGCGAGCATCGGAGCCGGAGCGCAGGTGATCGTCGTGGACGACTGCTCGCCGAACGGCCGAGCGGTCGAGAAGGTGGTTCTCGACCACGCAGCCCGGTACGTGCGGCTCGCCCGCAACGTGGGGCCTGCCGGCGCTCGCAACGAGGGCCTGCGCCGGGTGGGCACACCCTTCGTGGTGTTCGCCGATTCTGATCTGGTCATCGATCGACCTGCCGTTGTGGAGCTGCTGCGACACTTCGCCGACCCGCGCGTCGCCGCCGTCGCCCCCCGGATTTCAGGGCTTGAGGATGAGCAGGGACTGAGCTGGATCGGCCGCTACGAGCACGCCCGATCGTCGCTGGACATGGGACGCTCTCCGGCGCTGGTCCGCCCGAGGTCCCCGGTGTCGTGGCTGCCGGGCGCGTGTCTGGTAATGCGGGTGGACGCACTCGGAACGGGTTTCAGCGGCGACATGCGGGTGGGCGAGGATGTGGACCTCGTCTGGCGCCTCGCCGAGGCCGGCTGGCGGATCCGTTATGAGCCGGCGGCGACCGTGTGGCATGAGCATCGGCAGACTCTCGGTGAATGGCTGGGACGAAAGCGCTTCTACGGCAGCTCGGCGGACCGCTTGGCGAGGAACCATCCGCTCGCGATCGCACCGGCGGTCCTGCACCCCTGGACCGTCGGGGTCGTGCTTGCGCTGATGGCCCAACGACGTTGGTCGCTGCCGGTCGCTGCGGCGATCTCGCTGTTCGCGTCGAGACGAATCGCCGCGACACTCACCCGCAGTGAACATCCCGTGCTGCTGGGCTCGCAGCTGACTGCGCGCGGCATCGGCGCCGCCCTCAGCCAGGCAATGGCGCTGCTGCTGCGACACTGGTGGCCGCTCGCCGCCGTGGGCAGCATCGGATCCCGGCGGGTGCGTCGTGCCGTGCTGATCTCCGGCGTCGCGGATGCGGTGATCGAGTACCGGCGGCTTCGACCGAAACTGGACTTCCCCCGGTTCCTGCTCGCGCGCCGACTGGATGACCTCGCGTACGGCACGGGTCTGTGGTGGGGCGCGATCAAGGGGCGATCTGCGCGGGCGCTGCTTCCGGACCTCCGGCGAAAGACCTGAATCTGAATGACGTCCGGTAACTCGGACGCACGCCCTCGAGTGTTCACCCGGCGTGTGTCCGGATCACTCGGCGTGATCATGGCGGGCCGGGGACCCGGAGCGGAGAGCGGATGACGGGAATCGAACCCGCGCTATCAGCTTGGGAAGCTGAAGTTCTGCCATTGAACTACATCCGCGTTGCGGCCTGAGCCGCTCGGCAATTCTAGCAAGGCGACGGCGAGCGTGGTGAGGGACTGCGTACCTGCGCAGTAACTACTGCCCGGGGGCGTTGGCGCCGGAGTCGCCGACGATCGAGTAGCTGCCGGAGACGTGCTCGGCGAATGCGTCAGCATCATCGACAGCGCCGGCCCAGGCGATCTGGTTGACCAGTACGAGCGGTACCTCCTTCAGCGCTGCGATGTCCGAGTTCGGTACCGATTCCCGGGCGCGAATCGTCGCCGCGCTGACCCAGTCCGCGAATTCTTCCGCGCGAACGCAGCCCGTGACGGCCTCGTTCTCGATGCCCGTCTTGTTGATGATTCCGACAAGTTCGTCGTTGCTCAGGCCGTCGGCATCGAGGTCGGCCTGAGCGGCGATCAGGGCGTTGTGCACGGCAATCACGCCGTTCGGGATCGTATCGGCAACGCAGGCGAGCGCGTTGGCGGCTCGTGTCGAATAGCCGCCGTTCTGGTCGTCGAGTACGGAAACCGGATGCAGCTCGAGCGAGACATAACCGGCCTGCGACCAGCCCTGCAGGTTCGCGCCGTTGGTGGTGTCGAAGATCGCCGAATCCTCGCTTCCGTAGTCGAAGTACTCAGTGACGCTCATCAGTGCGCCGGTCGGATCGGGCACGGTCGTGACGGGCTGCTCGTCCGGCTGCAGTGCCGCGGAGGCTACGGCAGTGAGCGTGCTGCCGTCGCCGCGAAGCACAACTCCGTCACTGATCATGTTGGCGGGCCCGATCTGGCTGGCTCGGACCGCATTGATGATCAGCAGCGCAGCGATCGCCAGCACGGCGGCGCCGCCGACGGCGATCATCACCCAGCGCAACAGCCGATTGCGCCGGCGGCGGCGCTGCTCCTCTTCGCGCTTCATCCGGGCCACTTCACGGGACAGGTCCCGCCGCTCCTTGCGGGTCATGCCATCCAACGTGCTTCTGTCGAGGCTCATGAATCCTTCGGCTTCCTGGCCTTGAGAGCCTTGTACGCCATCTGGCCCGCGATGAAGCTGAGGTACAGCGCGAACAGGATGCTGGCGAGCTGCGGCGGGGTGGCCACCGCCGCGGCCACACCGAGGAAGGTCATCGGCACCGCGAACAAGCCGATCATGCCGGCCACCGGCAGGTCAACATTGCGACGGCGAACATTGCCGATTGTGCCCGTCACCGTCGTCGGGATCATCACCAGCAGCGACGTGCCCTTGGCGACCAGATCGCTCGTGCCGAAGAAGACGGTCATGGCCGGCACTATCACCACGCCGCCTCCGACACCGATCAGCCCGGAGAGTGTGCCCGTAACCAAACCGAGCAATAGGAGCAGCAAGCCGCTCAAGGCGGTCAGCTCCACCTCGGCATCGCGGTCAGGAACGACTAGGAACAGTTCGACGATCACGACGACCAGGAATGCGATGAAGATCCAGCGCAGCAATTCAGGGGAGAGCTTGCCCAGCAACCAGGAACCGATCCATGCCCCCACCACCGCGCCGACGATCAGGACGATTCCCGCGAGCCAGGCCACCGATCCGTGCTGCACGTAGCTGACGACACCGACGATGGCTGTCGGGATGATCGCCGCCAGTGACGTCCCGGCTGCGCGCCGCTGGTCGAAGTTGAGAATGAGCACCAGCGCTGGCACGATCAGGGTGCCGCCGCCGACTCCGAAGAATCCGGAGAGGAATCCGGCCGCGAGGCCGATCATCGCCAGTAGCATCCAGTGTCGCCACGTTCGCTGCTTCTGGGTGTCATCGGGTGTCATCCGTCAAGCATTCCACAGCGCCCGGGCCGCTTCGTGCAGGCGGGCATCGACGGCCCCGGCGAGGCGGGAAGTAGAATCGAGGCGCGGATCACTCGGTGTCGATCACGCGCCGACCGGGGCGTTCCGGCGGTCAATGGCCTATCGAAGAAGATGAGATCCCATGCCTGAAGCAGTCATCGTCGCAGCGAAGCGCAGCCCCATCGGTCGGGCTCACAAGGGATCCCTCACCGAGATTCGCAGTGATGATCTGGTCGCGATGGTGATCCGTCAGGTGCTGGATGAGCTGCCCCAGCTCGATCCGAGAGCGATCGATGACCTGCTGCTCGGCTGCGGCCTGCCGGGCGGAGAGCAGGGGATGAACATGGCCAGAGTCGTGGCGACGTTACTGGGTCTGGATTGGGTCCCCGGCACGACCGTGACTCGATACTGCGCATCCAGCCTGCAGACCACTCGAATGGCTTTCCACGCGATCAAGGCCGGCGAGGGGGACATCTTCATCTCGGCCGGCGTCGAGTCGATCAGTCGATCCGCGATCGGGAACAGCGACAGGATTCCGGGCATCGACGTGCGCAACCCGGTGTTCTTGGAGGCGATGGCTCGGACGGAGGACCAGCGCGATGGCCGCGCCTGGGTGGACCCCCGACGCTTCGGTGAGCTTCCAGACGTCTACATCTCGATGGGCCAGACAGCCGAGAACCTCGCCCAGATCACCGGCGTGAGTCGAGGCGAACAGGACGAGTATGCGCAGCTCAGTCAGAATCGTGCGGAGCGCGCGACCGAGTCGGGATTCTGGCGACGGGAGATCGTGCCGGTCACTCTGGCCGATGGTTCCGTGGTCGAGCGGGACGACAGCCCGAGGGTGGGCGTGACCGCCGAGCGCCTCGCGCAATTGGAACCGGTGTTTCGTCCTGATGGCACGGTGACAGCCGGCAACTGCTGCCCGCTCAACGACGGCGCCGCGGCACTGGTGGTGATGAGTGACCGGGCGGCAGCCGAGCTCGGGATCACCCCGTTGGCGAGGATTGTATCGACCGCGGTGACCGGGATATCACCCGAGATCATGGGCCTCGGTCCCGTTGAGGCGAGCCGGAGGGCGCTGGCGAGAGCCGGGATGACCATGGCCGACATGGACCTGGTCGAGATGAACGAGGCCTTCGCCGCGCAGGTGATACCCAGTGCCCGCCAACTCGGCATTGAATGGGATCGGCTCAACGTGAATGGCGGAGCGATCGCGGTCGGCCACCCCTACGGAATGACAGGAGCGCGAATCACGGCCACGCTGCTGAACTCCCTGCAGTCCAGAGACGCGCAGTTCGGTCTGGAGACCATGTGCGTGGGCGGGGGTCAGGGCATGGCGATGGTCATCGAACGGCTGGCTTGATCGAGCTAGCTGCCGGCAGAGTCGCCGATGGCGTGATCTTCGCGGTCGCGACGGGTGCTGAGACCGTCGAGGATCAGTGAAGTCAGCTGTTTCGTGGTCGTCTCCAGCGACAGTCGGCCTTTGGGCTGCAGCCATCGAGCCGACCAGCCGGTTATCCCGATGATGGCGTGAGCGGCCACGAGCGGATCGACTTCGCTGCGAATCGCACCGGTCTGCTGTCCCCGGACCACTAGATTCCGCACCGTCTCGACGTAGGACTTGGACCAGGATCGGTACTCGCGGTCAAGGTCTGCGGGTAGTTCGCGCTGGTCGCCGTAGATCACTCCGTAGTAGTCGCGGTAGGCCATGGACAGACGGGTCTGCCCGGAGATGAGGATCGTCAGGCCTTCGATTGGCTCCGCCTCTGCCAGCGCCTTCTCCACCAGGCGCTGTCCCTCATTGAGCACCCGGTGGAAGATCTGGCCGAGAATGTAGACCTTGCTGTGCGCGTGCGCGTAGAGCGTCGGTTTCGCGATGCCGAGTTCGTCGGCGATGGTCTGCATGGTCGTGTTCTGGAAACCATTCCGATGGAACAGCCTGGCCGCCGAAATGACTATCGTGTCGAGGTCCGGTGTGCTCGACCTGCGCACCGGAAGATCGCCCGTCGCCGAGTGCCCGCCACTCAGCGGGCTCGACCCCACCCTTCGATCGCTCACGTGCTCTCCTCGCTTGGACGATCCCGATATCGACGTTCCCCGTTGGTACCTGCCGTTGCGAAATGACGTTATCGCTGCCACGAACTGATACCCGCAATTGACTGCCGGAAGTTGGCGCGAACTTTTCCCTTCCGGCTCTGCCATGCTACTTGTATCTAACTCACCGGTAAGATAATTTTATCGAGCATCAACAAGGTCTATCACGATGGGTGCATGGCCGGTTGAGGCGCAAAATGGCGGTTTTCGCTCAGTAACAATAGGAGGTTTCGTCCGTGGGACGTTTAGACAATCGTGTAGCAGTCGTAACCGGATCGGGTGGAGGAATCGGCGCTGAAATCGCCAAGCTCTTCGCGCGTGAAGGCGCCAAGGTGGTCGTGAACGACCTGGGAGCCAACGTCGACGGCACTGGCGCCAACGTGGGTCCTGCCCAGGGTGTGGTCAACGACATCATCGCGGCGGGCGGTGAAGCGATCGTCAATGGTGGCGACGTCAGCAACTACGACTCTGCCGGCGAGATCGTGCAGAGCGCGATCGACAACTTCGGCAAGCTGGACATCCTGGTCAACGTCGCGGGCATCCTGCGCGACCGGATGCTGGTGAACATGTCCCCGGAGGACTGGCAGGCCGTGATCAACGTGCACCTGACCGGCACGTTCAACACCAGCAAGCACGCCGCCGTCTACTGGCGCGAGCACCGCAACGAGGGTGCGTACCGGTTGATCAACTTCACCTCGGGTGCGGGTCTGTTCGGCTCACCCGGCCAGCCCAACTACGCCGCCGCCAAGCTCGGCATCGTCGGTTTCACGCTGTCCTGCGCGAACGCGCTGAAGAACTACGGCGTCACCTCGAACGCGATCGCGCCGGCTGCGGCAACTCGCATGACGGGAACCATCCCGCCCGAGCGCGCTGCCGAAATGGGCATCAACCTCGCTGACCTCGCTCCGGAGGCTGTCGCCTACCCGGTCGCCTACCTCGCCAGCGAGGAATCCGGCTGGTTGAACGGTCGCGTCGTCGGCGCCCAGGGCGGACGGGTGACCCTCTACTCGAACTACGCCGCTGAGCAGGCGGTCGTCTCGACCCAGCCCTGGACCACGGATACGATCTTCGCGGAAATGCCGCGGGCGTTCCACCCCGAGCGCCAGGGCCTGGGTGGCATGGGCTAAGCCCCAATCACTGACGATTGCCAACGAAAGGAACTGAATAAAGTGACCGCACGAGAAGCCGCAATTGTCGGCATCTATGAATACCCCGATCGGCTGGCGCCCGGCAAGAGCGCTCTGCAGATCAAGGCCGCCAGCGCAGCTGCTGCCCTCAAGGATGCCGGATTGACTTGGTCCGACGTCGACGCGGTCTACGATTCGGGCGACGCCGGCGGAATGGCTGGACTCAGCATTCAGGAGTACTTCAACCTGCATCCTCGGATCACGGACACGACCGGGGTGGGCGGAAGCTCATTCGAGTTTCACGCGGGACACGCTCGGGACGCAATCCGTGCCGGTCGGGCCAACGTGGCGATTCTCACGTATGGTTCGATGGCGCGGACCAACGCGTGGGCGATCGGTACCGGTTCGTTGATGCCGGGTGGCCCTCAGGACCCGGCTACCAACATGGAGATCCCGTGGGGCCAGACGCTGATCTCGAACTACGCCATGGTCGCCAACCGCCACATGTACCAGTACGGGACGACTCCCGAGCAACTGGCGGAGATCGCCGTGACGACTCGAGCGCACGCGATGCGCAATCCGGATGCCGTGCGGGCAATGACGGATCTGCGGTTCCGCGACATTGGTGAAATCACCGTGGATGATGTCCTGAGCGGCAAGATGATCGCTGACCCGCTGCATCGGCTTGAGTGCTGCATGATCTCTGACGGCGGCGGCGCAATCGTGATCGCCTCCGCTGAGGTCGCCAAGAGCACGCGCCACAAGCCGGTCTGGATCCGTGGCGCCGGTGAGGGCATCGGCTTCACGGACAACAGCAACGACATCACCATTTCCGGTGGTGCCCAGTCGGGTCCGGCGGCTTTCGCTGAGGCGGGCATCACTCCGGACCAGATCGACGTCGCGATGATCTACGACTCCTTCACCATCACGGTGCTGCAGTGCCTTGAGGATATTGGATTCTGCGGAAAGGGCGAAGGAGGATCGTTCGTCGAGGGCGGTCGGCTTCGCTGGGACCGTCCGGGCGCGCCGGCGCTGAACACCGATGGCGGCGGGTTGTTCTCCAACCACCCGGGCATGCGCGGGCTGTTCCTGCTCATCGAGGCCACCCGCCAGTTGCGCGGTGACTCGACTTCGCAGGTGGAGGGCGCCAAGTACGCCGTTGCCCACGGAAACGGCGGTCGGCTCGGCTCGGTTCACGCGGGCGGCACCATCATCCTGGCGAACGACTAAGCGGCACTGAGCGAGAACGGACAAGATTATGATGGATATGATGGCGAACCCGCCGAGCTTCCTGCCGAACCTCAACGAGGCCGACACCGGCCCGTTCTGGGCAGCCACGGCGGAGCACAAACTCACCTATCAGGTGTGCCGGGAATGCTCGGGAGTGGTCTTCTACCCCCGCGCGCACTGCACGCACTGCACGAGCACCGATCTGGAGTGGAAGGAATCTGCCGGAAAGGGCACCCTCTACACCTACAGCGTGGTGCGGGACAACCGGATGCCCGGTTTCGCAGAACTGGTCCCCTATGTGGTGGCCTACGTTGACCTCGACGAGGGTTTCCGGATGCTCACCCGGATCGTCGGCGTCGACGTCGACAACGTGAAGATCGGCAGTCGCCTGACAGTGCACTGGGATGACAAGGAAGGGCTGTCCCTGCCTGAGTTCGAGTTGGCCAGCTGACACATATGACCGTGTCCGCCGATCTGACCGCGCAACTGCGGGCCAGACACCCTCATCTGGAGGCAGAACGCACTCCCGGTCGGGTGAGGATGGACTGTCATCTGCACACCGTGCGCTCGGGTGACTCCGTTACAACACCGGAGCAGATGGCGATGATGATGAAGGCCGCAAAGCTGGATGTCATCGCCGTCACCGATCACCACTCAATCGAGGCAGCCGAGGAACTAGCGGCCCGTTCGGATCTCCGAGTCATCATCGGCGAGGAGATCCGGACGCCCGTCGGCGAGGTCATCGGCCTCTTTCTCACTGAACGGGTGCCCTACGTGCTGCCGCTGCTCGACGCGGCGCAGCGGATTCGGGATCAGGGCGGTCTGGTGTACGTGCCGCACGCCTTCGACCCACTGCGCAGCGGTGTTGGCTGGCGAGGGCTGAATCAGCTGGCTGACGCCGGTCTGCTTGACATCATCGAGGTCTTCAATGCCAAGGTCGAGAACCAGAGCGTCAACGACGAAGCACTGCGCAGTGCCCTAGAGTTCGGTGTCCCGGGGGCTGCCGGATCCGATGCCCATGATCCCGAGGGCATTGGCGCTGCATATGTCGAACTTGATGATTTCACCGATGCGAGTAGCTTTGTAGCAGCACTCGCCGGAGGTTCTGTGGCGGGCCACTACTTCGCACACGCCAGAAGATATCTGCCGAGGGACGGCATAAACCGTCAATCGGCTTGACGACTGAAAGATCATGAAAGGAATAGGACCAACTGATGGATCTCATTTACCCGCCTGAGGCCGAGGAGTACCGCACTCGTCTGAGGGCTACCATCCAGAAGAATCTGCCCGCCGACTGGAAGGGCCTCGGCGCCCTGCAGGGCGAGGAACGTGCAGCGTTCCTGAAGAAGTGGCGCAAGGTTCTCGGCGATGAGCACCTGCTTGCCGTGTCTTGGCCCAAAGAGTACGGCGGAGCAGGGCTCACCGCCGTCGAGCAGGTCGTCATCGCTGAGGAGTTCGCCCGTGCTGGCGTGCCGTCTGGCAGCGAGAACGACATGTTCGGCATCAACCTGCTGGGAAACACGCTGACCGTCTGGGGCACCGAGGAGCAGAAGGCGCACTTCCTGCCGCGCATCCTCTCGGGTGAAGACCGCTGGTGCCAGGGCTACTCTGAGCCGGGTGCCGGTTCCGACCTGGCAGGCCTGCGCACGGCCGCTGTTCTCGAGAACGGCGAGTGGGTGATCAACGGTTCCAAGATCTGGACCTCGGCCGGCCACCTTGCCGACTGGATCTTCGTGCTCGTCCGCACCGACCCCGACGCGGTCAAGCACGCCGGCATCAGCCTGCTGCTGGTGCCGATGAAGCAGCCCGGCATCGAGGTCAAACCGATCATCAACATGGCCGGTGACCACATCTTCAACCAGGTGTTCTTCACCGATGCCCGCACTCCGGAAGCCAACATCGTCGGCCCGGTCAACGCCGGCTGGAAGGTCGCGATGACCCTGCTCGGCTTTGAGCGCGGTTCGGGTGCGACGACCGACGCAATCCGTTTCCAGACCGACCTCGACCGGTTGTTCGAGTTGGCCAAGGCACGCGGCAAGAACGAAGATCCGCGTATCCGCGAACTCCTGGCCTGGTGCTACAGCCGGGTTGCGATCATGCGCTACCGCGGCTACCAGACGCTGACCAAGTTCCTCAAGGGCGAGAACCCCGGCGCTGACGCGGCGATTGCCAAGCTCGTGTGGAGCGAGTACTTCCAGCGCTACACCGAGCTGGCTCTGGAGATCCTCGGCATGGACGCGCTCGCCCCTTCGGGCGGCGGCGCCGGCGGCGCTCTGCAGACGGCGGACAACGGAACTCCCAACTCCTCGCAGGCGTGGGTGGAAACGGCACTATCGGCGCGGGCCTCGACCATATACGCTGGAAGCTCACAGGTTCAGCGGAACATCATCGGCGAGCAGTTGCTTGGTTTGCCGAAAGAGCCGAAGATGGACGGGGGGCCGTTCCGCGAATTGGTAAATGCATGACAGTGATGTCGTGAACTGGGTCCGGTGCAGAGTTGCATCGGGCCCAGTTTCAGGGAAACCCGGCAACGGGTGAATGGAGGAAAACACAAGTGAGACTTCTCGAAGGAATACGGGTAGTAGAGGTCGGCGGCGGAATCGCCGCGTCGTACGCGACCAAGCTTTTTGCCGACTACGGCGCAGAGGTAATCAAGGTCGAGCCGCCCGAGGGTGACACCACCCGCAGGATGGCGCCTTTCATCGACAACAAGCCCGGCACGGACCGCTCGGCGGTCTTCCTGCACACCAACACCAACAAGAAGTCCGTTGTGCTGGACCTGAAGAAGGCCTCCGATCAAGAGGCGTTCCGAAAGCTTGCCGCTTCCGCAGACATTGTCGTCGAGTCGCTGAAGCCGGGTGCACTGGCGTCGATCGGTGCGGGGTACCGTGATCTGGTCGCGCTTCAGCCGAAGATCGTGGTCACCAGCATCACTCCCTTCGGTCAGGATGGTCCGTACGCGCAGTACGAGGGATCCGAACTGATCTACTACGGCATGGGCGGCCCGATGGTGGGCAACGGTTCCAGTGACGACGTACCCGTCAAGCTCGGCGGGTACATGTCGGTTTACCAGACCGGAAACACCGCGGCAACGGCCACCCTGGCGGCGTTCATGGTCGCGGAGGCTCAGGGCGAGCCCACTCACATCGACATCTCCGGGTTCGAGACGGGCATGTCGTCCTCCGACCGCCGCACCACGTTCCTGTTGAACTACGCGTACAACGGCATGGTCAACGGCCGTGGTGACGTGCTGGGCGGCATCCTGCCGAACGGTGCATTCCCCACCGAGGATGGCTACGTGCAGACGGTCGTCACTCAGGCATGGCTGCCGCGCATGTTGGCCACGCTCAACGACCCCGATCTCAATGCCTACTTCGCCATGGTCGCGGAGCACCCGGAGAAGTTCGCCACGATCGAGACCAAGGAAGCGATCGACGCTGCCCTGTACCCGTGGCTGCTGTCGCGCACCAAGCTGGAGGCCATGCAGGATGCCCAGGCGCACAAGTGGCCGCTGACGGCGATCAATACCCCGGTGGATGTCCTGGCAGACGAGCACTACAAGGCCCGTGGCTTCTTCAAGCCGGTTGAGCACCCGATCGGCACGGTCACGCACCCCGGTGCCCCGTTCGAGATGAAGGACGGTTGGGAACTGCACTCGGCGCCGTCACTCGGATCTGATACTGAGGCAGTCCTGAAGTCGCTCTAAGCGACCGAAACCGAACATTTTCACTGATCTAGCCGACTTACATAGGAGTAAACAATGGCTCATTTGCCTCTAGCAGGACTGCGCGTTCTCGACATGACCGTGGTGTGGTCCGGCCCCACGGTGACCATGGGACTTTCCGATCTCGGCGCAGAGGTCGTTCGCGTCGACAACCCCTGGCTGTTCCCCAGCAGCACCCGCGGGATGGTTCCCCGCCCGACGCCGCCGCAGATGGCGATGATGGGCACGATGGGTTCTGCATATCCGGACAAGGAAACCGGCGAATTCCCTTGGGACCGCCACGCCATGTTCAACTGGCACGCGCGCGGCAAGAAGATGATGACGCTGGACCTGCGCCAGGAGTCCGGGCGTGAGATCTTCTTGAAGCTCGCCGCGAAGGCCGACATCTTCGTGGAGAACAACAACGTGAGCGTGCTCGATCATCTGGGCATCAACTTCGATGTGCTGCACAAGGTCAACCCCCGGTTGATCCTGCTGCGCATGCCGCCGGCCGGTATCGGTGCGCCGTATTCCACCTACCTTGGTTTCGGGGCCCACTTCGAGGCGTTCTCGGGTATCACCGCAGTTCGCGGCTATGCGGACAGCGCTCCGGCAACCACGACCAGCGTCTTCCAGATGGACCCGGCAGCCGGCTCCGTCGGCGTGTTCGCGGTGCTGGCTGCGGTACGTCGGCGCGAGAAGACCGGCGAGGGCGAGATGATCGTCCTGCCGCAGGTCGAGAACGAGATGAACCACATCGGTGAGATGTTCATCGATGCGGCATCCACCGGAAACCCCAGCGCGGCCATGACCAACCGTGACCGGAACTTCGTTCAGGGCGTCTACCCGTCCAATGAGGACGACCGGTTCGTGAGCATCACGATCCGAACGGACGCCGAGTGGGCAAGTGCTGTAGGCGTGATGGGCAACCCGGCTTGGGCCGCTGACTCCCGTTTCGCAACACAGGAGGGCCGTCTGGCAGCGCAGGACGACATCGACGCGGGCATCGCGGAGTGGACGCGTCAGCGCACGCGGAATGAGACCTTCCACGCTATGCAGGCAGTCGGAGTACCGGCTGGCCCGCTCATGCTGGAGGACGACATCTACGCGGATCCGCATGTCAAGGCGCGCGGCTTCTTCCGCGAGAACACCGCGGTCCACGCGGGTACGCACGTCTACCCCAACCATCAGTGGAAGTGGGATGGTCCTGCGATGAAGTGGGAGCCCATCTCCGGACTGGGTCTGGACAACGAGTACATTTACAAGGATGTCCTCGGCTTCTCCGACGAAGAATATGCCAAGGCGCAGAGTGAGGGGCACATCGCGTCGAGCTACCTCAAGCCGGATGGCACCTCGGTTTAGGCCGAGTTCCATCAGCTTGCTTACAGAAACCCCTTAACACACGGAGGCCCAATGAACCTGTCGATGATCATCGACATCCCCGCCATGATCGTTCCCGATCAGGTTGCAGTCACCGGCGACGGTCGAGATGAGACCTACGCCGAGCTGAGAGATGCCAGCGGACGCTTTGCGACTTTGTTCGCCCAGGCCGGTATCGGCCCCGGCGACCGGGTAGGCATTTTCGCAACCAACCGAATCAGCACGCTGCACGCCATGTTCGGGACGCTCCTGCTCGGGGCGGCCGTCGTGCCGATGAACTACCGGGCACGAGGAGACGAGATCGGGCACTACCTGCGCGATTCCGGGGCTTCATTGATCGTGACCGAGGAGATGTACGTCGACAGCATCGTTGCGGCCGGCATGCCCCGGGAACGGGTGCTCACCCTGAAGGAAGCCGAAGAGCAGGCAGCGGGACTCGAGTCTCTGGAAGACGCTGCGGATGTCGATGAGACTTCCGTGGGCATCCTGCTCTACACCAGTGGCACCACCTCGCTGCCCAAGGGCGTCATGCTCACCCACGACGGATTCACCAACTACGTGATGGGTCAGGGCGAGGCGGCCGACGGCACAACGGACGGACGGGCTCTGCTCGCGGCACCGATGTACCACGTCGCCGGCCTGTCTGCCATGACGGTGTCGCTGTTCACCGGTCGACACCTCACCGTGATCGACTTCGAGGCCGGGCGCTGGCTCAAGGCCGTCGAGGACAACCAGATCACGCACGCCTTCGTCGTGCCGTCGATGGCGTCGCTGCTGCTGCGCCATGCGGACTTCGACAAGACCGATCTGTCCAGTCTGCAGATGCTGACCTATGGCGCCGCACCGATGCCGCCGGCTGTGCTGCACGAGGTGCTGGAGCGTTTCCCGAAGACGATCAGCTTCTCCGCTGCTTACGGTCAGACCGAGACGAACTCTACGGTTGCGGTTCTCGGGGCAGAGGACCACCGACTCGAGGGCACTCCCGAGGAGATCGAACTCAAGAAGACCAGGCTCGCCTCGGTCGGCAAGCCTCTCGACGACGTCGAAATCCGCATCATCGACGAGGATGGCAAGATCGCGGCACCCAACGTCACGGGCGAGGTGTTCCTGCGCACGGGACGCACGATGGCCGGATACTGGGGCAAGGGCGTCGAAGGCACTCGCGTCACCTTGGACGAGGAGCGCTGGGTGCACACCGGCGACCTCGGCCATCTCGATGAGGGCGGATACCTCTTCCTGACCGGCCGCGCGAGCGACCTGATCATCCGCGGCGGCGAGAACATCTCGCCCAGTGAGATCGACGCCGTGCTCGACTCCCACCCGGCGGTCGAGGAAGCGGCGGCGTTCGGCGTTCTGGACGACCAGTGGGGCGAGCGCGTGGAGGCTGCGGTACGGCTGCTGCCCGGCGCCACGGTCACCGAGGAGGAGCTGATCGCGCTGTGCAAGACCCAGCTCTCCGGCGCGAAGCGGCCGGAACGGATCTACATCGTCGATGACTTCCCCCGCACCGCGACCGGCAAGGTCCTGCGCCGGGTGATGGCGAAGGAGTACGGGCCGAAACCGACCGCCGATGTGGCGGGTTGAGGCACCACTCCTTTCCCAATCCCAACACGGTTGGAGCCGCTCCGACGGCGCTGTCATCGTCATCGACGGCGGTCGTCTGAGTCAGGTTTCAACCAGCAGGTCGGCCATGGGCCCCTCGTCTGATCGAGGGTCCGGGTCAAGAATTGCGAAGCTTGAGGTTCCCGCGGGTTCGGTCATCGTACCGGGCCTGCGGGATCCTCACCTTCACCTTCGGTCGATGGCGGCTGCGCGACTCTCGGTTGACTGCTCGACCGCACAGAGCATGACCCAGCTGCTGGCGCAGCTGAGTTCCGCTGCGGATCCCCGGCCCGACACCCAATGGCTGCGCGGCTGGGGTTACGACGAGGCCAACCTGGCCGAGCGCCGAGCGCCGACCGCCGACGAACTGGACCGGGCCTGTGGGCGACATCCGGTGGTGCTGCACCATCGAACCGGGCACGTCGCCGTGCTCAACCGCGCCGCGCTTGACGCTTTGGGCGTCGAGCAATTCGGGGCTCCGGGTCGTGGCGCGGACGGTGTCGAGCGCTCCATCGATGGGCGGGCCACCGGCACTCTGGTCGAGGCCCGCCGTCTGCTTGCCGGCGTGCCGGTGCTGCCGACGGCGGCGATCGACGCGGCGATGTCTGAGGTGAGTCGCCGACTCAGCCAGCAGGGGGTCACCGCACTCACGGACGCCACAGCGACGAATTCGCTGAGCGATCTGGCCGAATTCGATTCGTGGGCGCGGCACGGGATTGTGCAGCAGCGGATCACTGCGCTGCTGGCAGTTTCCGCGGTGGCCGACGCCGAATCGGCCGACGTGACGACCATGGCATCGCCGTCGGAACGAGCTTCATCATGCCGCGTGGTCGGCGCGAAGATCTCCGCCGAGGCGGGAGACATCATCGATCAGATCGCCCTTGCCCGGCACCACGGCTGGCCGGTGGCGGTCCACGCGACCCAGATCGACGAACTCGAGGCAGCACTGTCTGCTGTCGAGAGATTCGGCGCGCCCGCATGGGGCAGGGACCGGATCGAGCACCTCGGGCTGGCCCTTCCCGAGCAGATTCTGCGCTTGGCAGCCTCCGGTGCCGCCGTGGTGTCCAACCCCGCCTTCCTGGCCGAACGCGGTCACAAGTACGTGGAGAATCTCTCGAGTGTCGAGACGGAGTGGCTCTATCCCGTTCACTCACTGCTAGCGCGGGGAATCACGGTGGCAGCGGCTTCTGATGGCCCGGTCACCTTCGCCGGGCCTCTGGACAGCGCACGTGCTGCCGTAGATCGTGTCGTGCGGCGGGGGGCGACGGCGGGGCAGGTCATCGCCCGATCCGAGCGGGTGAGCGCGACGCTGGCGCTGGCTATGATAACTACTGCTGCGGCTGAACTCGCGGGGGAATACCCCTCACTGCGTCGCGGCGGTGCTGCCGATTTCACCATCCTGGACAGGGACCCGCGTTCGGCCCTGTCCGAGGTTGGCGTCGTCGCCACCGTCGTCGCCGGGGAAGTCACGGCGGTGGGGGCAGGGCTGGATTCCTCCATTCTGATGCCGCCGCGGATTTATGACAGTATGTGAGTAGTTGACGACAGCCGACGGCTGGAAGAGCTAGACAGGAGATTGGATACACGTGAACCAGGCTGGCAAACGAATGAAGTGTGAAGTGTGCGGGGCTGAAATGGTCATCACCAAGGGTGGCGATGGCACGTTGCAGTGTGACGGCACGGACATGGTAGTCAAGTAGTTCCCCCTCAAACTTCGTACCACAAAGGAGAAATCAGCGATGCTGAAAGTTGGAAAGAGATATTCCTGCGCAACGTGCGGGACCCAGGTACTGGTCACCAAGCCCGGTGGCGAGGCGGACCCCACTTGCCACGGAGCGCCGCTCGAGGTTGAAGAGCCCAAGAAGGTTTCGTCCTCCGATTGAACCCTGGCACAGAATCTCCGCCGCAGTTCCTGGGAACTGCCGTAGGAGCCAGGGCCCCGTTCGTCGAAATGGTCGAACAGGCTCGACTCGTTGAGGTTCTGGGTTATCGCACGGTCTGGATTCCCGAGATTTCGGGGCGTGACGCTTTCGTGACAGCCGCGGTGCTGGCAAGCGGTACCACCACGATCCGACTCGGGCTCGGGGTCGTACCGCTGCCATCGCGGTCGCTGTCCGCGATCGTGATGGCAGCGGCAGCCGTTGCCGAGTGGGCACCGGATCGTTTCGTGCTCGGCCTGGGAGCCGGCCACGCCGAAACTGCGCGATCGCAGTTCGGATGGCCCGGGTCCGCAACGGTCGATCAGGTCGAACGCGCCGTTGCTGCCGTCAGGAGAGCGCTGAGAACCGGCGTCCTGGATCAGGCTGTTGACGGCGATACTGCCGTGCTGCAGCTGGTCGGACAGCACGTGACCACGACTCCGCCCGTGTTCATCGGCGCCCTGCGGCCGCGCATGGCTGAGGCAGCGGGTCGTTCGGCTGATGGCATGGTGCTGAATTGGGTGACTCTTGAGAGAGCGCGCACCCTCGCCGCCGCCGCCAGGGCACTCTCCCCCGAGGCCGGGTTTCAGGTGGCCTGCTACCTGCCGGTCTGCGTTGTCAATGACGATGCCGAGAAGCGGGCCGCTCGCAGAGCGGTGGCCCGGCAGCTCTCGTCGTATGTGCAGTTGCGGGCATACGGCGAGTTGCTCGCCCTGGACGGTCTCGCTGACGAGGTGGCGGCGGTCAAACTGGCCCGAGCGGAGGGCCGTGATGCCGTCGCGGCCGTGAGCGACTCGCTGGTGCACGCCGTCGCCCTGATCGGGGATGTCGAGGAAGTGCGCGCCGGGCTCGACGAATACCGAGCCGCGGGGGTCGACGAGCCGGTCATCGCGCCGGTTGCGATCGGCGATGACTCCGCCAGTTCCCTGATGAACACCTGGGTCTCGCTGGCACCGGCCGCCTAGCGTGTGAGAGGTTAGGAACATGCAACAGAGTCACCTGCGCGTCCAGACCCGCGATGGCATCTGCCGGATCACCCTCGCCGGTGGTTCGATGACGCAGACAGCCGCTCGCGAACTGGCGCGCGTCGCCGCGGAACTGGTCGAGGATCGAAGCGTCCGTGCAGTCGTGATCGACTCGTCCGGCCCCGATTTCTGCTCAGGGTCGGCCGAGGGATTCGACCCGCTGGAGCGAGGCGTGAATCCGACGATCGCGCTGGCGGATATCAGAGTTCCCGTGGTTGCCGTGCTCCGGGGCGAGGTGATGTCGGTGGGCTTGGAGATAGCACTGACCGCCGACTTCCGCTTGGCGTCACCGGATGCAGTGCTGGGATTGCCCGATGTCGGTGAAGGTCGACTGCCCTCATGGGGGGGAACCCAGCGCCTGACGCGAACCATCGGCGCGGCAGAGGCACTGCGGATGCTGCTGCTGTGCCAGCCGGTTTCCGCAGCTCGGGCGCTTGAGGTGGGCCTGGTGCACGAGGTCGTCTCCGATCCGGCGTCCCGCTGTGATGAGGTGCTGGCGCAGTGGGCAGCGCGTTCACCTCTCGCCCTCGAATACGCCAAGGAGGCTGTGCTCGCCGGAGCCGAGTTGCGGATGAGGGAGGGACTCGGACTTGAAGCCGATCTGAACACGCTGCTGCAGGTCTCGGCGGACCGAGCGGAGGGCATTTCCGCATTCCTTGAGAAGCGATCCCCCACCTTCACCGGGCGATGACCGATTCGTCGCTCGGCCCGCTGTACGGGCTGGTGGCTGACGCGGCAGGGCAGGCCGAGGTGACCGCGGAACTCGCGGGATTGCTGCGGCTTCTCGGGGCGCGCGTTGACGTTCACGCGGCCCCCGGTCCTGCGCGGGTGGCGATCCGGGCATCGGCGACGGGAGCCCGGGGAGCGGCGTCGCTGACCGATACCGTCGCGGCGCTGCCGGGACTGCCGAGCGCGGTTCCTGCGCGGGCTGCCGGGGCGTTGCTCGCCCTCGCCGCCTTGCTCAGCTTGTTCAGCGGGCGGGAAGTCACTGTTGACGCCGCGGACGTCGCAGTCATGTTGCTGCTGCCCGTCGTGATGGCCGTCGCCTACGGTGCACCACAGCCGGCTCGGCGCGCACCGCTGAACTGTCATGGGGGTCTGGTCGCTGCGGAACTCGGTGCTCCCGGGGATGCGGAGACTTTCGAGCTACTGCTATCGAACCTGCCCGAGGCCGCCAGTGTGCGCGAAGTGTGCGATCAGGCTCAAACGTGGCGCCTTCCGGTGGTGCCGTACCTGTCCGCGCAGGACCGCGCGGCGCAGGGTGGCTGGTCGACGGGTCCGCTCGTGACGGGAACCGAGGGTCGATGGGGAACCGCGCCGCCGACGTCGGACTTCGGCAGTGCCGGGGCACCCCTGGCCGGACTGAGGGTCGTCGATCTCACCGTCATGTGGGCGGGACCGCTGGCAACCTGGCTGCTTGCGGGCCTCGGCGCCCAGGTGACGACCATTGAGCCGTCCATCCGCCCCGACGGCTCTCGGGCGAGTCAGGGCGGCGGCATCTACCCCGGCGGTGTCATGGTGCCGGGAGACGGCACCCGATCAGCGATGTTCAACGCCTTTTCTGGTGGCAAGGATCGACGGGATCTGGACCTTCGGCGACCCGCGGACATCACGGAGTTCAGCCGGCTGCTCGATTCCGCTGATGTTCTGGTCGACAATCTGTCACCGCGGGCTCGGGCTCAACTCGGCGTCGCGGAGTTCGCCGAGAAGAACCGGAATCCGGCGTTGGTCGCTGTGTCGCTTCCAGCTTTCGGTGTCCATGATCGGCATCGGTCATGGGTCGCGTATGGTTCGCTGGTCCATGCCATCAGCGGACTTGCGCTGCCGGACCCCCTGGCCGAGCCCGTTCCCGCGGCCACGGCCTATCCGGACCCGTTGGCGGGGATCATCGCCGCGCTCGTCGCGGTTGCCGGCCTGTGGGGGCGGGATGCCGGATGGCGGCCGACCCGCACGTGTGAAGTGCCCCTCGCTGCCACGGTGGGGGGCCTCGAGCCGGACACCGACCACGGTCTGATGCTGCGGCAGGATCCCACTGATCTGGCCAGAGACCTCGTCCGAGACCGCGGGGATTTGTTCCGGTCCTATGCTGTTGGCGGGGAGTCTCTGCCGCACCCTCGAATCCCCTTCGTGATGCGGTGATGGGCGCCTCTCTTCGGTAGAGTCCGGGAATTGACGTGATGATGGTGGGTGACGGATGAGCGGGCTGGGTGACGTCGTCAGGATGGAGATCCACGACAACGGCGTGGTTGAGGTGATCCTGGCTCAGCCCGCCCGCCTCAACGTCGTGGATCTGGCGACCAGGGACGGCCTGATCGAGGCGTTCACGGCGGTTCGTGACCTGCCCGATGCCCGAGCGCTGCTGCTGCGGGCCGAGGGCAAGCATTTCTCGGCGGGCGCCGACCTGAAAGAGTTCGGCAGCGCCGAGACGATATTCGAGGCACGACGGATCCGGTGGGACCGCGATCCGTGGTACCTGCTGTGGTCATTGAATCTGCCCAAAGTAGCGGCACTGCACGGCTACGCCCTTGGCTCGGGGTTGGAGATGTCGATGATGTGCGATTTCCGCATCGCGGCGGCGAACACGATGGTCGGACTGCCCGAGACCAAGCTCGGCATGTTGCCGGCCGCGGGCGGCACGCGATCGATCACGTCGTGGCTCCGCCCGCCCGCCGCTCTCCCGCTTGTGCTGTCCGGGGATCCTGTCGACGCCGCCGAAGCACTGCGCCTTGGCCTGGTCCACACGGTTCTCGAACCCGACGAGGATGTGGATTCTGCGGCCCGTGACCTCGCCCGCCGCCTGGCCGAACTGCCGTCGGCCGCCGCCGCCGCCGCCGTGGCTGCGGTCAAGGCGTCGATGGACCTGCCGCTCTCGCAGGGATTGCAGGAAGAGGAACGGCTCTCGTACTTGACTCGCCGGTTCAATTCCGCTTGACTCTATTTGGTAATTGCTCAGAGTGGAGGCGGATCCAAAGATGGAACCTAGTCAAGATCTAGTCGGCACGGTACTCAGTACCGGGAAAATGCCGATTGAAGCTGGAAAAGTGCGCGAGTTTGCGCATTCACTGCAGGATGACAACCCGATTTACCGGGACGAAAAGGCTGCCAAGGCTGCAGGCTTCTCGGCGATCCCGGCGCCGCCGACCTATACGGTTGTCGCGGCGCACTTCAGCGAGGGCGAGTCCGGCGTCATGTCGCTTGGACTTGATCTGGCTCGCGTCTTGCACGGCGAGCAGGAGTGGACGTATCATCGCACGCCGCTCGTCGGCGACGTGCTGAGCAGCACCACCAAGGTGGTGAGTGTCGAGCAGAAGCCCGGCAAGCGCGGCGGCGTGATGACCATGATCAAGATGGAAACCGCTTGGGTCGACCAGAAGGGTGAGCCCGTTGTCACCGAGGTGTCAACGGTCATCGAGACGGCTCAGGTAGTTGGAGGAGGCGAAAAGTGAGCACCAAAGTTGAACCGGCCAAGAGACTGACCGCAGCCGACGCAGTGGTCGGAGCTGAATCCCCGGTCTACACGATCGGCCCCATCACCAGGACCGACATCGTCCGCTACGCGGGAGCCGGGGGTGACTTCAACCCCATCCACCATGATGAGGTCTGGGCGGTCTCGATCGGTCTGCCGTCCGTCTTCTCGATGGGCCTCTTCCAGGGCGGGCTCTCCTCGCGGCTTGCGGCCGACTGGCTGGGTCTGGGCAATCTCAAGCAGTTCGGCACCCGCTTCCGCGGACAGGTGTGGCCGGGAGAGGTCCTGAAGATTTCGGGTAAAGTTACCGAGGTTGAGGACGCACCGGGTGGCAA
>CAVPES010000060.1:0-9027 GCA_963703545.1 uncultured Actinomycetota bacterium
CTCGTCGTCCTCCATCGTCGCGCATAGCGGCGCGGGGGCTTCTCGCCGCCACGTAGACGTCGGTGCGCGCTAACAATAACATAGCATTGCCCCAATTGCTTGGGTTTCAGGGAATCATTTCCAAATACCACCACCCGGTAATGGAGTTGAATCCCGGAAATCGTCATGGACATAATATGCTAGGTGGGAATGACTTTTCCCTCGTCACGCGGCCGGCAGGATATCGGGAGCGATGGGTCTCGATGCTCTCAAGTCATGAATATCGATCTTCTGTTTTGTATTCGGGAGCATACACGAAACTGAAACGAGTAATATATAACAACATTGCCAAAATGAATTGCTCGCGCGAACTTCGATTCCGCGGAACCGCCACGAGGGGCGCTCCGGTCCCTATGATTTCAGCAGAGACGTACCGGGCTGTTTCATACCAGAAAGAGGGATCACGCTCATGTCAAACGCTTTCACCGCCATCATCACCGGCATCCTGTTCTTGGGCGGCCTCTGGCTCTTCGCACTCGCCTTCACCGTGACGTCGAACATGCTGCTGGTCTTCTTCGCGGGAGTGCTGCTCGTGACTGTCGCCCTGATGATCCCCTTGCAGCTTCTGGAAAAGATCGGTTAGTCCTTCGCAGCGTCGTGCACAGCCCGCGCGGCATCCGCCCGCGGACTGGCAAACTCTGTCATCGTTGACAGCATGGACGACGAGACCGCCGATTACCGGGCGTACAGCGGAGCCGTGCAATGGCCCCGCAACAGCGCAGAGCTGCGCGACACGACACTCAGCCCCGAGAGCTTCCGCACCATCCGCGACCCCCGCTACACCGACACCGGGCTCGATCTGACACATCCCGCGGTCACCGAGCTCGCCGCGATCTCGCGCCAGGCAGCCGACCTGCTGGATCGGCGCGTGCAGTTGATCGGACGGATTCGCTACGAGAGCGCCCTGGCCGCAACTGCCGGGGCGGCGAGCGCTCCGCCGCCCGTGCCGCCTGCCGCCGCACCGGTGCCGGTGCCGGACCGGGTGCCATCGGCTCCCCGTGCTGCCGCGGAACCGCGACGCTCCGGCGTGCAGATCTTCCTGCTGGTCACGGGCATCGTGCTGGTGACGATCACCGCGATCTTCTTCCTGACCGTCGCCTACCTGGTCGCCAGCGACGAGTCCCGGGCCCAGCTCACGGTGGCGCTGGCCCTCGGCATGCTCGGCACCGCCTGGCTGCTCCGGGTTCGCAACGTGCCGGGGACGGCGGAGGGGCTCGGCTGGCTGGGCCTGGTCGTGGCGACGATCACCGTCTTCTTCATCCGCGGCTCGGGAGCGTTCGGAACCGACGACGTCGACCGGGCGCTCGTCATCGGCACGGGCGTTCTGCTGGTCGGCGGGCTCGGTATCGGGCACCGGGTGCTGACCCGGGTGCGGGCCGGCCTGACGTTCGGTGTCGCCGCGGTGCCGATCGGCGCCGGGGTGTTGTTCGCCGGAATCGTTCGCTCGTTCGCCGACATCAACGGCGTGACCAGCGTCTGGATCGCCCTGATCGCGATAGCGGCCACCGGGCTGCTGCATCCCACACTCCCCCGGCTGGAGCGCATCGTTCTCCAGCTGCCGGCCTGGCTCGCCGGGACGATCTCGGCTCTGCTGGTGCCGTTCGTCGGCGGATCCACGGACGCGGGCCGGCTGGTCTGCGCTGCGGCCACGGTTGCCGTTCTTCTGGCTTTGACGGTGCGCGGCCGCGCTTCGACATGGCGGCGCTGGGCGGCGATCGCCACCGGCATTGCGATCGGCGGCACAGTGTTGGCGATCGTGCCAATGCTCGATCTCGACAGTGGAGCCGACGCGGTCTGGGTATGGTCGGCCGCCTGGTCACTTGGAGTCATCGCGGTGCTCGGGGTCGGTCGGCTGCTCCCGGGCACCGCCCACTCGCTTGCCCTCTGGGTCGTGGCACCGGTGGCGCTCGGCGCGAGCGGCAGCGCGCTGGTCCCGCTCGGGCGGGTTGGCGGGAATGCCCTCGACCTCGCACGGAATCTGTTCGACCCGTGGCGGAGCCAGCCCGGCACCGTGCTCAGTCCCGGCGGCCTTTCCATCCCGGCCTCCGACGCCCTGATCGCGCTGGTCTGCCTGAGCCTCGCGGCACTGGGGGCCGTGCTGCTGACGCGGGCGCCGCGGATCTGGTACCCGCTGCCGGTCGCGCTGACCCTGCTCACCCTGCTCTACGGCTGCAGCCTGGCCCCGACGCCCATCTGGATCGTCGTCAGCGGCACCGTGCTGGCCGGCATCACCCTGGCCGGGACGGGTCTGGTCTCCTACCGGCCGGTCAGAATCACCCTGTGGGTCGGTTTCGGCGCCGCCGCGAGTGTCGTGCAGCTTGCCGCGTTGAGCTCCCGGGGCATCTGGCTGTGGGCGGCGCTCACCGTGGTCGCCCTGCTGATGGTCGCCCGGATCATGCTGGATCACCGGCGGATCGCCGGCGCCGCAGTGAGCGGGATCGCCGCGTCCCTGCTGCTGATCGATTCGGCGTTCCTGGTCGAGGCCCTGGTTCTTCCGCCGGTCACCGGCACGGCGCATCCCGCGATCGACCACCTGTTCTGGCCCGCGGTGCTGTCGATCATCGGCCTGGCCGTGGTCACCGTCGTCCGGTTGCTGCCGGCCGGGGATGCCCTGGTGCTCGCGGGGTTGACCGCTTTCACGCTGATCATGGCCTCCGCCGCCCTCGCTCCGGTCGACGTCTCCCTGCTGGCGGCACTGCTGCCGGTCGGCGGCACTGTCCTGGTCGCTGCATTGCTTGCGGCCGTGGGCGACCGGCTGCCGGAGCGGCTGCACCTGACGGTCGGTTCCGGCGCACTGCTGGTGGCGGTCATCACCGGCCTTGCCGGCCTGACCGCCGATGCGCCACTGAACTGGCTGCCGGTGCTGCTCGCATCCGCGGTGCCGGTACTGGTGGCGAGCTCGTGGGAACCGGTGATCCGGGGCACCCGGCCGGTGCGGCAAGTGGCGTGGCTGTCCGTGGTGCTCGCCGTTGCCGCGCTCTGGAGCGCGCTCGACGACGCGAGGGTCGACCAGCTCGAGGCATACACCCTGCCACTGGCCGGTGCCCTGGTCATGATCGCGGCGCTGCTCGCCCTGCGCGCGCCCGCCACCGGTTTCTCGATCGGCCGCACGGTGATCCTCGGCTCCGGACTGGCGATCGGCCTGGTACCGAGCGCGGTCGCATCGCTCTCGGGAAGCATCATGCGTCCGCTCCTGGTGCTCGGCGTCGCCGGGGCGATCGTGGTGGCCGGGACCCTGCTGCCGGCGCTCTGGCGGGGCATCGGGCTGCGGCTGGCGCTGACCGTGAGCGCGCTGTCCGCGCTTGCCGTGGCATCGAGCATCATGAGTGTCGACCGGCTGAACCAGGCGGTCGAGCCGTGGTTCCTCGCCGAACTGTGGCTGCTGCCGGTGCTCGCGGCCATCGTCCTCGTCGCGGTGCGCGGCGACGGCCTGCCGATCATCCTCCGCCGGATCGGCTTGCTGGCGGGGGTGCTGCTGGTGGCAGGCTTCACGATCCTGGCCATCCTGGGTGACCAGCAGGCCGCCGGGCGCGCTGTCATCGGGGTCAGCACCCTTGGCGTGCTCTCAGTCGCCGCGGCCTCCTCCTCGCGGCCGGTCTTCTCCCGGCTCATCGAACTCGGCGCCGTCTCGGCCGCGGCGGTGATCGTGGCCGTCTTCGCGGTGGCGGAGCCGAACCGCGCGGTCGAGCTCGCCAGCGCGCCGCTGGCCGCAGCGCTGCTGGGCGCCGGCGTGCTGCGGCTGCGCCGAGACGCGACCACTCGCTCCTGGCCGACCCTCGGCGCCGGTCTCGGAGTGCTGCTGCTGCCCAGCCTGCTCTACGACCTCGACCCACAGGATCAGGAGCTCTGGCGTGTGGTCACCCTCGGCGTCGTCGCCCTCGCGGTGATGATCGCGGGGCTCATGCCGGGATGGCAGGCGCCCTTCCTGGCCGGCGGCGCGATCCTGATCATGCACGGGATCGCGCAGCTCTGGCCGTGGATCCGGGCGGTCTACGAGGCGGTGTATTGGTGGGTCTGGCTGGGATTCGGTGGCGTGATCCTGATCGTCCTCGCGGCGACCTGGGAGCTGCAGCTGCGCTCGGCCCGGCGGGTCGGCGGGCGGATCGGCGCGATGCGCTGAGCCGGGTCGGTCGTCCAGGCTGCTGACGGTGAACCGCCCAGCCGGAATCGTGTCGGCGACGGGCATTCCCGGCAGGCGCAGATTCCTGAACTGCGATCTCACGGCAGTTTGTCGGAGGTCCAGAACCGGCGCATCTCGGCGGCCAGGGTCGGGTTGGGGTACTGCGCGCCCGTCTCGAGTTCGGTGAGGATGCGCGCGACAGCCTCGGGTGACCGGTTCTGGCTGAGCTTCGACTTGGCGACGAAGCGGGTCACCCGCAGCCGGATGCCGACCGTGCCCTGGTACAGGCGCTGGGCGTAGGCCACGTTCTCGGGGTCGCGCTCCATGCGGAACGGCTCGGGCATCCGGTCCTCGAAGTGGTCGGTCAGTGCCGCGAGCACCCGGTAATTCTCCTCATCGCTGAGGATCTCGGGAACGCCGTAGAGGTGCGCGGTGACGAAGTTCCACGTCGGCACCGCGGGCCCGCCCTGGTACCAGCCGGGCGAGATGTAGCCGTGCGGACCCTGGAAGATCACCATCAGCTCGTGCTCGCCCAATTCGTGCAGCAGCTCGTCCGGCCGACCCAGGTGGCTGAGCAGCACGATCTCCGCCGCGCTTCCCGCCGCGCTCGCCTCCGCACTCCCCTCTGCGGTTTCCGCCTTCGCCGCCACGCTCGCCGCCGCACCCGCCGCCGCAGTCGCCTCCGCGCTCGCCGCCGCGGTTTCCTCCAGCACGAACGGATAATGCGAGGCGACCAGACCATTGCTGGTCGAACTGACGATCGTCCCCCACGGGTTCTCCCGCACCAACCGCTTGATCTCCCCCGCACTGGCCAGCGTAAAACTCGGGTTCTGCCTCATCCCCGCCCCTCTCTCTGCGTCGGAAGTGCAGGAGTTTTCGGGCGCCACGCCGTCAACTCAGCCCCCAACCCGGCGTGTCGCCCGAAAACTCCTGCACTTCCGACACTCACGACTGGCAGGTGGGGCAGAAGTAGAGGTTGCGGGCGGACATCTCGGTGACGATGACGGAGGTTCCGCATACCCGACAGGGTAGTCCTGCCCGGTGGTAGACCCAATGGCGGTCGTCGCGGGCGGCCATGGCGCGGCGGTACTCCTCGGGTCCCAGGTCGTCCATCGTCATCATCTGGCCGGTCTCGACGCCGATTCTCAGCAGGTGCGCCCAGTCCCGCCAGAGCGCCCTCGCCTGCGCCTCGCTCAGCTCACGGCCGGGCGTGTAGGGATTCAGCCGGGCGCGGAAGAGCAGCTCGGCCCGGTAGACGTTGCCGATGCCGGAGACGACTCTCTGGTCCATCAGCAGCTGTCCGATCGGAGTCGGTTTCGAGCGCACCGCCGTGACGAACCGGTCCTCGGCCGCGGTCGAATCATCGACCTGCGGGTCGGGGCCAAGCCGGTCGATGACGGCCTGCACCTCGGCCGCGGTCTGCACCTCGCAGGCGGTCGGGCCGCGCAGGTCCGCGCAGCTCGTGTCGGTCAGCAGCCGCACCCGCACCTGCCCGACTGGCTCGGGCGGCCACTCGGACACCTCGCCGGCGCTCTCCGATTCCGAGATCCGCAGCCGTGCCCGCCGGGGCGCACCGATGCTGGCCAGCGAATTCTCGCCCGCGGCGTCGAGGATCGTGCCGCGCTGGTTGGTCTGCCCCATCCGGCCGTTGGCGCTGGCGATCGTGGCATCCATCAGGATCTCGCCCGAGAAATCCCAGGCCCCGTACATGCCCAGATGCACCCGCAGCCACAGGCCGTTGTCGAAACCGAGGAACATCTGCTTGCCGACCGCCTTGGCCGCCGTCATCACAGCGCCGTCGAGTTCGGCAGCCCCCACCGCGAACCGGCCCTGCGGGGATGAGACCGCGACGGCCTTGCCGACGAAGTTGCGCCGGAACTGCCGGGTGATCCGGTGGACGGAGTGACCCTCGGGCACGTCAGACGATCTCGTGGCCGCTGATGCGCCCCGTCGCCTCGTATTCGGCGAGCTGCGCGATCCGACGCGCGTGCCGCTCCTCACCGGTGAACGGCTCCGCGATGAAGGCGTCGATGAAGCCGATCGCCTCGGCCGCAGTGTGCTGGCGGGCGCCGATCGAGATCACGTTGGCGTCATTGTGCTGCCGGGCGAGCTCGGCGGTGGCGGTGCTCCAGACCAGCGCGGCGCGCACCCCGCGCACCTTGTTGGCGGCCATCTGCTCGCCGTTGCCGCTGCCTCCGAAGACGACACCGAGGGAGGCGACACCGGCAGCATGGTCGGCGACCACCGCGCGGGCGGCATTGATGCAGAACGCGGGATAGTCATCCAGCGGATCGAAGAGCGCGGGACCGTGGTCGACGACCTCGTGTCCGGCATCGCCCAGGTGCTCGATGAGGATCCTGCAGAAGTCGAGGCCGGCATGATCGGTGGCGACGTGAATGCGCATGACACCAGTCTAGGCAGCCGGAGAATCCCCTGCGCGGGCCGGTAGGCTGGGGCATCGAGGCGCACGCCACCCACCGCGAACGACGAAGACACCGAGGGAGCAAGAACGTGCCTGGCGACAACCTGACCCGTTTGGAAGCCAACGAACGCAAGGCACTGCTGAGCGTCGACAGCTATCGGATCGCGCTGGATCTGACCGGGGACGATCAGACGTTCCGCTCCGAGACGACCGTGAGCTTCAGGGCAACCCCAGGATCCGCGACCTTCATCGACTTCATCACGGCCCGGCTGCACTCGGTCACCCTCAACGGCGTCGACCTCGACCCCGCCGAGGTCAGCGACAACGTCCGCATCGAGCTTCCCGAGCTCGCCGCCGAGAACACCCTGCGAGTCGTCGCCGACGCCCTGTACACCAACACCGGTGAGGGCCTGCACCGCTTCGTCGACCCGGTCGACGGCGAGGTCTACCTCTACTCGCAGTTCGAGGTGCCCGACTCCCGTCGCGTCTTCGCCGTCTTCGAACAGCCAGACCTGAAGGCCACCTTCCAGTTCACGGTGACCGCACCCGAGCACTGGCAGGTCGTCTCCAACCAGCCCACCCCGGATCCGCTGCCGGCAGGCGAGGGCACGGCCACCTGGACCTTCGCGCCCACCCCCGTGCTCGCCAGCTACGTCACCGCCCTGATCGCCGGGCCCTACGACGTCGTGCGCAGCGAGCTGACCTCCAGTGACGGCCGGACCATCCCGCTTGGCGTCTTCAGCCGCAGGTCGCTGACCGAATTCCTCGACGCCGACTCCATCCTGGCGACCACCCGCGCCGGCTTCGAGTTCTTCGAGCGCGCCTTCGACTACCCGTACCCCTTCGAGAAGTACGACCAGCTCTTCGTGCCCGAGTTCAACGCCGGTGCCATGGAGAACGCAGGCGCCGTCACCTTCACCGAGGCGTACATCTTCCGCTCCAAGGTCACCGACGCCGTGCGCGAGCGTCGCGTGGTCACGATCCTGCACGAGATGGCGCACATGTGGTTCGGCGACCTGGTCACCATGAAGTGGTGGAACGACCTGTGGCTCAACGAGTCCTTCGCCGAGTACGTCTCGCACCTGGCCACCGAGAACGCCACCGAATGGGTCAACACCTGGACCACCTTCGCGGCGACGGAGAAGAGCTGGGCCTACAAACAGGACCAGTTGCCCACGACGCACCCGATCTCGGCGGTGATCAACGACCTCGAGGATGTGCAGGTCAACTTCGACGGCATCACCTACGCCAAGGGCGGCTCGGTGCTGAAGCAGCTGGTCGCCTGGGTCGGCCAGGAGCAGTTCCTCGCCGGCGTATCCAACTACTTCAGGAAGTACGCGCACGCCAACACCGAGCTCGCCGACCTGCTGCGGGAATTGGAGGCGACCAGCGGCCGCGACCTCAGCGACTGGTCCGCCCGATGGCTGGAGACCGCCGGGGTGAATACGCTGCGCCCGGAACTCGAGGTCGACGACGCCGGCGTCATCACGTCGTTCCGCCTCGTGCAGAGCGCCCCGGCCGAGCACCCCACGATCCGACCGCATCGCGTGGCGGTCGGCATCTACAGCACGGTCGATGGGAAGCTGGTGCGCACGCAGCGCGTCGAACTCGACGTCGACGGCGAACGCACCGAGGTGCCGGAACTCGTCGGCGAGGACCGGGGCGAGCTGATCCTGCTGAACGACGACGATCTGGCGTACACCAAGATCCGCCTCGATGCCACCTCGCTGAGAACGGCGACCGCCAGACTCCGGCACATCCAGAGTCCGCTCGCGCGAGCCCTGGTCTGGGGTGCCGCCTGGGACGCAACCCGCGACGCGGAGAACCCGGCCGGCGACTACATCGAACTGGTCCTGAACAACATCGCCGCGGAGGATGAGTCGACGACGCTGCGCACGACACTCGGCCAGCTCTCGCTCGCCGCACGGCAGTACCTGCCCGAGGACGCCCGGCCGACGACGGTGCGCCGAATCGGCGACGCGCTCTGGCGCAACGCCCGTCAGGCGCCGGCGGGTAGCGACGCCCAGTTCCAGTTCGTCAAGTTCTTCGCCGCGATGCCGAGCAGCGAGGGCCATTTCGACACGCTCAAGGCGCTGCTGGACGGGCGGGTTCGTCTCGACGGTCTCGAGATCGACACCGATCTGTCCTGGGAACTGCTGGAGGGTCTGGTGCTGGGTGGTCGGGCCGGCACCGCCGAGATCGAGGCCGCGCTGGCCGCTGACAACACGGCGACCGGCCAGCAGGCCGCTGCCCGCGCGCGGGCAGCGGTTGCCACGCCGGAGGCGAAGCTCGCGGCCTTCACCGAGCTGGTCGAGCACAGCACCGCCAGCAACCTGATCGCCCGTGCCATCGGCACGGGGTTCCAGCACGTCAACGACCCCGCCTGCCTCGAGATCACCGTCGAGCCGTATTTCGCCATGCTGAACGACGCCGAACGAGGTGGCCA
>CAVPES010000061.1:0-57470 GCA_963703545.1 uncultured Actinomycetota bacterium
AGGTCACCGAGTGGCTGGGTCGCGGGGAGTCGTCGCCCGATCCTTATTCCGCCGCGGTCATCGCTTCCGCACCCCGGGAGATTCGCGGATGGCTGGCCAAGGCGCTCGCGGAGGAGGCGACCGCGGCCGTCCTCGCTGACCTCGGCATCGGTTTCACGGTCTGGAACTCGGTGCTGCCACCGCGTCCGGGCACCATCATCGATCACATCGTGCTCGGCCCGACGGGTCTGTGGGCGCTGCGTTCCGAGGATTGGGGTGGCCCGGTTCGACTGCTGCGCGGTGAGGTGGTCGGCGAGACCGTGCCGCCGGCTGCGAGCCCGCTGCGCGAACTGAGCATCGCCGCCAAGTCCGTCTCGAGGGCGGCGGGCGTGCGGGCGATGACCCCGGTGATCGTCGTGCCGGATGATGACAGCGCCGGCATCGGCATCGTCGAGCGCGGGCGCAATCGCGGTTCAATGCTGGTGCGACGTTCCGTGCTCGGCCATGTCCTGCGCACCGGGGTCGCCGGCAGCGGCAGTCCCGGCGTCGGCGAGGTATTCGACCTGAGAACTCGCCTACAACAATCGGTGAGGCTTGCCTAAGCTGAAGTGAGGCGTATCCTCTAGAGCATGGATATCCGAGACATCGAACTGACGACGATCGACGGCCGCAAGACCAGCCTCGCCGAGTATCAGGACCGCGTCGTGATGGTGGTCAACGTTGCATCGAAATGCGGCCTGACCCCGCAGTACAGCAAGCTCGAGAGGTTGCAGGAACAATACGGCCCGCGGGGTTTCACCGTGCTCGGCTTCCCCTGCAATCAGTTCGCCGGACAGGAGCCCGGCAGCGCCGAGGAGATCCAGGCATTCTGCAGCAGCACTTACGGTGTGACCTTCCCGCTGATGGAGAAGACCAGGGTCAACGGAAAGCAGCGGCACCCGCTTTACGAGACGCTCACCGCGGTCAAGGATGACGAGGGCACGGCTGGTCCGGTCAAGTGGAACTTCGAGAAGTTCGTGATCGCCCCCGATGGTGCAATACAGCGCTTCCGGCCGATGACACGGCCTGACGACGCGCGGGTGATCGACGCGATCGAGACCGGACTGTCCCAGCTCACCGTCTGATCAGCTGGCGGCCATCCCGCGTTTGGACCGGCGCAGCACGGCTCTCCGGAACCACGCGGCGTCGGGCGCTCGAGCCAGCAGGGGCCCGGCGAGCACGGTGATCAGGACGTAGGCGGTGGCCAGCGGGGCAAGCATCGGCTCGACGCCGGCGCCGACCGCGAGCCCCGCGATGACGATGGAGAACTCCCCGCGAGGTACCAGGATCAGACCGGTGCGCCAGCGACCGAGCGGACCGATTCCGGCGCGCTTGGCGGCTCGGTACCCTGACCAGGTCTTGGTTGCCATCGTGAGGATCGCGAGGACAGCCGCGGGAAGGAGCACCGGCAGGATGTCGGCCGGGTCGGTACTGAGACCGAAGAAGACGAAGAATACTGCTGCGAACAGATCACGCAGTGGCGAGAGCAGTCGCTGGGCGTTGAGGGCGACCTGCCCGGAGAGTGCGATGCCGACCAGGAAGGCGCCGACCGCGGCCGAGACATTGACCTGCTGGGCGATTCCGGCCACCAGCATGGTCAGACCGAGCACACTCAGCAGCAGCGACTCCGCGTGCTCAGCAGAGAAGAGTCCGGAAATCAGTCGTCCCCGTCGCACTGCCAGCACGAGAATCAGCGAAACGACGCTCACCGCGACGACCAGCGCGATAGCGCCTTCCATGATTCCTGCACCGATGACGAGGGCCGAGAGTATCGGCAGGTAGAAGGCCATCGACAGGTCCTCGATCACCAGGATGCCGAGGATGGTCGGCGTCTCGCGGTTGCTCAGGCGGCCGAGATCCCTGAGCAGCTTGGCGACGATCCCCGATGACGAGACCCAGGTGATGCCGGCGAGGGCGAAGGCGGCGAGCGGCCCCCAGCCCAAGATCAGGGCGAAAAGGGCGCCGGGCAGTGCGTTCAGCAGACCATCCAGTGCTCCGGCGATCCGGGAGGTCCTGAGGCTCTGCATGAGTTCCGTCGCGGTGTACTCGAGCCCGAGCATCACCAGCAGCAGGATCACCCCGATCTCGCTGCCAAGGGCGAGGAACTCCTCACCGGCGTCGATCGGGATCAATCCGCCGTTGCCGAAGGAAAGGCCGACCAGGAGGTAGAGCGGAATCGCCGTGATGCCGATACGGTTGGCTATCCTGGAGAGCAGACCGAGCAGGAGCAGTAGGGCGCCGACCTCGATCAGCAGTTGGGTGGACTCCTGCACCGGGCCCCTACCCGGCGCTGCGAGAGAGAATGTCGGTGAGCGCCTCCAGCCCCTGACGGGTGCCGACGGCGATGAGGGTGTCACCGGCGGCCAGCGGGCTGTCGGGCGCGGGGGAGGGGATGATCACGCCGTCGTGGATGATCGCGACGATCGAGGTCCCGGTCCTGGTGCGCGCTCTCGTGTCGCCGAGGACACCGGAGGCGTACTTCGAGCCGGCCGGCAGGATGAACTGTTCGGTGAAGAGTCCGGTGCCGCTCTCGCCGATCCCACTGAGTTCGCCGAGGAGCAGGCTGCCGCCGAGCAGGTCGGCCAGTGCGGCCGCCTCGTCATCGCGCAGGTCCGCCGAAGCGGTGCAGGCATCGGGATCGCCCTCATCGAAGAACGCGATCTGACGCTCGCCGGTGCGGAAGGAGAGCACGCCGACGCGCCGCCCCTTGCTCGTGATCACGTCGTGCCGGACGCCGATGCCGGGCAACTCGATCTTCTCTATCTGAACACCCATGCAGAAACCCTACCGCCGCAATGACGAAGCCCCGGTCAATGAGACCGGGGCTCCGTGGTGCTGAAGCCTAGAGCGGGCGAATGTTCTCGGCCTGGGGACCCTTGGGGCCCTGCGCGGTGTCGAACTCGACCTTCTGGTTCTCGTTCAGGCTGCGGTAGCCCGAGGATGCGATCGCCGAGTAGTGCGCGAACACGTCGGCACTGCCATCATCGGGTGCGATGAAGCCGAAGCCCTTTTCAGCGTTGAACCATTTCACGGTACCTGTTGCCATTTGTATCTCCTTTTGAGGTTTTCGGACCCGTCTCTCGGGGCCGATTGTCGCGGTGTTCTGAAGCCGCCCTCAATAAAGCCGGCGAATCCCAGAAGGGAATTCGTTCGCCTGTAATGCAAATGCGCAACACAACAACTGCGAGCAATGCTACTTCATGCGGTCGCCGAATGTACCCGCGCAATGGAAACATTGGGAAAACGGGTTCAGTACCGGTATCGAGTCGTCACTGTTCATCCCGGCCGCGCAAGCGGTCCAACTCGCGTCGCTCCCGCTTCGTGGGGCGCCCAGCGCCCCGATCACGCACGAAGGTCGTCGACCGTTCTGCGGGCGGCGGGGCAGGCGGCGTCGTGTCGATCAGGCACTCCGCCGCGACCGCCGCGCCCACTCGTTTGGCGATGGGCCGGACCACCCGGACGATCCGCTCCACGCCCTCGGAGCGCAACCGCACCTCATCTCCCGGTCGCACGCTCTGGGCGGGCTTGGCCCTCTCCCCGTTGACCCGGACGTGACCGGCCCGGCACGCGGCCGCAGCCGTCGCGCGCGTTCTGGTCAGTCGCACTGCCCAGATCCACGCGTCGACCCGTGCGCTGGTCGAGTTCTCTGGCATCAGCCGATGTAGCTCATCACGTGCTTGATCCGGGTGTAGTCCTCGAAGCCGTAGAGGGAGAGGTCCTTCCCGTATCCCGAGTGCTTGAAGCCGCCGTGCGGCATCTCCGCAACCAGTGGGATGTGCGTGTTGATCCAGACGCAGCCGAAGTCCAGCCGCTTGGCCATTCGCATGGCGGTTGAATGGTCCTTGGTCCACACCGACGAGGCGAGCCCGAAGGGGACACCATTGGCCATTGCCAGCGCCTCGCCCTCTTCGGTGAAAGTCTGCACCGTGATCACCGGGCCGAAGACCTCGTTCTGGATGATCTCGTCGTCCTGTCGCAGCCCCGAGACGATGGTGGCCTCGTGGAAATAGCCGACGTCGCCCTGCCGATGACCGCCGAGTTCCAGCGAGGCGTGGTCCGGCAATCGATCGATGAAGCCGGTCACCCGCTCCAGCTGAGCACTGCTGTTGACCGGGCCGAACAGCACGCTCTCGTCGTCGGCGGCGCCGGTGAGCGCGTTGACCCTGGCGTAGTCGGCCAGCGCGGCCACGAACTCGTCCCTGATCGAGGCATGCACGAGCACGCGGGTCGCCGCCGTGCAGTCCTGCCCGGCATTGAAGAAACCGGCGACCGAGATGCCCTCGACGGCCGAGGCGATGTCGGCGTCCGCGAAGACGATCACGGGTGCTTTGCCGCCCAGCTCGAGGTGCACACGCTTGAGGTCGAGCGCAGCGCTGCCGGCGACCTCCATGCCGGCCCGTACCGAGCCGGTGATCGAGATCATCTGGGGGGTCCTGTCCGCCGTCATCGCGCGACCGGTGTCGCGCCCGCCGGTGATCACGTTGAAGACCCCTGCCGGCAGAAACTCACTGGCGATCTCAGCGAACAGCAGCGATGACGCCGGCGTCGTGTCGGAAGGTTTCAGCACTGTCGTGTTGCCCGCCGCAATCGCCGGGGCGACCTTCCAGACCGCCATCATGAACGGGTAGTTCCAGGGCGTGACCTGACCGATCACGCCGATCGGCTCACGCCGGATGGACGAGGTGTGGTCCTTCAGGTACTCAGCGCTCGCCTTGCCCTCGAGCATTCGGGCGGCGCCGGCGAAGAAGCGCAGCTGGTCCGCGGCGGGGGCGAGTTCTTCACTGAGGAACAGACCGCGAGGCTTGCCGGTGTTCCGGACCTCGACGTCCGCCAGTTCCTCGGCCCTCGCCTCGATCGCGTCGGCGATGCGGATCAGCGCCAGCTGCCGCTCGGACGGAGTCGTCTCCCGCCACTGCTCGAAGGCGGCCGCCGCGGCCTGGTAGCCCGCTGCGACATCGGCGGCGGACGAATCGGGGGAGTTCGCCCAGACCGAACCGGTTGCGGGGTCGATCACGTCGATCCGGGCATCGGTTCGCGCCGTGACGTACTGTCCGCCCACGAAGTTGCTGAGCACGGTTGCGGCCATGACAATCCTCTCATCGCTGGTTATCAGCACGATCCTATTCACTAAACTTCTGGAATGACCGACAGCGCTGCAGCGGCGCCCACCGACCGGGTGTTCACGCTCCCGAACCTGCTGAGCCTGATCCGGCTCGGTCTGGTCCCGGTGTTCCTGGCACTGGTGATCGCGGGCTGGGACGTGGTTGCCGTGCTGGTCCTGGTCGTGGCGAGCTTCACCGATCTGCTCGACGGCTGGATCGCTCGTCACTTCGACCAGGTGTCGCGCCTTGGCCAGCTGCTGGATCCCGCTGCAGACCGTCTTTACATCCTCGCCGCGCTGATCGGTCTGGCCTGGCGCGAGGTGGTGCCGTGGTGGTTCTTCGCGGTGATCCTCGCACGTGACTTCGCGATGCTCCTGACCGGGGTCGTCCTGGCCAACCACGGCTACGGACCGCTGCCGGTGCATCATCTCGGCAAGCTCGCGACCTTCTGTCTGCTGTTCGCGCTGCCGATGCTGCTGCTGGCGCAGACGATTCCGCCGGCTGTGGACTTCGTGCCGAGGCTTGGCTGGGCCTTCGCACTATGGGGCGCCTTCCTGTATTGGTGGGCCGGCATCGTCTACATTCGGGAAGCAGTCAGGGTAATTCACCTGCCAGATGATGACGACGACGCCGATTCCGTTACTCTTGACGCCAGGGAGGGTTAGTCGTGGTTGATCAGCACAAGGCGAGTGATGGTGCCGACGAGGCCAATCCCGCGACGGACATCACCGCGACCTTCGGCGAGGACTACGAACAGCAGCTCGCCGCGATGCACCCCGGTGCCAGCTTCGACGAGAAGCAGGCGGTTGACGCCCTCCCCTCGGGATCCGGACTGCTTGTGGTCCGCCGCGGGCCGAACATCGGCGCCCGGTTCCTGCTCGATGCCGATTTGACGATCGCCGGGCGCCATCCCGATGCCGACATCTTCCTCGATGATGTGACCGTCTCCCGTCGCCATGCCGAATTCCGCCGCACGGGCTCCTCGTTCCAGGTCACGGATCTCGGTTCGCTCAACGGCACCTACTTCAATGGCCAGCGCATCGAATCCAGTCCGCTCGTCGACGGCTCCGAGGTTCAGGTCGGCAAGTTCCGGATGACCTTCTACGCCTCTCCCGTCGATCGTGCGAACAGGACGGAAGCATGACGGCGGGTGCCGCTGCCCGCTCGGAAGTCGGCCCTCAGCGCGTGCCGCAACGGGGTCTGCTCAGCATCGGCCAGGTGCTCGCGCGACTTTCCCCCGATTTCCCGGACGTCAGCCCGTCGAAGTTGCGGTTCTTGGAGGAGCAGCGGCTGATCAGCCCGGCGCGTACTGAGTCCGGCTATCGCAAGTTCTCGGCGGCGGATCTGGACCGGCTGCGCTTGATCCTCACACTCCAGCGTGACCAGTACCTGCCGCTCAAGGTGATCCGGAAGTACCTTTCGGAGCTCGACGCCGGGCTCAGCCCTGTCCTGCCGGGGGCGGCGCGGACCTCGGGATCGCCGACTGCCGGCGCCACCATTCTCACGACCGAGCGGCGCTGGCGTCGCGAGGAGCTGATCCGCCTCGCTGGGGCGACTCCCGCCCTCTTGCAGGAAGCGGTCTCCGCCGGACTGATACCGGCCGCTGAGGTCTTCAACGAGGACGCGATGACCGTGCTGCGCGCCCTCGTCGAGCTGCAAGGTGCCGGTATCGAACCGCGGCACCTGCGAAGCTACCGGACGGCAGCGGAACGGGAGCTCGGCCTGATCGAGGGTGCGCTCGCGGCGGTTGGTCGGCGCGAGTCGACCAGTCGCTCGCTGGCCCAGGAGCGGGCCCGGGAACTGGCCGAGCAGTTGAACATCGTGCGCTCGAGCGTGTTGCGCACCACGGTGGTTCGCCACCCGGTCTAGACCTCGACCTCAGGCTGAGACTTCGACACGCCGAGCTGTTTCCAGCGATATCGTTGTTGCGGGCCGTCGGGGTCGATAACGTTGACCACGCGCAGTCATGCGCTCCGACGATCACTGGATGAAGGGGGTGTCGGGATGAGTGAAGTCAGCCGCAGCGACGATTCGCGCTATGAGCTCGGCATGCTTTTCACCGACGGCATGCCCCTCCTCGATGACACCGTGGGGTATCGAGGCACGGTCGCCGCCCGTGCCGCCGGAATCAGCTACCGGCAGCTCGACTACTGGGCCCGCACCGAACTGGTCGAACCCACTGTTCGCGGCGCCGCAGGCAGCGGAACCCAGCGTCTCTATGGTTTCCGCGACATCCTCGTGCTCAAGCTGGTCAAGCGACTGCTCGACACCGGCATCTCCCTGCAGCAGATCCGGACCGCCGTCAATCAGCTCCGCCTCTCCGGCGTCAGCGATCTGGCGCAGACCACCTTGATGAGCGACGGCGCTAGCGTCTACCTCTGCACCTCCAACGACGAGGTGATCGACCTGGTCAACCGCGGTCAGGGTGTCTTCGGCATTGCGGTCGGCAAGGTGCTCCGCGAGGTCGAGTCGAGCCTCGTCGAACTCGAGACCGAGACGGCCGATCAGGCCGACGAGCTCGCCCTGCGCCGCGCCAGTCGCTTCGCAGGCTAGGCTCAGCGCACCGTCGGGGAGTATTCGCCGATGCCGCCCGCGCGCAGGACCTGGTCGAGCAACTGGTCGAAGTAGCGGGCGATCTCCTGGGTGATGTCCCCGGGCCACGCGTGCACGGGCATCGCGGCTCCCTGAGTCTGCTGCAGTGCCGTGCGCTCAGGCAGGTGCGGGCTCAGCAGCAGTGGACCGAACATCTCCTGCAGTTCCTGAATTCGGAACTGGTGCTCGTGCGATTGCGGGCGCACCCGGTTCACGATGATGCCGAGTGGTTGCAGTCGTGCGGTATGGCCGCGACGCATCTCCTCGATCGCGCGGAGCGCACGATCGGCAGCGGCGACGGAGAACAGGCCGGGTTCGGTTACCACGGTGACACGCTCGCTCGCCGCCCACGCTGTCCTGGTCAGGGCGTTCAGCGAAGGCGCGCAGTCGATGAGCACCAGTTCGTAGTCCTTCTCCAGATGGGAGAGAGCCTCCTCGAGCTTCCAGATATCGCCGATCCGCGGATGCGGGCTGTCGAAGTTGATCGTGTTCTGACTGCCGATCATCACGTCGATCGTGCCGGGGCGAGTCTTGGTCCAGCCGCTGGCCGTGATCGCGTCGCGGACGATCTTCTCTTTGGGGTTGGCCAGCACGTCAGCGACCGACAGATGCTCGCCGCCGTCCACATCCAGACCCAGGGTCACGTCGGCTTGCGGGTCCAGGTCGATGACCAGGGTCCGGATCCCCTTGGCGAAGGCGGCAGAGGCGAGGCCGAGGGTTACCGTGGTCTTGCCGACGCCTCCTTTAAGGGAGCTGACGCTGAGTACATGCACAATCAGCAACGTTACCTTCACTAGTCTGAGAGAACCTAAACACCGCACCACTGACTGCCCACCAGAAGGGGTCTGGATGTTCAAGAAAATCCTCGTCGCCAATCGCGGTGAAATCGCGATTCGGGCCTTCCGGGCAGCGGTTGAACTGGGAACGAAGACCGTTGCCGTCTTCCCCTGGGAGGATCGCAATTCACTGCATCGGCTCAAGGCGGACGAGGCGTACCAGATCGGTGAGCAGGGCCACCCGGTGCGCGCCTATCTGGATGTCGGCGAGATCATCAGGGTTGCCCTCGCCTCGGGCGCTGACGCGATCTACCCGGGCTACGGTTTCCTCTCCGAGAATCCGGAACTGGCCCGGGCGGCCGCGGACAATGGCATCACGTTCATCGGCCCGCCGGCGGCAGTGCTGGAGGACGCCGGCAACAAGGTCACCGCCAAGCAACAGGCGATCGCGGCCGGTGTGCCCGTGCTGGCATCGACCCCGCCCAGCAAGGACATCGACGTGCTGATCGGTCAGGCCGCCGGGATCGGCTTTCCCCTCTTCGCCAAGGCGGTCGCGGGCGGCGGCGGCCGCGGCATGCGCCGAGTCGAGAGGATCGAGGATCTGCGCGAGGCGCTGAATGCTGCGATGCGCGAAGCGGACAGCGCCTTCGGGGACTCGACGATGTTCCTGGAACAGGCGGTGCTGCGCCCGCGTCACATCGAGGTGCAGATTCTCGCCGATGCGACCGGCAGCACCGTGCATCTCTTCGAACGCGATTGCTCCGTGCAGCGGCGGCACCAGAAGGTCATCGAGATCGCGCCGGCCCCTGGCATCTCGCAGCAGCTGCGTGATGCGCTCTACCGTGACGCGGTCGCCTTCGCCCGGTCGATCGGTTACATCAACGCCGGCACCGTCGAGTTCCTCGTCGACACAGTGGGCGAGCGCGCCGGCGAGCATGTGTTCATCGAGATGAACCCGCGCATCCAGGTTGAGCACACGGTGACCGAGGAGGTCACCGACGTCGATCTGGTGCAGTCGCAGATCCGGATCGCGGCGGGGCAGACGCTGGCGGAATTGGGGCTGACCCAGGACCGGATCCACCTGCGCGGCGCGGCTCTTCAGTGCCGCATCACGACGGAGGACCCGGCCGCCGGCTTCCGCCCGGACACCGGCAAGATCACGACCTACCGCTCACCGGGTGGTGCCGGCATCCGACTCGACGGCGGAACCATCAACCCCGGCGCCCAGATCAGCCCGCACTTCGATTCGATGCTGGCCAAACTGACCTGCCGCGGGCGCGACTTCGAGGCCGCAGTGAGCCGGTCCAAACGGGCACTGGCCGAGTTCCGGATCCGCGGAGTCTCCACCAACATCCCCTTCCTGCAGGCGGTGCTCGAGGATCCCGCCTTCATTGCCGGCGATCTCTCGACAGCGTTCATCGAAGAACGGCCGCATCTGGTCAATACGCGTCAGTCCAAGGATCGCGGAACCAAGATCCTGAACTGGCTCGCCGATGTCACGGTCAACCACCCCTACGGACTCGGGGAGGGCAGCATCGACCCGATCAGCAAGCTGCCCCAGATCGACCTCGACACCCCCGCCCCCGCCGGCTCACGACAGCGACTGCTGGCACTCGGTCCCGAGGGTTTCGCCGCCGAGCTGCGCGCGCAGACCGCACTTGCGGTCACCGACACGACCTTCCGGGACGCTCACCAGTCGTTGCTGGCGACGAGGGTGCGCACCAAGGACCTCGTTACCGTGCTGCCGTACGTGTCCCGGCTCACGCCGCAGCTGCTGTCGGTGGAGGCTTGGGGAGGAGCGACCTACGATGTCGCGCTGCGATTCCTGGGGGAGGATCCCTGGGAGCGGCTGGGCGCGCTGCGGCAGGGACTGCCGACGATCAACATCCAGATGCTGCTGCGCGGGCAGAACACCGTCGGCTACACGCCGTATCCGGTCTCGGTGACCGAGGCCTTCGTGCATGAGGCGGCGAACACCGGCGTCGACATCTTCCGGATCTTTGACGCGCTCAACGATGTCGACCAGATGCGGCCGGCCATCGACGCGGTGCTGGCGACCGGTTCGACAGTCGCCGAAGTCGCGCTGTGCTACACGGCAGACCTCAATGATCCGGCGGAGAAGCTGTACACGCTCGACTACTACCTGCGCCTTGCCGAGCGGATCGCGGACACCGGTGCGCATGTGCTGGCGATCAAGGACATGGCCGGACTGCTGCGACCGGCGGCGGCGGAGAAGCTCGTCACGGCTCTGCGCGAGCGTTTCGACCTGCCGGTGCACGTGCACACCCACGACACCGCCGGCGGCCAGCTGGCCACGCTGCTGGCCGCGTCCCGTGCAGGCGCCGATGCGGTGGACGTGGCCAGTGCGCCGATGGCCGGCACGACCAGCCAGCCCAGCGCCTCCGCACTGGTTGCCGCGCTCGCGCACACCGAGAGGGACACCGGGATATCCCTGCAGGCGATCAGCGACCTCGAGCCCTACTGGGAGGCGGTCCGCGGTGTATACCGGCCGTTCGAGTCCGGACTCCCCGGACCGACCGGGCGCGTCTACCAGCACGAGATTCCCGGCGGTCAGCTGTCGAATCTGCGCCAGCAGGCGATCGCCCTTGGCCTGGCCGACCAGTTCGAGAAGGTCGAGGACTGGTATGCCGCCGCCAACCGGATTCTGGGACGTCCGCCCAAGGTGACGCCGTCGTCCAAGGTCGTGGGCGATCTGGCCCTGTACCTGGCGGCCGTCGGCGCCGACCCGGCCGACTTCGAGGAGCATCCCGAGAAGTACGACGTGCCGGATTCGGTCGTCGGATTCATGGCCGGCGAGCTCGGTGACCTGCCGGGCGGCTGGCCCGAGCCCTTCCGGAGCAAGGTGCTCTCCGGCCGTACGGTCAAGATCGGCGTCACCGAACTCACCTCGCAGGACGCGGCCGAGCTTGCCGCGGATCCCCCGATCCGGCGTGCAGCCTTGAACCGCCTGCTGTTTCCCGGTCCGACCCGGCAGTACGAGCAGGGGCGCGAGCTCTATGGTGACCTCTCTTCCATCGAGACCATCGATTACCTCTACGGTCTTCAGCCCGGTCGCGAGCACGTGGTGGAAGTGAGCAAGGGCGTCGTGCTCTACCTCGGGCTCGAGGCCATCGGCGAGGTCGATGACAAGGGCATGCGCACGGTGATGACGACCATGAACGGGCAGTTGCGACCCGTCTTCGTTCGGGACCGCAGCGTGAGCGTCGAGTCGAAGGCCGCCGAGAAAGCCGATGGCACTCGTCCCGGACACGTTGGCGCGCCCTTCAGCGGAGTGGTGACCCTGCAGGTCAGCGAGGGCGACAGCCTTGCTGCCGGTGCGACCATCGCGACGATCGAGGCGATGAAGATGGAGGCGGCAATCACCACCCCGGTCGCCGGCACCGTCGTGCGGCTCGCGGTGCCCAGGACCCAGCAGGTCGAATCGGGCGATCTACTCGTCGTCGTGGAACAGGCGTAGCGTTGTGGCAGCACCCCGGGCAAGCACGCTCGCGGAGTACGCTGGTCTGACAGCACGGCAGAAAGACGAGGGTACCCAGCGTGTCCGCTGACCACAAGAAGACCATCGATGAGCAATCGGACTCGGTGATCGACGCTGACCGCGACTACTCGGTCAGACCCGTGATCGCTGAGATCGACGACCCCGATTCCGCCGCATCGCACACCGCGACACCGGTGATCGACATCGACCTTCCGCCGGCGCCGGCGCCGGAACTCCCCGAGGACGAACTGGCCGTTGCGATCGACCCGTTCACGGTGGACCCCGGTGCGGCACCCGTGATCTCGGCCGCGACGACGTCGATCCCGCTGCCCACTCCGCTTTCGACGGATCACGCCACTGACGCTCAGTACTCGCGCCGTGAGCGGATGCGCGGCGGCGTCTCGGACGAGCCGGAGTCGGCAGCGATGCTGACTGCCGACCGATTGATCGAGGTGAAGAATCGCCAGCGACCCAGGCCGGAGGGCCCTTGGCAGCGGTTCGTCTACGAAGTGACCTTCCACAATCTCAATCTCGGCGATTCCGAGAAGGTCCGGGCCCGCAAAGCACTCGACGTCAAGATCGCCCGCCAGTTCGAAGGCGGCACTCGGTTCGTACCGGTGCTGACTCGCAAGGGCGGGGTCGGCAAGACCACCGTCACTGCCCTGCTCGGCATGGCTCTCGCTGATGTCCGCGAGGACCGGATCATCGCGATCGATGCCAATCCCGATCGCGGCACCCTGTCCGAACGGATCAGCAAGCAAACCCGGTCGACCGTGCGGGACGTCGTTACCAGAGCCGCATCGGTCGGCGGGTTCACGGATTTCTCGAGCATGGTCTCGCGGGACGAGACCCGACTGGATATCCTGGCCAGCGACACCGACCCGCTGCTCTCGGAAGCATTTGACGAGAACGACTACAACGTCGTCGCTGACCTCTGCGAGCGGTTCTACTCGATCGTGCTGACCGATTGCGGCACCGGCATCGTGCACTCCGTGATGCGGGCGACCCTGCAGCGAGCGGACTCGATCGTCGTCGTCTCCGGCGGCAGCGTCGATGAGGCACGCCTCGCCTCGGAGACTCTGACCTGGCTCGAAGCCAATGGTTACGGCGCTCTGGTGCGCAATGCGATCGTCGCACTCAACACGGCCACGCAAGGGACCAATCTGGTCAAACTCGATGAGATCGAATCCCATTTTCGCTCCCGGGTGCGGGAGGTAGTCCGGATTCCCTATGATCCTCAGCTCGCCGCCGGCTCCGTGATCAATTACAAGGAGTTGCAACCGGTAACCGTGCAGGCCGCGCGTGAACTCGCGGCACTCGTCGTCGAGGGGCTGCCGGTTCGGCGGGACATCTAGCCGTGGGAGAACGTCCCATCCGCCTCTTCGGCGACCCAGTGCTGCGCAGCCCGGCAGATCCCATCGACCGGATCGACGAGCGCGTCCGCCGATTGGTCGATGACCTCCTGGCTGCGGTCGCCCTGCCGGGGCGGGCTGGTGTCGCCGCCCCGCAGATAGGAGTCGGCCTGCGGGCGTTCAGCTACAACGTCGACGGCGAAATCGGTTACCTGCTGAACCCGGAGGTCGTCGAAGTCTCGGGAGAACCCCTGCTGCTCGGTGAGGGTTGTCTTTCGGTACCCGAGTTGTGGTTCGAGACGCCGCGTTTCCCTTATGCCTGCGTTCGGGGATCTGATCTGGACGGCAAGGTCATCGAGCTCTCCGGTGAGGGCCTGATGGCCCAGGCCCTCCAGCATGAGACCGATCACCTCGACGGAAGACTCTACCTGGACCGCCTTGACCCGGATGCCCGGCGCCGGGCGATGAAGCTGGTCCGCGACTCGCACTGGTTCTGAGCCGCCGCACGGGGCAGGTGGCTCGTGGTGGCGGCCCGATCGCCCGATCGCCGTTCGGTAACTACACTCGATTTTGTCGCCTGCGCACTCGACGCGGGCGGCAATCCCCAGCCGGACCTCGACGAGAGCGGAATTGGTATACACATGCTTGCCATCGGTGTCGACATCGGCGGAACCAAGATCGCCGGAGCGCTGGTCGCCCACGATGGCGTGATCGTGGCTGAGGAACGGGTCGACACGCCGGCCGATGAGCCCGAGCTGATCCTGGAACTGGTCACCTCGATGGTTTCTCGACTGCGCAACGGCCAGCTGATCGCGGGGGTCGGTGTTGTCGTGCCCGGCTTCATCGATCGCACCGGCGACACCGTGTATTACGCACCCAATGTCGACTGGCGGGACGAGCCCCTCAAGTCGAGGCTCCAGCAGCGCATCGACGTCCCGGTGACGGTTGACAACGATGCCAATGCCGCCGGCTGGGCGGAGTTCATCTACGGTGCTGGGCGCATGGTCAGTGACATGACCATGCTGACGATCGGCACGGGCGTCGGCGGCGCAGTGATCACCGGTGGAGCGCTCTTCCGCGGCGGCTTCGGCGCCGGCGCCGAACTCGGGCACATGCGCCTGGTTCCCAATGGCCTGCCGTGCGGTTGCGGGGCCCGCGGATGTGTCGAACAGTACGGCTCCGGTCGTGCGCTGCAGCGCTTCGCCGAGCGGATCGCCGATGACGACCCCGTCGACGGGGCCATGCTCGCCGCGGTCCGCTCCCGTGACGGGCGATTGACCGGGGAAGCCATCGGCGAGTTGATCGCAGCGGGCGATCGCGGCGCCGTCGCCGCACTGCGCGAGATCGGCGGCTGGATCGGTCAGGCGGCGGCGTCCCTCGGTGCCGTTCTCGACCCCGAGATGTTCGTGATCGGCGGGGGAGTGGCTCTTGCCGGCGACTTGCTGCTCGATCCCATCCGCGACTCCTACCACGCTCATCTGCCCGCCCGCGGGTTCCACCCCGAGGCGAGCTTCCGCACCGCTGAACTCGGCAACGACGCGGGGATGGTCGGCGCTGCAGCCCTCGCCAGAGATGCGGCCGCAGCAGCCTCGGCGTTCCCCGGTTCGGTAGACTGAGCCGAACCGGAGGTATTTCTTGTTCTACTGGATCATCAAGCGCATTCTCATCGGTCCGCTTGTGCTCGCGATCTATCGTCCCTGGGTCCGGGGACTGGAGAACATCCCGGGGGACGGCGCGGTGATTCTGGCCAGCAATCACCTCTCGGTCATCGATTCGTTCTTCCTGCCGCTCCTCGTGGATCGTCGGGTGGTATTCCTGGCCAAGAGCGAGTATTTCAGCGGCACGGGGCTCAAGGGATTGGTGATCAAGCTCTTCATGAATGCGACCGGGCAGTTGCCGATCGACCGTTCCGGTGGCAAAGCGTCCGAAGCGAGTCTCAACACCGGCCTTCGAGTCCTGTCCGAGGGCAGGGTGCTCGGCATCTATCCGGAGGGCACCCGAAGTCCCGATGCCCGGCTCTACCGCGGTCGAATGGGCATTGCCCGGATGATACTCGAAGCCCGGGTACCGGTGGTGCCGGTCGCGATGATCGGCACCGAGAACGTGATGCCGATCGGGACGAAGATCCCGCGGATCCGACGCACGGGAATCATCATCGGCACGCCGCTGGACTTCAGCCGTTATCAGGGCCTCGAAGGCGATCGTTTCATCCTGCGCTCGATCACCGATGAGATCATGTACGAGCTCTGCACGATGAGCGGGCAGGAATATGCGGATGTCTATGCTTCGTCGATCAGAGAGCAGCGGCCCGGCGTCGCCTGATCATCCAGCCGTCGCCCACCACCCACCAGTAGAGAAACCGAGGCCCGTTCGTGGTTGATCCAACCGAACCCTTTGTCGTCGCCGATCCGGACGTGATCGCCGGCCTCGACCATTGGCGAACGCTTCCGATCAAGCAGCAGCCGATATGGTCGGACCATGCCGCTGTCGAGGCGGCGTCCGCGGAGATCGCGACCATGCCGCCGCTGGTCTTCGCCGGCGAGGTGGACATGCTGCGCACTCGGCTCGCGGAGGCGGCTCGCGGCAAGGCATTTCTGTTGCAGGGCGGCGACTGCGCCGAGACCTTCGCCGGTGCCACTGCCGACCAGATCCGCAATCGCGTCAAGACGATTCTGCAGATGGCGGTCGTGCTGACGTATGGCGCATCGATGCCGGTCGTGAAGATGGGCCGGATGGCGGGCCAGTTCGCCAAGCCCCGGTCCAGTGACACCGAGACCCGCGGTGAGGTCACACTGCCTGCGTACCGCGGCGACATCGTCAACGGATATGATTTCACCCCGGAATCGCGGGCGGCGGACCCGCGACGCCTGGTCAAGGGTTACCACACCTCTGCCTCGACGCTGAACCTGATCCGGGCATTCACGCAGGGCGGTTTCGCTGACCTTCGTCAAGTGCACAGCTGGAATCGCGGCTTCGCTGAGAACCCCGCCAACGTGCAGTACGAGGTGATGGCCAGGGAGATCGACAAGGCCATCCGGTTCATGGTCGCCGCCGGTGCCGACTTCGACGCCATGCGGCACGTCGAGTTCTACACGTCCCACGAGGCACTGCTGATGGACTACGAGAGGCCGATGACGCGCATCGATTCGCGAACGGGCATGCCGTACAACACCTCGGCGCACCTGGTCTGGATCGGTGAGCGCACCCGTGAACTCGATGGAGCGCATGTCGATTTCCTGAGCCGGGTTCGCAATCCCATCGCCGTCAAGCTCGGACCGGCCACGAGTGCCGACGACATGCTCGCGCTCGTCGACAAGCTCGATCCGAACCGCGAGCCGGGGCGCCTGACCTTCATCACCAGGATGGGCGCGGCTAAGATCCGGGATGCCCTGCCGCCCCTGCTCGAAGCCATCAAGACCAGCGAAGCGCTGCCGCTGTGGGTCACCGACCCGATGCACGGCAACGGCATCACGACTCCGACCGGCTACAAGACCCGTCAATTCGATGATGTCGTCGACGAGGTGAAGGGCTTCTTCGAGGCGCACCGCGAAGCGGGCACTCACCCCGGGGGGATTCATGTGGAACTGACCGGTGACGACGTCACGGAGTGCCTCGGCGGATCCGAGCAGATCGACGAGGCGAGTCTGGCAACCCGTTACGAATCCCTCTGCGATCCGCGGCTGAACCACATGCAGTCCCTGGAACTCGCCTTCCTGGTCGCTGAGGAGCTGTCCAAGTAACCGGGCGCGGCGTCAGCCGCCGGAGACGAAGGCGATGACGATCGTGGTGCTCTTGGGTTGGAGCGATCCACCCTCCGGCCGGATGCTCTTGACCTGAGCGAGCCACGGCGCCAAGTCGGCAGCAGGGTTGTAGTCCAGGTTGGTGAATCCCGCCGCCTCGAGCATCGGTTTGGCCTCGCCCCAGAAGCGGCCGACGACGTTCGGAACCGGCACCGGCTGGGGCCCCTTGGAGATCGTCAAGCGGATGGAGTCGTTCCGGTGCACGGCACCGTCGTCGTCGCCAGTCGCCGAGGTGACCAGACCCGTCGCCAGGGCATCGTCATAGACCTCCTCGCCGCGCACGGCAACCAGGCCTACGGACGCCAAGGTTGCCGCGGCTTCGTCGTAGGTCGAACCGACGACGTTCGGAATCCCGCCGAGGGAGACGGTCAGGATGATCGCTCCCTGCTCGTCATAGCCCTCGCCCTCGGCCAGAACCCGACCGTCGGGGCGACTGGCGGCGATCACGATCCCCGCGCCGACGCTCCCGTCGAACTGCTCGGTCGCTTCTCCCACCGTGAAGCCTGCGTCGAGGATGGCGGCCTCGGCGGCTGCCTGCTGGATGCCGACGAGCTTCGGGATCGGCAGCTGCTCCGGGCCGAGCGAGGTGTAGAGGATGACCTCAGTGCCGAAAACCGCGAAGGTTCCCGCGGCCGGGTCAGTTCCGGAAATCGTGCCGGCCGGCGCTGCGACGTCGTAGCGCTCGTCCGGCCGCACGGTGAAGCCGAGCGCGGTCAATTCCGCCTCCGCCTCGGCGGGAGAGACGCCGGCGAGCTGGGGGAGGGCGGCGCCCGAGCCCGGCCCGTTTCCGAAGTACCAGCCGGTACCGCCCGATAGGGCGGTGAGCATCACCACCAGGGCCAAAAGCCAGTATCCGCGCCGACGGCGAGCGAGGGCGCCGAGTTCGAGGCGGGTCGCGCTGGGAGCGGTGATCGGGCCGGTGCGATGCCGAGCGCTCAGGACCTGCGTCTCGGCAGTGGCGGTGCCGCGCGCCAGCGCGGCGGGCAGTACGACGGTGTGACTCGCGGCCGGCCCGAGACCGCTGCGCGCGTGAATGGCGTTCTGGGCTTCGAAGAGCTGGGCGAGCATGGCCCGGGCATCCCTGGGCCGGGCTTCCGGATCCCGGGCGGTGGCCCAGAGGACGAGTTCATCGAGTTCGGGGGCAACTCCGGGAACTTTCGCGCTCGGCGCCGGCACGGTGTCATTCGCGTGCTGGTATGCGATCTGCATGGGCTGCTCGCCCTTGAAAGGTTGCTCACCGGTCAGCATCTCGTACATCATGATGCCGATTGCGTAGATGTCGCTGCGCGCGTCGGCGACGCCGCGGGTCAGCAGCTCCGGCGAGAGGTAGGCGATCGTGCCGAGCAGCGCCTGCCCGGTCGCGGTCGCCGCGCTGGCCGCGCGGGCGAGACCGAAGTCACCGATCTTGATCCTGCCGTCATCGGCGAGCAGCACGTTCTCCGGTTTCAGGTCGCGGTGCACGATGCCGGCCTTGTGCGCGGCAGCGAGGCCGCTGAGCACCGCCTCCATGACATCCATGGTCTGCTCGTCGGTGAGTTTTCGGTGCTCATCGAGCAGATCACGAAGCGTGATCCCCGGCAGGTACTCCATGACCAGATACGCCATCTCCGAGTCCTGGCCCTGATCGAAGACGTTCACGACGTTGGGGTGAGCCAGTCGTGCGGCCGAACGCGCCTCCTGGATGAACCGCTCGCGGAAGGCGGCGTCCTCCGTCAGGTGGGAGTGCATGACCTTGATCGCCACGCGCCGCTCGAGACGCAGGTCCGTCGCGAGGTAGACCGTGGCCATGCCGCCGCGGGCGATCCGAGAGCGCACCTGGTACCGGGCGTCGACAAGACGTCCGATCAGCGGATCCGGTGCGCTCGTGCTCACGATTCGAGTCTAGATAACGAGGGCTCCGGCCGCACCGAGGGTGATCGGCGGGGCGCCTCGCGGATCAGCCCAGTGTCGCGAGCCAGGAGCGGGCTGACGTCTCCCACTTCGCATAGGCGTCCGGATAGGCCGAATTCTGCACCGCCTGCGCTGCCTGGGTGAGCGTCATGCCTTGCCAGCCCGGGATGTCGAGCAGACCTCTGGTGATCCCGGCCCTTGGGTTGCCCGGGCCGCCGTAGAAGAGCCTGGTGGCATGCTCGACCGTGGTGAGTTCAGTAACCGTGCCCCAGCCGGCACTCGGGCGCTGCTGGAAGACGCCGACAGAGTCGCGGTCACCGTAGGCGAGGTTGCGCAGCGTCGACTCCTGGGCGGCGGCCGCAAGTGCGATGACGATGCCCTGGTCGGATACGCCCAGTGAACGGCCGACGCTGATGATCGACTTCGCAACAGAGACCTGCTCGGCCGTCAGCCCGGCCTGGGCGCCGACAACGCTCGGCACCGACCTGGCCGGTCCGACGATGGTCAGGGTGCGCCCGACGAAGATCACGCTCGACAGCCTGAGGCCGTTCGACTCCAGCACGGAGGCGATGGTGACCCCGAATTTGGCGGCGATCGAGGTGACCGTGTCGCCCGCCGCGATCGTATAGGTGATCGAGGTGAGCTGGACTGCGGGGGGCGCGGCCGGGGCTGCCGCGGGCGCCGCAACGGGCGCTGGCGATGGCGCCGTCGCCGCGGACTGTGCCGGTGCGGCCGCGGTCGGGAGTTTCAGGAGCTGGCCCGGATAGATGATGCTCCGCCAAGTCAGCCCGTTCGCGGTCAGCAGCGACTGGGTCGACATCCCGTAGCGGGCCGCGATGGCACTGACCGTGTCGCCGCGTCTGATGGTGTAGCCCCCGGTCGCCGCCGGTGCGGCCCCCGCGGGTGCCGGTGCAGCAACGGGCGCTGCAGTGCCGCCGAGGCTCAGCACCTGACCTGGGAAGATCAGTGATTTCCAGCCAAGACCATTGAGTGCCAGGACGGATGCCGTTGAGAGACCGTGGCGGCTCGCTATCGAGGACACGGAATCGCCGGGTACGACGGTGTATTTCGCGGGAGGGGCGGCGACGCCGGCATGAGCAGTCGGCACTCGCACCGCCTTCAGCGCCGCCGCGGTGATGGTGGACAGCGGCAGACGTGCCTGGGACTTATTCGCCTTGGGTGTGCGCTTGGCGGGCTCGGCGTTGGCGACCACCGGTGCAGCCATGGTCAGAATCAATGATCCCGCCAGCACAACGGGCATCGTCTGCAGCAACCGTCGAGTCACGCCACTGGTATCGCGCTCGGCGCTGTGCCGCCCGAGGCTGCGGTTCGATTCGGTCGCGTTCGGCGACTGCCGACGTCCCTTGCCTGCCATGGTTCTCCCCGCTTGCCGGTCCAGCTGTCGCTGAAACTCGAATCAAGATTGTCATAGGAGTAAACGCAAGTCAACGAAAGTGATTGATGTGACAGGGGTTTACACAAACGTAACAAATGCCGCTGACTTTGGGACGTGCCCGCACATGGCATTCTGGAGAGGTGAACTCCGCCTCTTCGCTGTCCTGGCCTGCTGATCTCGTCTGGTTTACCGTTCCGGACCTCGCTGAACGACTCGGTATCAGCGTCAGCCGGGTGCGGCGCCTGTTCGAGGAGCGGATACTGCTGCCCGCACGCGTCGGCGGGGTGTTGCAGGTGCCGGCGGACTTCCTGCGCGATGGCGAGCCGCTGAGCGAACTGCGCGGCACCTTCACAGTGCTGGCGGACATGGGATTCAGTGACGACGAAGCGGTGCACTGGCTGGTCAGCCCGGAGGATTCCCTGGAAACCAGTCCACTGACCGCCCTGCGCGAAGGGCGCAAGGCGGAGGTCCGCCGGGTGGCGCAGGCGCTCGGATTCTGAGCGGTGCGCTCAGAAGGTCCGTCTCGCAGCGCGATCCGCGAGGCGGAACAGCTCTTCGGTCGCTTCGATACCGAGGCCGCCACCGTCGATGGCGGATTTCGCCTCGCCGACATACTTGCTGATCAGGTCCTCGACATTCTCCAGTGCCCCGGAGTCGCGGATCGTCGACTGCAGCATCCGGATCTGCTGTGCAGTCAGCTCGGGGTCACCCAGGAGCTCATCGAGCAGCTGGCGGGCGCCGCCTGGCAGCGCGCGCCGGGCCAGCGCGATCAGCATGGTGCGCTTGCCTTCGCGAAGGTCATCGCCCGAGGGCTTGCCGGTCAACTCGGCATCGCCGAAGACGCCGAGCAGATCATCCCGTAACTGGAAGGCGATCCCCAGCGGCAGGCCATAGCCGGAGAGCGTCGTGAGCTGGGCGGGGGACGCTCCGGCGAGTGCCGCACCGATGCGCAACGGTGCTTCGACACTGTACTTGGCCGACTTGTAGACGATCACCTGATGGGCCCGGCGCACCTGCTCGGCCTCGCCGGAATGCTGCCAGACCTGCTCCTCGAGAATGTCGAGGTACTGGCCGTAAGTGACCTGGGTTCGCATCCGGTTGAACTCAGCCCGTGCCGCCAGCGCGCGATCGGATTCGACTGCTGCCACCGCTTGATCCATGAGTTCATCGGACCAGCCGAGCAGGAGATCGCCGAGCAGCAGCGCACTGGCGCGACCGTATTCGGCGGCGTCGCCCGCCCATCGCCGCTCACGGTGCAACTGTTCGAAACTCCGATGCCGGGACGGATTGCCGCGACGTCGGTCGGAATTGTCCATGATGTCGTCGTGCACGAGCGCGGCGGCATGGAAGATTTCCAGCCCGGTGGCCGCGAGGGTCACCGCCGCAGGATCCGGCGGCGAGGGCGGAATCGGGTCAACGGGGTCGTGGATCTCGGCGATCGCAGCCCAACCCCAGTAGCAGAAGAGCGCGCGAAAGCGTTTGCCGCCGGACAGCAGTGCGCTCGCCTGAGCGACGAACTCCTGCAGTTGGGAGCTGGTCTGGTCGAACTGGGAAGTCTGCTCGGCGACAAATGCGTCGATATTTCGCTGGACGCTCTCGATCAGCAGGTTACTTTCAGCCACGTGGCCTAGCCTATCCAGCGCACTGAGAATAGAATTCGAAGGCAACCCCCGATTTTTGCACGAGCGACATAAGGCGGCCGAGATGCCACTATCTGAGCAGGAGCAGCGACTCCTCGATGAGATGGAGCGCAACCTCTATCAGAATGATGCGGATTTTGTCGCGCGCGTCAGTCGTCGAGTGCGACCCAGCTACACCGCCGTTGTGGTCGGCGTCCTGGTCGGCATCGCCGGCGTGGTGTTGTTGCTTGTCGGAGTCAGTACCCGGCTCACTGTCGTCGGACTGATCGGATTCATCGTGATGTTCGCCGGGGTGCTCCTGGCTATCAACGGACCGCACCACACCGGCGCCAGAGCCGAGCAGACGGCGCCTCGACAGAGCAAGGCCTCCTTCATGGACCGGATGAACGAACGCTGGGAGCGTCGGGACGGCGACCGCTAGTCCCATCCCTGATCTGACCGTCGGCCCTTCGGGTCGGCGGTTTTTTCGTGCTCGCAGGGCCTTCGGTGTTCTGCGCCGCGACCGGTGCCGTGTGATCGTGCAGATTTGACCATTTCCCTCCACCCACGAATTCCCCGAAATTACCGGCCAGAATTACCCGATTGCTGCAACTAATGCCGGCGGTTCATTGAATTGTGGTTGGTAGTGGAGTATTGTGGAGGAACCGTACAGTCGGCCGGACCGGGGGAGGGCACCATGTTTCTGGGCACCTATACCCCGAAGCTCGATGAGAAGGGCAGGATCATCCTGCCCGCGAAATTCCGTGATCAACTAGCCGGCGGAGTGGTGCTCACCCGAGGCCAGGAGCGCTGCCTGTATGTCTTCTCGCTCCGCGACTTCGAGAGCATGCACGAGACCCTCAGCAAGGCACCGCTGACCAGCAAGGAGTCCCGCGACTACCAGCGTCTGTTCCTCTCAGGAGCGAGCGATGAGCAACTGGACAAGCAGAACCGGTTGACGATTCCCGCAGTGCTTCGGGACTACGCGGGTCTGGATCGGGATCTCGCCGTGATCGGCATGGGCAGTCGTCTGGAGATCTGGAACGCTCAGTCGTGGTCGCGCTACGTCGAGGAGCAGGAACCGCAGTACTCCGATGTCGCGGAGGAGGTGATCCCGGGACTCTTCTAGCCCCTGAGCGCTGACCTCCAACCATTCCCGCCCAGTCGCACTTCCCCGGTGACTGGTCCGCCCCTGGCGCACTTCCCCCGTGCCAGGTCCGAATGGGTGGGGATCAGCGCTCAGGATTCCCGGCAATCATGATCACCAACGACATCCACATCCCCGTTCTGCTCGAGCGCTGCATCGAGCTGCTGAGCCCGGCCCTGACTTCGCCCGGCGCCGTTCTGGTCGACGCGACGCTCGGGATGGGCGGACACGCCGAGGCTCTGTTGCAGCGGCTGCCGGGTTTGCACCTCGTGGGTCTTGACCGCGACCCCGAGGCGCTCGCGATCGCGACAGCGCGACTGGCGCCCTTCGCCGATCGGATCGACCTCGTTCACGCGGTCTACGACGAACTCGGACAGGTGCTGGCCGGTCTTGGTATTGCCCGGGTTGGCGGCATCCTCTTCGATCTCGGCGTCTCCTCGCTGCAGCTAGACCGGCGCGATCGCGGATTCTCCTATGCCAGAGACGCGCCGCTCGACATGCGCATGGACACCACGCGGGGTCAGACGGCGGCCGAGCTGCTGGCGGCGGCATCCGAGCCGGAGTTGATCCGGATCTTCCGCGAGTACGGCGAGGAGAAACTGGCAGCGCGGTACGCGGAGGCGATCGTCAGCGCTCGCTCGAGGTCGCCGATCGAACGGTCCGGTCAGCTCGTCGCGCTGATTCAGTCGGTCACTCCTGTCGCGGTCCAGCGGGCGGGACACCCGGCGAAGCGGGTCTTCCAGGCCCTGCGCATCGAAGTCAACCACGAGCTTGCCGTGCTGGCCCGGGCCCTGCCCCAGGCGATCGACGCGCTCGCCGTCGGCGGGCGCATGGTCGTGATGGCGTACCAGTCTCTTGAGGATCGCATCGTCAAGCGTGAACTGCAGCGCGCTGCCTCCTCGACCGCGCCCGCGGGACTGCCTGTTGAACTGCCCGAACACGCTCCGCAACTGCGCCTGCTGGTGCGCGGGGCCGAGATGGCCGGTGCGGCGGAGATCGCCGCGAATCCGCGAGCCGCTTCTGTGCGATTGCGTGCCGCCGAGCGCATTCGGGAGGCGGCATGAGCAGCACGCTTGCAGCGGTGCGACCCTCGGCGGCGGCACCCGCGCCGATTCGGATCGTCTCCTCGCGTCCGCAGCGCAGGGCACGGCCCAAGACCCTCTACGCGATCGTGGTCGTGCTCGGACTGTTCGCGGTGCTGCTGAGCCAGCTCGGATTGAGTATCGGCCTCGGCGATGGCGCCTACGAGATCGCACGGCTCAAGGGCGAGTCCAGAGCGCTTGAGCGAACGGCTGCCAGTCTGTCCGAATCGATCGAGACACTCGCCTCGCCGCAGAACCTCGCCGCCAATGCCGAGGCGCTCGGCATGGTCGCCAACAGCTCGCCGGTGTACCTGCGACTCAGTGACGGCGTCGTGCTGGGAGTTCCGATGCCCGCCCGTGCCGGCGCGGGCGGTGTGCCCAGCGCAGCGCTCGTCCAGAATTCGACTCTGGCCGGGATCGTTCCGACTGCAACGGATTCCGCAACCGCGCTCGGATCGGTCATCGCGGGCACCTCAGGCGCGCCTGCCGCGACTGAGGCGCGCTCCCGCGTAGCTTTACCGGACGGTCTGATAGCAGGACCCGAGACGCACTAGGAATCGGCAACAGTGAAGACACACGTTACGACCAGACGGCGCCTTGCACTGGCCGTGGCAGTGATCCTGGCGCTGGTGGTCGTCCTCGTGGTCCGACTGGTGGACTTCCAGATCGTGCGGGCCGCCGAGCTGGCGGAACGGGCATCGGACAGCCGGAGTCTCCCGGTCGAGGTCTTGGGAACTCGCGGCGAGATCTTCGACGCCAACGGCGTCCTGCTCGCCGACAGCGTCGTGCGCTACAACATCGAGGTTGCGCCGAACATCGTCGGCGACATCTCGCGCAAAGTCGACGGCGCGTGGGTCAGGATTTCCCGCGCGGATGCCTTCGCCGAATTGGCGGAGATCACCGGGGTACCAGCCGGCGAGATCGCGGCAATCGTCGACGAAGACCCGCAGAGCAAATACGCATTGGTGGCCAAAGAGGTCAGCGCGGCGGTGTTCGAACAGGTTTCGGCGCTGAACATCCCCTGGGTCTTCTTCTCGCGGGTGCCGGGCCGCATCTACCCGCAGGGCGCGGTGGCCGGCAACATCCTCGGCTTCCTCGGCACTGACGGCCCGGGCGCGGGCGTCGAATTGGGTCAGAACGCCTGCCTTGCCAGCGAGAACGGCAGTGAGATCTACGAGCGCGGCAAGGACGGCGTGCGAATTCCGGGGTCGACGATCACCACTAAGCCGGTGGTCGACGGCGGCGACATCGCACTGACGATCGACAGTGATCTCCAGTGGTACGCGCAGCAGCAGCTGGGTGCGGTCGCCGAGGCGGAGAGCGCCGCTTGGGGGGTGGCCATCGTCCTCGAGGTCGAGACCGGGGAACTCAAAGCCGTTGCCGAGTGGCCGACGGTCGACCCCAATGAACCCGGGAAATCCGTTTCCGACACCTGGACCTCGCGCTCCTTCACCGCACCTTATGAGCCCGGTTCCACGATGAAGCCGGTCACGGCGGCCATGCTGCTGGACAAGGGCCTGGTGACCCCGACGACGCAGCTGACCGTGCCGTACCGATTCCAGCCGAATTCGAATGTCAACATCCACGACGCCGTCTCGCACGGTCTGATCAACCTGACCACCACGGGGGTGCTGCGGGATTCGTCGAACGTCGGAATCTCAATGCTCGTGGAGAGGATGCCGGCGCAAGATCGTTATGACTACCTGGAGAGGTTCGGCTTCACCCGGTCCAGCGAAGTGGGATTCGTCGGCGAGTCCAACGGTCACCTCAGCGAGCCCTCCACGTGGGATGCCCAGCAGAACTACACCGTCATGTTCGGACAGGGAATTCTGCCCACCGCCATCCAGATGGCCAGTGCGTACCAGACACTCGGCAATGATGGCCGAAGACTGCCCGTTCGGCTCGAGTCGACGTGCACGGCCGCTGATGGGACCGTCACGGAACTCGGTACCGGCACGGCGCGGCAGGTGGTCTCGGCTGACGCCGCCCACCAGACGCTCAGCATGATGGAAACCGTTGCCACGGAGGGCTGGCTGAAGGACGCGGTGGCGATCGCCGGTTACCGGGTGGCCACCAAGACCGGCACCGCCGAAGTCGCTGAGAACGGCGTCTACACCTCGAAGCGCACTTTCAGCGTCATCGGACTCGCCCCCGCCGAGGACCCGAAGTACGTGGTGCTCGTCAGCATCCGCAATCCGAAGCTCAGCGGATCAACCGCGCTGGTCGCACCGATCTTCCGTAAGATTATGGAGCAGACGCTGAAGACGAATCGGGTGGCGCCCTCCTCGATCCCGGCAGCGAACCCGCCAGCAACCTGGTAGAAAGAGGCACCTTGACCGCTCGGATCCCGCCGGTCCTGCGGCCCACCCATCCGGTCGATCGATCGCTGGCAGCCCTCGTGCAGGAGTTCGGACTGACGGTGCACGGATCCCTGGACGGTGCGATGGTGAGCGGGATCACACTGAGCACGAAGGAACTGCAGCCCGGCGACCTCTATGTGGGCATCCAGGGCGCCACAGTGCACGGTGCAGCGTTCGCCAAGGAAGCGGCGCTCGCCGGGGCGGTGGCGATCGTGACCGACGCCGCCGGGCTGGCGCTGACGGAGGGCAGCACCCTGCCGGTGATCATCGTCGAGGCGCCGCGCCTTGCCCTGGGTGCTCTCGCCGCCTGGATCTACCACAGCGACGAGGAGCCGCCGCTGATGTTCGGGGTGACCGGGACGAACGGCAAGACCTCCACGGTCTATCTTCTCGAGGCGATTCTGCGGCAGCTCGGGCTGGTCACCGGTCTGTCCTCGACCGCGGAGCGACACATCGCCGACCTGTCGGTCGTCTCCCGGCTGACAACCCCCGAGGCGAGTGAACTGCATGCCCTGCTGGCCAGGATGCGGGAGGAGGGCGTCCGGGCGGTCGCCGTCGAAGTCAGCGCGCAGGCGCTCAGCCGCCATCGGGTTGACGGACTGTTCTTCGACGTCGTCGGCTTCACCAACCTGAGCCACGACCATCTGGACGACTATGCCGACATGGAGGAGTACTTCCAGGCCAAACTCCCGCTTTTCGCGCCGGATCGGGCGCGTCGCGGCGTCGTCAGTCTGGATTCGCCCTGGGGCATCCGCGTCGTCGAGGGTTCACGGATTCCCGTGACGACGCTCACCACCTCGCACGGTGTCGATGCGGAGTGGACAGCGCTCGTGACCGATCAGGAAGCCGAACGGACCGGCTTCGTGCTTAGCGGCCCGGAGGGGCGGACGCTGTCGACGTCGGTGCCGTTGATCGGCCGGCACATGGTCGCCAATGCCGCCCTCGCGATCGTGATGCTGGTCGAAGCCGGCTTTGAACTCGAGGCGATCGGTCATGCGCTTGGTGAGACCGGGATCATCGCCTACCTGCCCGGGCGCACCGAACGGGTATCCGGGCAGCACGGCCCGAAGCTGTACGTCGATTTCGGTCACAGTCCCGATGCCTTCCTGAATACGCTTGCGGCCCTCAGGCAGTTCACGCCGGGAAAGGTCATCATGCTCTTCGGTGCGGACGGAGATCGGGACGCCTCCAAGCGCGCTGAGATGGCGAGGGTGGCCGCCGCGGGTTCGGACATTCTGATCATCACGGACCACCACCCTCGATTCGAGGATCCCGCAGCCATCCGGGAGACCCTGTACACCGCAGCGCGCCGCGCCTATCCCGACCGTGAGATCCACAATGTCAGTCCGCCCGAGGAGGCGATCCGCGAGGCGGTTGCCCTGGCCGGTGAGGGGGACACGATCCTCTGGGCCGGTCCCGGCCACCAGGACTACCGGGACATCCGCGGTGAACGCACCCCGTACTCGGCTCGCCAGTTGGCGCGGGAGGCTCTGCGAGCCGCCGGCTGGCCGCCGGCGTGATCGCCCTCAGCATCGCCGCGTTCGCGCGGGCGGTATCCGGACGGATCGTCGGAGATTTCGATCCGGCGCTTGTCGTCGCGGGTACGGTGCAGACCGATTCGCGCTTGGTGCGGCCCGGCGACACCTTCTTCGCTCTGCCCGGGGAAGTCACCGATGGTCACCTCTACGCGGCGGCGGCGGTCCAGGCCGGTGCCGCCCTGGTGGTCGTCGAGCGGGTTCTCGACCTTGCCGTTCCCCAGATCGTGGTCGCCTCCGGCGCCGCGGCCCTCGCGGCTCTGGCAACGCATGTCGTGAAGGCCGTCCGCGCCGAAGGCCTGCTCACGGTGATCGCGGTCACCGGATCCAATGGCAAGACCACCACCAAGAACATGCTCCGGGCCATCTGCGCCGACCACGGCGAGACGGTCGCCCCGGAGGGTTCCTTCAACAACTACGTCGGCGCACCCATCTCCATGCTCCGCATCACCGCCCGGACTCGATTCCTGATCGTCGAGGCCGGAGCGAGCGGTCCCGGCGAAATCGCCCGCATCGCCGCAATGGCGCCGCCGGACGTGGCGATCGAACTCAAGGTCGGGCTGGCCCACGCGGGGGGTTTCGGGGACATCGAGAGCACCGCAGCGGCCAAGGCGGAGTTGGTCACAGGGCTGGGTCCGAAGGACACCGCCGTTCTGAACGCCGACGACCCACGGGTGGCGCGGATGGCGGCACTGACCTCGGCTCGGGTCGCATGGTTCACGACCGAGGAGGGCGAGGCCACCCCGGGGGTGATCCGCGGCACCGATATCGCCGTGTCGGTGGCGGGGACCCGATTCCGACTCCAGATCGCTGGCGAGCCGGACCGTACGGTCCGGCTGAGAATACTCGGGGAACACCATGTTCCCAACGCGCTGGCCGCCCTGAGCACGGCGCACACGCTCGGCCTCGATATCGACCGCGCGATCGCGGCGTTGTCCGCCATGGACCGCGCGGAGCGGTGGCGGATGGAGGTTCTGCTGCCCGAGCCCGAGATCACGGTGATCAACGACGCCTACAATGCCAGCCCGGACTCGATGGCCGCAGCGCTCAAGACCCTCGCCCAGCTGACCGCTAGCCAGGGCCGATCCGTGGCGGTCCTCGGTGAGATGGCCGAGCTGGGGGAGATCGCGCGAGAGGAGCACGACCGGATCGGACGCCTCGCGGTTCGACTCAATATCGGCCGGCTGATCGTGGTCGGATGGGGTGCGCGGCACATCCACGCCGCCGCCGGACTCGAAGGTTCTTGGGACGGGGAGTCGGTCTACGTCGCGGATGCCGAGGAGGCATACGATGTGCTCCATGGGACACTCAGACCAGGGGACGTCGTCCTGGTGAAGTCGTCGAATTCCGCCGGACTTCGGTTCCTCGGCGACCGGATCGGCGGTGTCAGCGCATGATCGCCCTGCTGGTCGGCGGCACTGTCGCGATCGTCTTCACGCTGTTCTCCACCCCGTTGTTCATCCGCCTCTTCCACCGGCTCGGCTGGGGCCAGTTCATCCGGGATGACGGTCCGCAGAGCCATCACGCCAAGCGCGGTACGCCCACCATGGGCGGCATCATCATCATCATCGGTGCGGTGCTCGGCTACGTCGTCGGCCACCTGGTCGGGGAGGCGCCATTCACCGCGAGCGGTCTGCTGGTGATACTGATGATGGTGGGTCTGGGCGTGGTCGGGTTCATCGACGATTTCACCAAGACCCGCAACCAGAGGAGCCTTGGCCTCGGCGGCTGGGCCAAGATCGCGGGTCAGGCCATCGTCGCGACGATCTTCGCGGTGCTGGCCCTGAGCTTCCCGGACCCGGATACCCATTTGACGCCGGCTTCCACGATGATCTCGGCGGTCCGGGACATCCCCTGGCTCGATCTCGCCGTCTTCGGCACCGTCGCGGGTGGAATCCTCGTCGTGATCTGGGTGAACATCATCACGATCAGCGCTTCCAACGGCGTCAACGTCGCCGACGGGCTGGACGGTTTGGCCACCGGTGCCTCGATCCTCGCGCTCGGCTCCTACGTGTTCATCGGGTTCTGGCAGTCCAACCAGTGGTGCTTCGACCCGAATCTCGATCCCTTCGTCGACTACAAGTGCTACGTGGTCCGGGACCCCTTCGATCTGGCGATCATCGCCGCGGCCATCACGGCGAGCCTGATCGGCTTTCTCTGGTGGAACACGTCGCCGGCGCAGATCTTCATGGGCGACACCGGTTCGCTCGCCTTGGGTGGTGCCCTCGCCGCCCTGGCCATCCTGACTCGTACCGAGCTGCTGCTGGTGCTGATCGGCGGGCTCTTCCTGATCGTGACCGGATCCGTGATCGTGCAGCGCGCCTACTTCAAGATCACCAGGGGCAAACGGATCTTCCTGATGAGTCCTCTGCATCATCACTTCGAGCTCAAAGGCTGGGCCGAGGTCACCGTCGTCGTGCGATTCTGGCTGATCGCCGGACTCTTCGTCGCGGCAGCCGTCGGGGTCTTCTACACCGAATGGGTCAGTCGCTGAGGATGAAGGACCTCGACTCCCTGATCAGCTGGCATGGCGATTGGGCCGGGCTGCGGGTCGCCGTGCTCGGACTCGGCGTGACGGGTATGGCGGCTGCCGACACCCTCGCAGAACTCGGGGCCGATGTGCTCGCGCTCGCCCCGTCCGCCAGCGAGGAACAGCGTGCGATTCTCCGGGTGATCGGAGTGACGCTCGTGCTCGAGAACCTCGAGGAGGCCCCCGCCGCGCTGCTCGAATTCGCTCCCGAGCTGATCATCGTCTCGCCGGGCTTCCACCCGGATCACCCCGTGCTGCTCTGGGCCGAGCGCGCCGCCGTGCCGACATGGGGGGATGTGGAACTGGCCTGGCGTCTGCGGGACAAGGTGACTGCCGCGGAGTGGATCCTGATCACCGGCACCAACGGCAAGACCACCACGACAGCGTTGACCGTGGCGATGTTGCACGCGGCCGGTATCCGTGCGCTCGCCTGCGGGAACATCGGCACTCCGGTGCTCGATGCCATTCGCTATCCGGACGGCTTCGACGTGCTGGTCGTCGAACTCTCGAGCTATCAGCTGCACTGGCTGAACCGCGGGGGAGTGGCTGATCTGGTTCCGCTGGCGAGCGTCTGCCTGAACCTCGCGCCCGACCATCTGGACTGGCACGGCACCGAGGCCGCGTACGCGGCCGCGAAGGCCAAGGTGTACACGAACGCAATCCGAGCCGCGGTCTACAACCGCGACGATGCCGCCACACTTCGGATGGTGGAGGACGCCGAGGTCACTGACGGCTGCCGGGCGATCGGATTCGGACTGGGGGTGCCCGGACCCAGTGATCTTGGAGTCGTCGACGGAATCCTCGTCGATCGGGCCTTCCTCCAGGACAGGCAGAGGGCCGCGCTCGAACTCACGACGGTCGCCGAACTCTCCGCACGCGGCCTCGGTGCCCCGCACGTCGTCGCGGACGTGCTCGCGGCGAGCGCACTGGCCAGGGCGGCAGGTGCCTCGGTCCGCGACATCCGAACAGCCCTCGCCGACTTCCGCCTTGATCCGCATCGAATCGAGGCGGTGGCCTCGTTCGCGGATATCCTCTGGATCGATGATTCCAAGGCGACCAATGCCCATGCCGCTGAGGCGTCCCTGGTTTCCTTCCCGTCGGTCGTCTGGATCGTCGGCGGTCTGCTCAAGGGCGTCGACATCGGCCCACTCGTCGCCGCGCAGCTCGGTCGCCTCCGCGCGGCCATTCTGATCGGGAGTGATCGCAGCGTGTTGCGCGAGGCATTCCGGCGACACGCGCCGCTGCTCACGGTGGTCGAGGTCGAGCCGACGGAAACTGAGGGAGTCATGCCGCAGGTGGTGCGGCATGCGGCGGGACTCGCGCAGGCCGGCGATGTCGTCCTGCTCGCGCCCGCCGCGGCGTCGATGGACCAGTTTGCGGATTATGCCGAGCGCGGGCGGGCTTTCGCCGCGGCGGTTGAGGAATATCTGGGAGGTGAGGCGCATGGTGATGGCGCCTCAGCAGCGGACTCCTAAGCCCCAAGTCCCGGCAGATCACCCTCAGACTCGGGTCGCGGTGAAGCGGATCTTCCACGCGGAGTCATCCAACTACTTCCTGCTGCTCGGCACGACGCTGTTTCTGGTGGTGCTCGGCCTGATCATGGTGCTCTCATCCTCGTCGATCGAGTCCTTCGCCAGCACGGGAGACGCCTTCGGGCAGCTCTGGAAGCACGTGCTCTTCATGTCACTGGGCATTCCGATGATGCTGATCGTATCTCGGCTGCCCACGATGTTCTGGAAGAAATGGGCTGTGCTGTTCCTCGGCGGCGCCGTGGGTCTGCAGCTGCTGGTCTTCACCAGTCTGGGCATCGAGGTCAACAACAACCGCAACTGGCTGAGCATCGGCAACTTCACGCTGCAGCCATCGGAATTCATCAAGCTCACACTGATTCTCTGGCTGGGGATGCTGCTCGCAAAGCGTCAGCCGCTGAAACCGGGCTGGCAGGATGCCCTGGTCCCCGCTCTGGTGGTCTCCGGGGCCGCCATCGGACTGGTGATGGTCGGTGACGATCTCGGAACCGTGATGATCCTCGTCAGCGTTCTGCTTGGCTGCCTGTACTTCGCGGGTGTCCGGTTCCGGTACCTGTTCACGATCGTCGGCGTCGGCGGAGCGCTCGCTCTGATCTTCGCCGTCGCCAGCCCGAACCGGTTGTACCGGCTGCAGGCGTTCTTCACACCCGGCACCGTCGACTATGAAGGCGCCGGCTGGCAGATAACGCACGCGAGTTTCGCGCTCGCCTCCGGCGGGATCTTCGGGGTCGGTCTCGGGAACTCCAAATCCAAGTGGCTCTGGCTGCCGGAAGCGGATAATGACATGATCTTCGCGGTGATCGGCGAGGAGCTCGGATTGATCGGGGCCGTCCTGGTGCTGGCATTGTTCGTGCTTCTCGCGGTGTGTTTCGTGCGCATCATCGCCGCGAGCGATGATCCCTTCGTCCGGATCGTGACGGGCGGAGTGATGGTGTGGGTGGTCGGCCAAGCGCTCGTCAACATCGCCGTCGTGCTGCAGGTGCTGCCGGTACTCGGTGTTCCGCTGCCGCTGATCTCCGCCGGCGGCTCGGCGACCCTCGCCACGCTGCTGGCGATCGGTGTGGTGCTCTCCTTCGCGCGCGGCCAGCGGAAGCAGCCCGACGGGCTCGGGCGGTGACCCGGTACCTGCTTGCCGGGGGCGGCACCGCAGGCCACGTCAACCCGCTGCTCGCGGTCGCCGATGAGCTGCGCCGCGAGGATCCCGGTGCCGATGTTCTGGTGCTCGGCACTGCAGAGGGTCTCGAGTCCCGGCTGGTCCCGGAGCGGGGCTACGAACTTCTGACGATTCCGCGGCTGCCGATGCCGCGGCGGCTGGATCGCACCGCGACCGGGTTCCCCACCGCGCTGCGTTCGGCCGTCCATTCCGTGCGGCGAATGATCGAAGCGCGATCCGTCGATGTGGTCGTCGGATTCGGCGGATACGCCGCGGCGCCCGCCTACCTTGCTGTCGGGCGGGGTACGGCATTGGCGCTGCACGAAGCGAATGCCAAGCCCGGCATCGCCAACCGCCTTGGGGCATGCCGCACCAGGAGAGTGGGAGTCGCCTTCGCATCGACGCCGCTGCGCCACGGCCGATTCGTCGGGATGCCGCTGCGGCGCGAGATCGCAGATCTCGATCGGAGCGCCAGAGACGCCGAAGCCCGCGCATTCTTCGGTCTCGACGAGCGGCCGACGCTGCTGGTCACGGGTGGTTCCCTCGGTTCACGACGGATCAACAGCACGGTGCTTTCCGCAGCGGAGGACATCATCGCCGCCGGGTTCCAGGTGCTGCACCTGGCGGGCGGCGAATTCGAGACCTTCGCCAACCCGGGACTGGATGGCTATCACCTGATCGAATACTGCGACCGGATGGAACTCGCTCTGGCCGTGGCCGATGCCGCCGTGTCGCGGGCAGGGGCGGCAACGGTCAGCGAACTCACTGCGCTCGGCATCCCAGCGGTCTACGTGCCCTACCCGGTCGGCAACGGCGAACAGCGCTTCAATGCGGCGGACAGCGTGCGCGCCGGTGCAGCGCTGTTGGTGGCGGACGCGAGCTTCACTCGCGAGGGCCTGATCGGGCGGCTGCTTCCCGTGCTCTCTGATTCGGTGCAGCGGGCGAGAATGTCCGATGCGGCGCGGCGCATCGGCGTCCGAGACGGCAGCGAACGCATGGTTGCGCTGATCCACTCGACGCCCTGACCAGGATTCGTCGGCGAGCCCCGGGGTGCCCAGCGGGTCGCGGCCCGGTGCCCGATTGGACAGCGCGTAGGCTTGGATCGAGCCATTTGACAGAGAGCATGTCCGCGTGATCAAGCCAGACTTCAGTCAGCCCATCCCCGAGAAGCTCGGGGTCGTGCACTTCATCGGCATCGGCGGATCCGGCATGAGCGGCATCGCCCGGCTCTTCCTGGCCGCCGGAATGACGGTTACCGGCTCCGACCTGCGCGAGACCGAAACAGTGCAGCAACTTCGCGACCTCGGCGCGACCATCGCGATCGGCCATGCTGCCGAGAACGCCCACGGCGCCGATACCGTGGTGGTGACGAGCGCGCTCTGGCCCAGCAACGCCGAGTACCTCTGGGCGAAGCGCAACGGTGTGCCGGTTCTGCATCGCTCACAGGCGCTGGCGTGGCTGATCAACCGGAGCCCTCTGGTCGCGGTCGCCGGTGCGCACGGCAAGACGACCTCGACGGGCATGATCATCACGGCACTGCGCGAGATGGGCGTCGATCCCAGCTTCGTCAACGGAGGCGTGATCAGGGATCTGGGGGTCAGCTCGGCCAGCGGCACAGACGATCTCTTCATCGTCGAGGCGGACGAGTCTGACGGTTCCTTCATGCTTTACGAGACCGCGATCGTTCTGATCACCAATGTCGACCCGGACCACCTCGACCACTACGGCACGCTCGAGGCCTTCGAGCAGGCCTTTGTCGACTTCGCCGGGCGTGCCGGCGAACTCGTGGTCATCTCCTCCGACGATCCGGGCGCTGTTCGAGTGCGGCAGAGACTGACGAAGGACAGGGTGCTCACCTTCGGTGAGGCTGCCGACGCGACGGTGCGGGTTCGAGCGGTCACCGCAGCGGGACCGGTCGGGTTCACGATCGAGTATGGTGGCGCCGCCTACCCCGTCCAGCTGACGGTTCCGGGCCGGCACAATGCGATCAATGCGGCGGGTGCCTTCGCGACCCTCGTCGGCATGGGCTATCAGCCCGAGCCGGTGATCCGCGGCCTCGAGGCCTTCGCCGGGACGCAGCGGCGGTTCGAACTGCACGGAGTCGTACGGGGCGTGAGCGTCTTCGATGACTACGCCCACCACCCGACCGAAGTCGCTGCGGCCCTTTCGGCGGCCCGGACGGTGGTCGGTGCCGGGCGGATCATCGCCGTGCACCAGCCGCATCTCTACAGCCGCACTCGGCTGATGGCCGGGGAGTTCGCCGCTGCCTACGAGAGGCTTGCCGATCACACGGTGGTCCTCGATGTCTACGGCGCCCGCGAGGATCCGGAACCCTCTGTCACGGGTGCGCTCGTCGCCGACCGGTTCACGGATGCCGGCAGGGTGGACTATCTGCCGGATTGGCAGCAGGCGGCTGAGCGGGTCGCCGAGATCGCGCGGCCCGGTGATTACGTGATCACCCTCAGTTGCGGTGATGTGTATCGGATCATTCCCCAGATTCTCGGGGCGCTGGAGCAGCGGCAGCCATGAAGCGGCCCGAAGGCCCCGGCCCGGCGCCGGTTCGCGCGCCGCACGGAAGGTCCAAGGGCGACCGAGCAGCCACGGCGAAGAGAGGCCGCTCGACCATGCCGGATTCCACCGGCAGACCGGTCGTGCCGATCGCCTCGAAGAAGCCGGCCGATTCGGTGGCGGAGGCGATCCGTGTCGAGCGCCGCGCCGCCGGTGACGCTCAGCGCGCCGAGGCCGAGCGCCGCCGCTTCGAGCGCAGGGAGGCGCGCCGATTCACCAGGAAGAGCCGCAATCGCCGAATGGTCTGGGCGGTGCTGGGCGGCGCGACGTCCCTCCTGCTCGCTCTGCTGCTTGCCGGGATCTTCTCGCCTTTGTTCGCCGTCCGCACCATCACGGTGATCGGCGCTGAGCAGGTCGCGGTCGATCAGGTCGAAGCCGCCCTCACGGATCAACTCGGTGTTCCGCTGCCGCTCGTGGATGCCAGCACCCTGACGGCGCAGCTCGGCGGGTTCCCGCTCATCGAGAGCTTCTCGATCGAGCGGCAACTGCCGGGAACCCTGATCGTGCGACTGGTCGAGCGGACCCCCATCGGCACCGTCAGCGATGGTGACGGCTGGGACATCATCGATTCGGCAGGCGTGGTCCTGGCGCGGACCGAGGAGCGCAATCCGGACTACCCGATCTTCACGATGAGCGAGACGACCGTGGACGGTCCCGGATTCTCTGCCGCCGTCCAGGTGCTGCACTCCCTCCCCGCCGAGATGCGGGCAAGTGTCGACACCGTCTCCGCGGGCACCAAGGACGACGTCCGGCTCGGGCTTCGCGGTGGCCAGCAGGTGCTGTGGGGCAGTGCCGAAGACTCCGACCTGAAGGCCGTGGGCCTCCAGCGGCTGATGGCGGCGCAGGGCTCCGTCACCAGTGTGCTCTATGACGTATCCTCACCTCTGAGCCTCGTCGTCCGCACGCTCTGAGCGGAAATGACGGGCACTTTCCGACACGCCAAAGCGCTTCGGAAGCCTCCGCAACAATGGTGCCTAACGTCGAGTCAGGAAATGCATACCCAGCATTTCTTTAATCCTCTACCTTAGGTTGAGACTTCCAGCGGAGGCCGAAAGTGACATCAAGCAACAACTACCTTGCCGAGATCAAGGTCGTCGGCGTCGGTGGCGGTGGCGTCAATGCTGTCAACCGCATGATCGAGCTGGGTCTGCGCGGAGTGGAGTTCATCGCCATCAACACGGATGCCCAGGCCCTGCTGCTCAGCGACGCTGACGTCAAGCTCGACATCGGTCGCGACCTGACCAAGGGGCTCGGCGCCGGCGCCGACCCGGAGGTCGGCCGTCGCAGTGCCGAGGACCACGCAGAGGAGATCGAGGAGGCCCTCACAGGCGCCGACATGGTCTTCGTGACCGCCGGTGAGGGCGGCGGTACCGGCACCGGCGGCGCACCCATCGTGGCCAGAATCGCCAAGTCCATCGGTGCGCTGACGATCGGCGTGGTCACCAAGCCATTCGCCTTCGAAGGGCGCCGCCGTCAGGCTCAGGCGGAGGACGGCGTGGCAGCGCTGAAGAACGAGGTCGACACCCTCATCGTCGTTCCCAACGACCGTCTGCTCGAGATCAGCGACCGCGGCATCAGTATGCTCGACGCCTTCGCGACTGCCGACCAGGTCCTGCTCGCCGGTGTCCAGGGCATCACCGACCTGATCACCACACCCGGCCTGATCAACCTCGACTTCGCCGATGTCAAGTCGGTCATGCAGGGCGCCGGCTCGGCCCTGATGGGGATCGGTTCGGCCCGCGGTGCCGACCGCGCGATCAAGGCCGCGGAACTCGCGGTGGCCAGCCCCCTGCTTGAGGCGTCCATCGATGGTGCGCACGGGGTGCTGCTCTCGATCACGGGCGGCTCGAATCTCGGCATCTTCGAGATCAATGACGCGGCCCGGCTCGTTCAGGAGGCAGTGCACCCCGAAGCGAACATCATCTTCGGTGCGGTGATCGACGACACGCTCGGTGATGAGGTACGGGTCACCGTGATCGCTGCGGGTTTCGATGGCGGTGCGCCGACGTCGTCGTCGCTGTCCCGCCCGCTGAGGGCACCGAGTACCCCCGAACCCGAGCCCGACCCTGACTTCGGCCGGGTCGAGGCACCGGAGCCCGATGGTGCCGCGCTGGCCGACACCGCCTCCTTCAGCCCGGCATTCGATGACGACGAAGGCGAGCTGGACATTCCCGAATTCCTGAGGTGACGGACACTTCGCTCGCCGGCCGGCTCGCGATGGTGCGTGCGGGGATCGCCGAAGCGGCGCGCTCGGCCGGCCGGTCCGCGGATGAGCTGACGCTGATCGTCGTTACGAAGTTCCATCCCGCGGCTCTCGTTCGCGAGCTGCTCGAACTCGGTGTCACCGAATTCGGTGAGAATCGGCACCAGGAGGCCAGCGCCAAGGCCGCCGAGCTCGCCGGAACCGCCGCGCGGTGGCACTTCATCGGGCAACTGCAGTCGGCAAAGGCGAAGGCGGTGGCCGAGTACGCCAGTGTCATCCACTCCGTCGACCGCGACAGTCTGGTCACGGCACTGGCGGGGGCACGTCGCGTCGACTGCTTCATCCAGGTCAACCTGAGCGGTGACCCCGGCCGGGGCGGGGTGGACGAGGCGGGACTGGAAGCGTTGACCGCGCGGGTGCTCGGCACCGATTCACTGCGCCTCAGGGGCATCATGGCCGTTGCGCCGCTGGACGAGGAGCCGGCATCAGCGTTCGCTCGCCTCCGCACCCTGTCCGAACGGCTCCGGGCGCTCGCGCCGCGAGCGACCGAGATCTCGGCGGGCATGAGCCACGATTACGCCGCGGCGATCCGCGAAGGTGCGACACACCTGAGAATCGGATCGGCAATCACGGGAAACCGTCCGACGCCGCGTTAATGTCAAGTCGAGAAGTGATTACTACGGAGGTTCTGATGGCTAACCCGCTGCGCAATGCGATGGTCTACCTCGGCTTGGCCGATGAGGATTCCGAATTCGAGGCCGCGGCACCTGTTCGCCAGACCCAGTCGCCGGAGCGGGAACACACTGCGCGAGCGGGCGCGGTCACCCCCCTGCGGCGCGCACCGGCACCTCGTCAGGGAGCGAGCGAAATGAACGAGATCCTCACGGTTCATCCGAGGCAGTACAAGGATGCTCAGGTGATTGCCGAGAACTTCCGCGAGGGCATCCCCGTCATCATCAATCTCTCGCAGATGAGCGAGCCGGACGCGCGTCGTCTGATCGATTTCGCATCGGGACTGTCGATGGGCCTGTACGGTCGGATCGAACGGGTGACCAGCAAGGTGTTCCTGCTCTCACCCGCGCACGTGGCCATCTCCGGTGACCAGTCGCACAGTGACGACGTGGACGCCTCGTTCTTCAGCCAGACGCCGTAGTTGTCAGCGATTGCAGCGATACTGCTCGATGTCGCGTACTACGCGGTCGTGCTCTATATCGTCATCCTGATCGTTCGATTCGTCCTGGATTGGGTGACCGTGATCAACCGGGCTTGGCGACCCCGGGGGTTCCTCCTGATCATCGCTGAGGCAGCCTTCACGGTGACCGACCCACCGCTGAAGCTGTTTCGACGCCTGATTCGGCCGCTCGTCATCGGGGATCTCCGCCTTGACTTCGCGTGGAGCCTCACTCTGCTCGCCTGCTTCATACTGCTGTCGCTGATTCAGACGATCGGTGCCCTGCTCACGGGAGTATTGTGAGTGGGGTCCCTTTCTGGGGTGTCCAGATTGCGGTGTGCATCGAATACGATGTGTTCCGTTGCAGATCGATTCTTAGAAAGCTAGGTGACCAGTCATGGCGTTGACGCCCGAAGATGTTGTCAACAAGCGGTTCCAGCCGACCAAGTTCCGCGAAGGGTACGACCAGGATGAGGTCGATGACTTCCTCGATGAGGTCGTCCTGGAGTTGCGTCGCTTGAATCAGGAGAACGAGGAACTGCGCCAGCGCCTGACCGGCAGCGAAGCGCGGATCGCCGAACTGCAGCGCGGTGGCGGGCAGAGCGCCGGTCTCGCCGCGCAGCTCCAGCAGCAGGTGCCGCCCGCCGCGGCCATTGCGCCGACTACGGGAGGACTGCCCTACCCGAGTCAGTCGATGGACGCCTCGGCCCTCGACCCGGGCAACACCAACAACCTGCTGCAGCTTGCTCGTCGCCTGCATGAGGAACACGTCCGCGAAGGCATCGAGAAGCGCGACGCGCTCATCGCAGAAGGCCACGCCACCGCTGCCCGGGTGATCGCCGAGGCCGAGGCCAAGCAGCGTTCGCAGATCAGCTCCCTGGAACAGGAACGGGCACTGCTCGAGCACTCCATCGATGAGTTGCGCACCTTCGAACGCGAGTACCGGCAGAAGCTCAGGTCCTACATCGAAGGCCAGCTCGCGGAACTGACCGCCAGCGGTCCGGTGGGCAGCGAAGCCGCCACGGCATCCGCCGAGGTTGCCCAGCCCAGCGCTTTCCAGGGCTTTGGCGGCGTCTAAGGGCGCGAGCTTCCGAACGCTCGGCGTGCTGGCCGCGATAGCGGTCGGCATCTTCGCCACTGACCAGCTCTCGAAGCTGTGGGTGCTGGACCACCTTGTCCCCGGCGACCACTACCCGGTTCTCGGCCAACTGCTGCAGCTCACGCTGGTCAGGAACTCCGGTGCCGCCTTCAGCCTCGCCAGCGGTTCGACCTGGGTCTTCTCGATCGTCGCTGCAACGGTCGTGGTCGTGATCCTTTGGTTCGCCGCTCGGATCCGCTCGATGGCGTGGGCGAGCGTCTTCGGTCTTCTGCTCGGCGGCACTCTGGGAAACCTCTTCGATCGGCTCTTCCGCGAACCGAGTTTCGGGCAGGGACATGTGATCGACTTCCTGGAGCTGTGGATGTTCCCCGCGATCTTCAATGTCGCCGACATCGCGATCGTCTCCAGTCTCAGCCTTTTCGTTCTGCTGACGATCCGCGGGGTGAACCTCGATGGCACGCGCTCCGCTTCGCTGCCGACCGCGGCTGATCCGGAGGCGTGAATGCCGTCCCGCTCGCTGCCGGTCCCGGATGGCCTCGACGGTGAACGCGTCGACGCGGCCCTGGCCCGAATGCTCGGATTCTCGCGGACGTTCGCCGCTGAGGTGGCGGCATCCGGTGGGGTCAGCGCCGACGGCACAGTTCTCGGCAAGGCTGACCGGATTCATGCCGGCAGCTGGCTGGAGGTCACTTGGACTGAGCGCGTGGAACCTCGGATCATCCCCTTGCAGGTACCGGGATTGCGCATCGTCTACGACGATGAGAGCTTCGTGGTGATTGACAAGCCCGTCGGCGTTGCCGCGCACCCCGCACCCGGTTGGGATGGTCCCACGGTGCTCGGCGCGCTGGCAGCGGCGGGATTCCGGATCGCTACGTCCGGCCCGGCTGAACGCGCCGGTATCGTGCATCGGCTCGACGCGGGCACGAGCGGGCTGATGGTGGTCGCCAAGACCGAGCAGGCGTACAGCTCGCTCAAGCGCGCCTTCCGGGAACGCAGAGTCGAGAAGATCTACCACGCGGTCGTGCAGGGTCATCCGGATCCCTCCGCCGGCACGATCGACGCGCCGATCGGACGACACCCGCGCTCGGACTGGAGATTCGCGGTCACCGCGGAAGGCAGACCCTCGGTCACGCACTACCAGAGCATTGAGTCCTTCCCGCATGCCACCCTGCTGGAGATCCGCCTCGAGACCGGCCGCACTCATCAGATCCGCGTGCACATGGCCGCCGAAAGGCATCCCTGTGTCGGCGATGCGATGTACGGTGCCGACCCCGCGATCTCGGCCCGGTTGGGTCTGAGCCGGCAGTGGCTGCACGCGATGCGTCTGGGCTTCGAGCACCCGGTCACGGGGGAGTGGGTGCAGTTCGAGTCGGAGTACCCCGCAGACCTTCAACATGCGCTTGAGGTTCTTCGCGGCGACTGAGGGCGAGCCCGGCATGCCGGGTCCCGGGTTCGACGTATGGTGGAACGACCATTTCCTACCAGCGGAGCGACCGTGGCCTCGAGCGACTCATTCGTGCACCTGCACGTGCACTCCGAGTATTCGATGCTGGATGGCGCCGCGCGGGTCACCCCGCTGATCCAGACTGCCGTCGCCGAAGGCATGCCGGCGATCGCGGTGACCGATCACGGCAACATGTTCGGCGCCTATGACTTCTGGAAGACGGCGACTGCCAACGGCATCAAGCCCATCATCGGCACCGAGGCGTACCTCACCCCCGGCACGGCACGGCAGGACCGCAGCCGAGTGCGCTGGGGCAACGGCGGCGAAGACGATGTCTCGGGCAATGGGGCCTACACCCACATCACCATGCTCTCCGAGACCACCGAGGGCATGCACAACCTGTTTCGCCTCTCCTCGCTGGCCTCGATCGAAGGCCAGTACTACAAGCCCCGGATGGACCGCGAGATCCTCAGCCGCTATGCCGCCGGAGTCATCGCCACGACCGGCTGTCCGGGCAGCGAAGTGCAGACCCGACTCCGCCTCGGCCAGTACGACGAGGCCGTACGGGCCGCGGCGGACTTCCGGGACATCTTCGGCGCCGGAAACTATTTCGTCGAGCTCATGGACCACGGGCTCGGCATCGAGCGGCGGGTGCAGAGCGACCTGATCCGACTCAGCAGGGATCTCGGACTGCCATTGCTCGCCACGAACGACCTGCACTACACCAATGCGGGCGATTTCGAAGCCCATGCCGCCCTGCTCTGCGTGCAGTCCGGCTCGACCTTGGATGATCCCAATCGCTTCAAATTCGACTCCAATGAGTTCTACCTCAAGTCGGCCGCCGAGATGCGCCAGCTGTTTCGGGATTATCCCGAGGCATGCGACAACACCCTGCTGATCGCCGAGCGCTGCGCGATCGACTTCGTCAAACGCGACCTGATGCCCCGATTCCCGGTTCCCGTCGGTGAGACCGAGGCGAGTTGGTTCGAGAAGGAGGTCACCCGCGGCCTCGCGAAGCGCTTCCCCGGTGGTGTCTCCGAGCGGCATCTCGCCCAAGCGCGCTACGAGATCGACGTGATCAACCAGATGGGCTTTCCCGGTTATTTCCTGGTCGTCGCGGACTTCATCAACTGGGCAAGGTCGCAGGGCATCAGAGTCGGCCCCGGGCGTGGTTCCGCAGCCGGTTCGCTGGTCGCCTACGCCATGGAGATCACCGGGCTCGACCCGCTGGCGCACGGCCTGATCTTCGAGCGGTTCCTCAACCCGGACCGGGTGTCGATGCCCGACATCGACATCGACTTCGATGACCGGCGCCGATCCGAGGTCATCCGCTACGTGACCGAGAAGTACGGTGACGATCGGGTTGCGCAGATCATCACCTACGGCACCATCAAAGCCAAACAGGCGCTGAAGGACAGCGCCAGGGTGCTCGGAATGCCGTATTCGGTCGGCGAGCGACTGACCAAGGCGATGCCCGCGACGGTGATGGGCAAGGACATCGGACTGGCCGAGATCGTCGACCCCGCATCGCCCCGCTACAAGGAGGCTGCGGACTTCAGGTCGATCGTCGAGACGGACCCGGAGGCTGCCAGGGTCTTCGCGACAGCCCGCGGGATCGAGAACCTCAAGAGGCAGTGGGGAGTGCACGCGGCCGGGGTGCTGATGTCGGCCGAGCCATTGATCGACGTGCTGCCGATCATGAAGCGCGAGGACGACGGGGCGATCATCACCCAGTTCGACCAGCCGCCGCTGGAGGAACTCGGCCTGCTGAAGATGGACTTCCTCGGCCTTCGCAACCTCACGGTCATCCAGGATGCGCTCGTGATGATCAAGGCCAATACAGGGATCGATCTGGTGCCGGAGGATCTCGATCTCAATGCGGATGCCAGGACCTACGAGTTGCTTTCCCGCGGCGACACCCTCGGCGTGTTCCAACTCGACGGCGGCCCGATGCGGGCGCTGCTCCGGCAGCTGAAACCCACCAACTTCGAGGACATCTCGGCGGTGATCGCCCTGTACCGACCGGGTCCGATGGGGATGAATTCGCACCTCAACTACGCGCTGCGCAAGAACGGCCTGCAGCAGGTCGATGCGATCCACCCGGAGCTGGCCGGACCGCTGCGGGAGATCCTCGATACCACCTACGGCCTGATCGTGTACCAGGAGCAGGTGATGGCCGTAGCCCAGAAGGTCGCCGGCTTCACGCTCGGACAAGCCGACGTGCTGCGTCGGGCGATGGGCAAGAAGAAGAAGAGCGAACTGGACAAGCAGCTGGCCGACTTCGAGGCCGGCATGACGGCCAACGGCTACAGCAAACAGGCTGTGCGGACGCTGTGGGACACTCTGATGCCCTTCGCCGACTACGCCTTCAACAAGGCCCATTCCGCGGGCTACGGCGTGCTGAGTTATTGGACGGCCTATCTCAAGGCCAATCACCCGGCCGAGTACATGGCGGCCCTGCTGACCAGCGTCGGGGACGCCAAGGACAAGCTCGGCCTGTATCTTTCCGAATGCCGCCGGATGGGCATCCGAGTTCTCGCCCCCGATGTCAATGAGTCGATGGTGGATTTCACCGCGATCGGCGGCGACATCCGCTTCGGGCTCGGGGCGGTGCGCAACGTCGGTGCGAATGTCGTCGAGGCGATCGAACTGACGCGACGCAGCGCGGGCCGCTTCGTCGGTTTCCATGACTTCCTGCGCAAGGTTCCCGCACCCGTTGCCAACAAGCGCACGATCGAGTCCCTGATCAAGGCCGGTGCCTTCGACTCACTGGGGTCCACTCGGCGTGCCCTGCTCGAGATCCACGAGGGCGCGGTGGAAGAAGCGGTTTCACTCAAGCGCAATGAAGCCAACGGCATGGTCGGATTCGACTTCGACGGGCTGTGGGATACCCCGGAGACGGTTGCGGCGGTGCCTGATCGCCCGGAGTGGTCCAAGCGGGACAAGCTCGCCTTCGAACGGGAGATGCTCGGGCTCTACGTGTCCGATCACCCGCTTGCCGGAATGGAAGCGGAACTGGGCAGGAGGGCGAGTCTCTCGATCGCGGAACTGATCAGCGGGGAGGTCGCCGCCGACGGCGACCAGGTCACGATCACAGGCCTGGTCACCTCGGTGCAGCACCGGACCGCGCGGGCATCGGGCAATCAGTTCGGGATGATCCAGGTCGAGGACTTCGGCGCCGAGGTCACCGTGATGTTCATGGGCAGGACCTACCAGGAATTCGCGCCCTCACTGGTGGGCGATGCGGTCGTCGAGATCCGCGGTCGCGTCAGCGCGCGCGACGACGGTGTCACCGTGCACGCATACAGCATCGTCCAGATCGACCAGAACAGCGTCGGCGATTCCGGACCACTGGTGATCTCGCTCGCCGAGCACAGGGCGACGACGGATCTGGTCAAGAACCTCAATGACGTGCTGATCAGGCATTCCGGTGACGCCGAGGTCCGCCTTCGCCTGATCAAGGGGTCCAGTGCCAGGATGTTCGAGATCCCGTATCCGGTGACGGTCACCAGCGATCTCTACGGCGAGCTCAAGAGTCTGCTCGGTCCTGGCTGCCTCGGCTAATGCGCTCGGCGTCTCGTAGACTGGGTCCGCCATGCTGCAGATAATCGACCTCCGTGCCACGAACCCGAGCAACGCAGAACTGCTCGCGCTGATTCCCCGCGCAGCGGTCGATGTCTCGCATGCACTGGCCGCCGCCGGGGCGCTCATCGATGAGGTGCGCAGCGGCGGGGCGGGTGCCATTCGCGCACAGTCCGAGCGCTTCGACGGCGCTGCGCCCGAGAAGATCAGGGTCAGCGCCGCCGAACTCGCCGCCGCCGTCCGCGAACTGGATCCCGCCGTCCGTGCAGCCCTCGACGAGGCGATCATCAGGGTGCGCCGGGCATCGGCCGCGCAAGTGCCCGCAGCCGCGGTGACCAGGTTCAGCGATGACGCCGAGATCGTCCAGCGCTGGCAGCCGGTGGCTCGGGTGGGCCTGTACGTGCCGGGCGGCAAGGCGGTCTACCCTTCGAGCGTCGTGATGAACGTGGTCGCGGCTCAGGTCGCCGGCGTGCGCGAGATCGCGCTCGTTTCCCCTGCCCAGTCCGACTTCGGTGGCCGGGTGCACCCGACGGTACTGGCTGCGGCTGGACTGCTCGGTGTCGATGAGGTCTATGCCATGGGCGGAGCCGGCGCGATCGGGGCGCTGGCATACGGGGTTCCCGAAATCGGACTCGAGCCCGTCCAGGTCGTCACGGGGCCGGGCAACGTCTATGTCGCCGCTGCCAAGCGCCTTGTCCGGGGCTTCGTCGGGATCGATGCCGAGGCGGGGCCCACCGAGATCCTGGTGATCGCCGACGCTGCTGCCGACCCGCAGCTGGTCGCTGCCGACCTGCTCAGCCAAGCCGAGCACGACGAGGCGGCAGCGGCACTGCTGGTGACCGACTCCGTCGAGTTGGCCGAGCTGGTGCAGGCTGCCCTCGAGAGGCGGATCGCGGGCACCAGACACGCCAGTCGCGCCCGAGCGGCGCTGACGGGCCCGCAGTCCGCGATCGTGCTGGTGGATGATATTGCGGCGGCGGCGCGATTCTCGAATGCCTACGGTCCTGAGCATCTGGAGATCCAGACGGTGTCCCCGAACGCCGTGCTCGACATGGTCGAGAACGCCGGTGCGATCTTCCTCGGGCCGTTCTCGCCGGTCAGTCTTGGCGACTACCTGGCCGGCTCCAACCACGTGCTGCCCACAGGGGGTCAGGCACGCTTCGCTGCCGGTCTTGGCGCCTATGCCTTCCTGCGCCCGCAGCAGATCATCCGCTACAGCCGCGCAGGCCTTGCCGACGTCGCCGAAGCGGTCATCGACCTTGCGGCCGCCGAGCAACTGCCCGCCCACGGCGAGGCCATCACCGCCCGCTTCCCCCCGCCTCCCCCCACCTGAGTTGCGGACTTTGGGGGTCCCGGACCCCTGTTCGGCCCTCCCTGAGGACAAAAGTCCGCAACTCAGGTGGGGGAGGTTGGGGGTGGGGGAAGTGGTTTAAGCTGGGGAGACCATGTTCTGCCCATTCTGTCGCCACGCAGACACGCGGGTGATCGACTCGCGGGTCGCTGACGACGGCTTGTCCATCCGGCGCAGGCGTCAGTGTCCCGAGTGCGGTCGGCGATTCTCGACGACCGAGACGGCGAGTCTTGCCGTGATCAAACGCAGTGGAGTGATCGAGCAGTTCAGCCGGGAGAAGGTCATCGCCGGAGTGCGCAAGGCCTGCCAAGGCCGACCCGTCACCGATACGGACCTCGCGGTGCTCGCCCAGCGCGTTGAGGAGACGGTGCGGGCGTCCGGCGCCGCGCAGGTGGAAGCCGACGACATCGGCTACGCGATTCTGGCACCGCTGCGAGAACTCGACGAGGTTGCCTTTCTGCGCTTCGCGAGCGTTTACCAGAGTTTCGATTCCCTTGAGGACTTCGAGACAGCGATCGGAGCGCTGCGGGTGGACCACGACGCGACCACCGACGCGGAGCAGTAGCTGACGATGTACCGAGCCCTCTTCCGGCTGGTGATCGCCCGAATGGATGCCGAGGCGGCTCATCACTGGGCGGGGACGCTGATCCGAGCGCTCCCGATGCTCGGCCTCGGTCGGCTGCTGAAGGTCTGGACCCGCCCTGATCCAGCGCTCGCGGTGCGGGCACTGGGGTTGACATTCCCCTCCCCGCTCGGTGTCGCCGCGGGCTTCGACAAGGATGCCCGGATGGTGCTCGGCCTCGGCCAACTCGGATTCGGTCATGTCGAGGTCGGCACGATCACGGCGCTCGCCCAGCCGGGGAATGAGCGGCCGAGGCTGTTCCGTCTGCTGCGGGATCGCGCCATCATCAATCGGATGGGCTTCAACAACGCCGGCGCTGATGTGGCCGTGTTGCGCCTGAGGCGCCTGCACTCCGTGCCGGCCCATCGCCGGCCGGTGATCGGGGTCAATATCGGCAAGAGTCGGCTGACCGCCGTCGAGAACGCGGTCGACGACTATCGTCGCAGCGCTCGGCTGCTCGCGCCCTTCGCCGACTACCTCGTCGTCAATGTCAGCTCCCCGAACACCCCTGGCCTGCGGGGTCTGCAGGAAATCGACCTGCTGGCGCCACTGCTCGAGGCGGTCCGAGCGGAAGCGGGCGCCACGCCGCTGCTGGTCAAGATCGCGCCTGACCTCGGCAACGAGCAGATCGAGCGAATCGTCGCCCTGGTCGCCGACCTGGCTCTGGACGGCATCATCGCCACCAACACCACCACCTCGCGGCTCGGGCTGAAGACCGATGCGGCCCGGATCGAGCAGATCGGGGCGGGTGGACTCTCCGGTGCGCCGCTTGCCGCCAGGTCTCTCGAAGTGCTGGAAGTCATTCGAGGCGTCGCGCCGGCGGAGCTGTGCGTGATATCGGTCGGCGGCATCGAGACCGCCGGACAGGTTCAGGAACGCCTCGATGCCGGAGCAACGCTCGTTCAGGCCTACACGGCCTTCATCTACCGCGGTCCCTTCTGGGCGGCCGGGGTGAACCGTCGGCTGGCTCGGGCGCGCACTACTCGGGGAACTGCCAGCGCCTGACCTGCGGCTTCGGCAACCGCAGCGGCCGGAATTGCATGGCCCGCATGGCCACATACCAGCGAACCTTCTCGACCTTGTCTTTGCCGTACCGCGCAGCGAGCCTGCGTCTGACCAGAGAGCCGGCGACAACCGTGTCGATGACGGCGAGGATGAAGTATCCCCACAGTCCGATCAGGACGGCGGACTGCACGGCGAGGTCGTTGATGAACGAAAGGGCGATCACCACCACCATCACCGGGATCAGCAGCTCGCCGGCACTGAACCGCGCGTCGACCCAGTCGCGGGCGAACTTCTTCTGCGGGCCGCGGTCGCGCGCCGGCAGGAACTTCTCCTCGCCGGCGGCCAGTCCGATGCGAGCCCGTTCCCGCTCGGCGGCCAGGCGCGCTCTCTGCGCCTTCTTGTCACTGCTGACCAGGGGACGGCGGTTGGCGGCCTCCCGTTCGCGGCGCGTCGGAGTGGGTTTGCCCTTGCCCGACGCGGTGTTCGGGTCGGGGGTGACGGATTCGGCAGGCATGGCAGCTTCTTTGGGCATGGTGGTTCTCCAGCACGGGGTAGACGCTTAAGATTACCCCCATGGGCACCAGCACACGTTCGACGGATCCACCCGGGGAGGGGCGCACGTCGGGGAGGGTCACCGAGGACCTTCGCCGGATGGTCACGGCCGGAATGCCCGGTGCGGTCGCCGAACTTGCCCGGCTCGTGCGGATTCCCTCGGTCGCCTGGGACGGTTTCGATCCCGCCCATGTCCATGCCAGCGCCGAGGCGATCCGTGAGCTGGCTGAGGCACTGAACGTTTTCGAGACCGTGCAGGTTTCCCGCGCCCCGCTCGGCGACGGCACTGGGCTTGGTCAACCTGCCGTGCTGGCGACCCGGGCGGCTCGCGGGGGCAAGCCCACGATCCTGCTGTATGCCCACCATGACGTGCAGCCGCCGGGCAGACCGGAGGACTGGGAATCGCCGGCCTTCGAGCCAACCGTTCGCGGTGATCGGCTCTTCGGGCGTGGGGCGGCGGATGACAAGGCCGGAGTGATCACCCATCTGGCTGCGATCCGCGCCATGACCCGGGTGCTCGGCCCGGACTTCGAACTGGGCGTCACCCTCTTCATCGAGGGGGAGGAGGAGTACGGCTCGCGCTCCTTTGCGCAGTTCCTTCGGCAGTATCGCGCGCAGCTCGCCGCCGACGTCATCGTCGTCGCCGATTCCGACAACTGGGATTCGGAGACGCCTGCGCTGACGGTCGGACTTCGGGGAAACGTGACCTTCCGGCTCACGGTCTCCACCCTGGCGCACGCCTCGCACTCGGGGATGTTCGGCGGCGCGGTTCCCGACGGCATGCTCGCGATGGTCACGCTGCTGGCAACCCTGTGGGACGCCGAGGGAGCGGTCGCGGTCGCCGGCCTCACCCAGATCGAGGCGGAAACACCCGAATACGACGAGGCGACCCTGCGGGCCGAGACGGGCCTGCTGGACGGAGTGCGTCCCATCGGTCGGGGCAGTGTGCTCTCCCGGATCTGGTCGAAGCCGGCCATCACGATCACGGGCATCGACGCGCCGAGCGTGCTCAACGCCTCCAACACACTGATTCCCTCGGTCACCGTGCGCCTCAGCGCTCGTGTCGCGCCCGGTCAGCGGGCCGAGGACGCCTTCGCTGCCTTGCAGGCGCACCTCACCATCAAGGCTCCGTTCGGCGCCCACGTAGAGATCGCCGACGTCGACCTGGGCGACCCCTTCCTGGTCGACACCCGCGGTTGGGCAGTGGCGCTCGCCAAGCAAGCCATGACCGAGGCCTGGGGCCGGCCAGCCGTGGAAACCGGGATCGGCGGCTCGATTCCCTTCATCGCGGAGCTCGTCGACGCATTTCCGTCCGCCCAGATTCTGGTGACGGGGGTCGAGGATCCGCATTCCCGGGCGCACAGCCCTGATGAGTCACTCCATCTGGGCGTTCTCCAGCGGGCGATTCTGGCCGAAGCGATTCTGCTAGCCCGATTGGAGCAAAGGGAGAGCTAGAATGAGTGCAGACATCACGAAAGGGGCGATCCATGACGGACACCATCAGCCTTGGCCAGACCAAGATCAGTTCTGACCCCACTCACGGCGTCGGCCTGAGCGTCGCCGCAGCCGAGAAGGTGCGCAGCCTGCTCGAACAGGAGGGTCGGGATGACCTTCGCCTGCGGGTAGCGGTACAGCCCGGCGGATGCTCCGGCCTGATCTATCAGCTCTACTTCGATGAACGGCTGATGGATGGGGACGCCACCGTCGATTTCGATGGTGTGGAGGTAGTGGTCGACCGCATGAGCGTGCCGTATCTTGACGGCGCCTCCATCGACTTCGAGGACACGATCCAGAAGCAGGGCTTCACGATCGACAACCCCAATGCGCAGGGCAGTTGCGCGTGCGGGGACTCGTTCCACTAGCCTCCCACTTCACGTTCAGGGAAGGGGAATCGCCCGTGCGGCGGTTCCCCTTCCCTCGTTTCTCGGGGCGTCAAAGGTGCGGGTTTTTTTGCCCGCACGGGCTGCGCGGGTCGCGCGACGGGACCGGTCGTGCCTATAGACTGAGCAAGTCCTGTACATGCGTTGAAGGGTCTCAGGTGCGTTCTCCACGTCGAGTAAGATGGGCCGCAATTCCAGTTGCGGCGCTGGCAACGGTCGCCTTGGCCGGCTGCACTCAGCAACAATTGCAGGGCTACCTGCCCGGTGGCCCCGGCGTCACCAACCACACCAGCGGGATCATCGGCCTCTGGGTCACCTCGTGGATCGTGCTGCTCGCCGTCGGTCTGATCACCTGGGGGCTGATCATCTGGGCCGCGATCGCCTACCGGCGCCGCAAGGGACAGACGGGGCTTCCCCCGCAGTTGCAGTACAACATGCCGATCGAGGTCTTCTACACGGTCGTGCCGCTCATCCTGGTGCTGGGTTTCTTCGCCTTCACCGCCAAGGAGCAGGCGTCCATCGAGGCTCGTGACCCCGATCCTGACGTCACGGTCGAGGTCTACGGCAAGCAGTGGTCGTGGGACGTCAACTACCTCGACGAAGGCCGCTACAGCGCCGGCATCCAGGGCCAGCCGACCGGCGTGGGCGCTGGCGCGAGCGTCGATCCCGCGTCGGTGCCCACCGTGTACCTGCCGGTGGGCAAGTCGGTCGAGATCCAGCTGAAGTCGCGCGATGTGGTGCACTCGTTCTGGGTGATCGACTTTCTCTACAAGAAGGACGCCATCCCGGGCAAGACCAACTACATGACCTTCACGCCGCAGGAGACCGGCACCTACGTCGGCAAGTGCGCCGAGCTCTGCGGGGAATACCACTCGATGATGTTCTTCAACGTCGAGGTGCTCTCGCAGGCTGATTACGATGCCGCGGTCGCCGCACTTCCCGAGGGACGGCTCGGAGACGAATACAACCGCAACAACAATCTCCCGGGCACGGACGCGCCCGAGACCGAGACCGGAGAGTAGGCGGCGCTGATGAGCACGACACTCGAGAAGCCTGCGGCACCTCTTGGCACCGCCAAGGTCGACCGCAAGGGCAACATCCTCGTCAGCTGGATGACGTCGACCGACCACAAGGTGATCGGGTACATGTACCTGATCGAGTCATTCGTCTATTTCTGCATCGGCGGCGTGATGGCACTGCTGATCCGGGCGCAGCTCTTCATGCCCGGACTGGAGATCGTGCAGACCAAGGAGCAGTACAACCAGCTCTTCACCATGCACGGCACGATCATGCTGCTGATGTTCGCGACGCCGCTCTTCGCCGGTTTCGCCAATGCTCTCCTGCCTTTGCAGATCGGTGCGCCGGACGTGGCGTTCCCGCGCCTGAACGCTCTGGCGTTCTGGTTCTTCACCTTCGGCAGCCTGATCGCAGTCGCCGGGTTCCTCACCCCGCAGGGCGCCGCGTCTTTCGGCTGGTTCGCGTACGCCCCGCTCTCCAGTGAGACCTTCTCTCCCGGCGCGGGCGGCAACCTCTGGGTTCTCGGCCTTGGCCTCTCCGGGTTCGGCACGATCATGGGCGGCGTGAACTTCATCACGACCATCATCACGATGCGCGCGCCGGGCATGACGATGTGGCGGATGCCGGTCTTCAGCTGGAACGTCCTGATCACCTCATTGCTGGTGCTGCTCGTCTTCCCGGTCCTGGCCGCGGCGATGTTGGCGCTGGCCGCGGACCGGATTCTCGGTGCGCACATCTACGACCCGGCAAACGGTGGTGCGATCCTCTGGCAGCACTTGTTCTGGTTCTTCGGTCATCCCGAGGTGTACATCATCGCGCTGCCGTTCTTCGGGATCATCTCCGAGGTTCTTCCCGTGTTCAGTCGGAAGCCGATCTTCGGTTACAAGACCCTGGTCTACGCGACCATTTCCATTGCCGCGCTCTCGGTCACGGTGTGGGCACACCACATGTACGTCACCGGCTCCGTGCTGCTGCCGTTCTTCTCCTTCATGACGATGCTCATCGCCGTACCGACCGGGGTGAAGATCTTCAACTGGGTCGGCACGATGTGGCGCGGCTCGGTGACCTTCGAAACACCGATGCTCTGGGCGATCGGGTTCCTGATCACCTTCGTGTTCGGTGGCCTCACCGGCGTCATCCTGGCCTCGCCCGCGCTTGACTTCCATCTTTCGGACAGCTACTTCGTGGTGGCGCATTTCCACTACGTGATCTTCGGCACGGTGGTATTCGCGATGTTCTCCGGCTTCTACTTCTGGTGGCCGAAGTGGACTGGCAAGATGCTCAACGAGCGGCTCGGCAAGATCCATTTCTGGCTGTTGTTCGTCGGGTTCCACACGACCTTCCTGATCCAGCACTGGATCGGCGTGATGGGCGGCGTGCGGCGTTACGCTACGTACCTGCCCGAGGACGGTCTGACCTGGATGAACCAGTTGTCGACCATCGGCTCGGCGATCCTCGCCATTTCGATGGTTCCCTTCTTCGTCAACGTGTATCTGACAGCGCGCACGGCCCCCAGGGTCACGGTCAATGACCCGTGGGGTCACGGTCGTTCGCTCGAGTGGGCTACTTCGTGCCCGCCGCCGCGCCACAACTTCACCTCCATTCCGCGAATCCGGTCCGAGTCCCCGGCATTCGATCTGAACCACCCGGAAGTGGGGATGCGTTTCGGGTACGGACCGATGAAAGATGCTCCGGAGACCCCGATCTACGATGCGGCTGAAGGAAAGGTCAAGTAGCGTGCGCGCAAATGTCGGATTGCTTTGGCTGCTTGGCGTGTTCTTCGGCCTGATGACCGTGGTCTACGGCGTCTGGTTCTACCTCGAGGACCCGTCGACCTTCGCCCTGGTCGGTGGCCGCGATTCGGTCGGCTTCTGGGCTGGCGTCATTCCCATGGGGCTATCGGCAGTTCTGGCCGGCTTCATCGCGTTCTATCTCGGTCGTGCGCACAAGGCCCAGGGAGCCGAGCTTCCCGAGGACACCCTCACGGCGGAGATCGACGACGGGGATCCCGAGCTCGGTCACTACAGCCCGTGGAGCTGGTGGCCGATCGTGCTGGGTGCGACCATCGCGGCGGTTCTGCTCGGTGTCGGGATCGGACCGTGGCTGAGCTTGTTGGCACTGCCGTTGTTCCTGATCGCTCTGGTCGGCTGGGTCTTCGAGTACTACCGGGGCTACTTCAGCCACTGACCGCTCGGGTTGCCCGTTCGAATGTTCATCGCAGTGCGTCGAGGGTGTGCCGGTGTCCTGATACCAGGCGTGCAGTGGCATAGGTTCAGACTTCGCTGATGACGATGGAACTCGGTGCCGCGCTTGGACTGGGTCTGTTCGCCGGCCTGGGCATCGCCGTGCCACCGGGTGCCGTGAGCGTGCTGGTCGTGCAGGAGGCCATCCGCAATGCCCGCAGCGGGATTGCGGCCGCCCTCGGGGTCGCGATCGTCGACACTGCGGCGTGCACGCTCGCCCTCGCCGGGGGAGCTCTGCTCGCGTCGAGTCTGAGCGGGCTGGGGGACTGGCCGGCCGTGGTCGGGGGTCTCGTGTTGTTCACGGTAGGCGCGCTCGGCTTGCGTCCCGCAGTGCTCGCCCCGTCGCAGGCGCCGGAGCCCCTGCCGATCCGGCCGGCTGCCACGACCGTGCGTTTCATCGCGCTCACCGCGGGCAACCCGGCGACCCTGCTCTATTTCCTTGCCTTCGCGCTCGGCGTGCAGGCCGGTGGACCGCTCGATGCGGTCATTGTGGCGACTGCTGCAGGCGTGGCCTCCTTGGCGTGGCAGCTGGTGCTCGTCGCGATCGGCCACCTGCTGGGCCGCATGTTCGGCCCGGGAATGCGACAAGCGCTCCGAATACTCGGAGCGCTTGTCGTGATGACGTTGGGAATCAGCGTCGTGGCCGGAGCCGTTGCCGGCTAGTGATCGCTGGAGTGGCTCGCCTCGATGTCGGTGCTCGTGGCTGGTGCGATCCGATCCTCGAAGAACCAGCGGGATAGTGCCGCACGAGTACGCGCGCGCCGCGTGATCCTGCCCTCGGCGTCGGGGCGGAGCATGACCGGCTTGTAGTCGCTGTGGTAGCCGATCAACTTCCAGCGTTCGTACTCGTCGAGCGGCTGGTGCACCTCGATGAACTCACCACCGGGCAGTCGCACGATACGCCCGGACTCATAGCCGTGCAGGACGATTTCGCGATCCTTCTTCTGCAGACCGATGCAGATCCGCTTGGCCAGAATGAAAGCGATGATCGGCCCGAGAATCAACAGCGCCTGCAGCGTGTAGGTGACCATGAACACGTCGAGCTGGAAGTGGGTTGCGATCAGGTCCGAGCCGGCAGCGGCCCACATCACCGCATAGAAGGTGACGCCGGCGGAACCGATCGCGGTACGAGTGGCGGTGTCGCGTGGGCGGTCCAGAATGTGGTGTTCACGCTTGTCGCCGGTGATCCATGCCTCGATGAATGGGTATGCGGCGACCAGGATGAGGAATATTCCGGCGACGATCATCACCACCAGGAGATTCATCGACACCGTGTAGCCACTCCAAGACACGAATTCCCACCCGGTGGGAACGAGCCTGAGCAGGCCGTCCGTCCAGCCCATATACCAGTCCGGCTGGGTGCCCGCCGAGACGGGCGATGGATCGTATGGGCCGTAGTTCCAGATCGGGTTGATCGTGAACAGCGAGGAAATCAGGAAGATCACGCCGAAGATGATGAAGAAGAACCCGCCCGCCTTTGCCGTGTACACCGGCAGGATCGGGTAACCGACCACGGTCTGCTGCGTCTTGCCGGCGCCGGGGTACTGGGTGTGCTTGTGCACCGCGATGATCAGAATCAGGTGGATGCCGATCAGAGCCAGGATCACCGCCGGGATCAGCAGAATGTGCAGGCTGTAGAACCTGCCGACGATGTCAGCTCCGGGGAACTCGCCGCCGAAGAGGAAGTAGGAGATCCAGACACCGATCAGTGGAATCGCCTTGATGAAGCCGTCGATGATCCGAAGACCGTTGCCCGAGAGCAGGTCATCCGGCAGCGAGTAGCCGGTGAAGCCGGCGGCAAGTGCCAGTACGAAGAGGCCGAAACCGACCACCCAGTTGATTTCGCGGGGCTTCCGGAAGGCGCCGGTGAAGAAGACGCGCAGCATGTGCAGGCCGATGGCGGCGTTGAAGAGCAATGCCGCCCAGTGGTGCACCTGGCGCATCAGCAGGCCGCCGCGGATGTCAAAGGAGATGTCGAGTGTCGAAGCCATCGCAGCGGACATTTCCATGCCCTTGAGCGGGACGTAGGAACCCTGGTACTCCACGTGCTGCATCGAGGGATCGAAGAAGAAGCTCAGAAAGGTCCCCGAGAGCAGGATGACGATGAAGCTGAAGAGCGCGACCTCGCCGAGCATGAACGACCAGTGGTCCGGAAAGACCTTCCGGCCGAAGGTCTTGACGGCACCGCCCAGTGAGGTGCGGTCGTCGATGTAGACCGCCGCGCCGTTGGTGAACCGGGACAGCCGCGATTCTTCCGCGGATCGAGTAGTGCTCATCGTGCGCGCTCCCAGAAGCTCGGGCCGACAGGTTCGTGGAATCCGCTCTGTGCGATCAGGTAACCCTCATCGTCAACGGTGATCGGCAACTGCGGGAGTGGCCGCTTCGCCGGTCCGAAGATCACCTTGCAGTGCTCGGTGACGTCGAATGTCGACTGGTGGCACGGGCAGAGCAGGTGATGCGTCTGCTGTTCGTATAGAGCGACAGGGCAACCGACGTGGGTGCAGACCTTGGAATAGGCGACGATGCCCTGGTACGACCAGTCCTTCTTGTCCTCGTCCTCCTTGAGGTCCTCCGGCTTCAGCCGCATCAGCAGCACGATCGCCTTGGCCTTCTCATTGAGGAACCCGTGTTCGAGGTCGTTGAGCCCCTCGGGGATGACGTGGAATGCCGAGCCGAGAGTGACGTCGGATGCCTTGATCGGTGTACCGGACGGGTCTCGGGCCAGACGCATCCCGGCCTCCCAGAACGTCTCCCGCAAGACGACGTTGGGGTCGACCTTGGGGGCCAGGTCCCTGAAGAGCACGACGGCGGGCAGCGGGCTGAGCAGCAGAGCGCCGATCAGCGAGTTCCGGATCAGTGAGCGTCGTCCGATACCGGATTCGACATTCGCGAGGTGGAAGATCTCCGCGGAGGCGGCGCGAGTGTCGTCGTCGGATCGGGCAGGGTGTCGCTCTTCGATGATCTCCTGATCGAACATGAGCTGCTTGGCCCAGTGCACGGCACCCATGCCGATCGACAACAGGGCGAGCCCGATGCCGACGCCCAGAAACAGGTTGTTCAGACGCACGGAGAGCTGGTTCTCTGGGTAGATCGGGAAGGCGAAGTACGCGATGACCGCGAACACGCTCCCGAGCATCGAAATGAAGAACCATCCGGAAACCTGACGGGCGGCACGAGCGTCCGCCGCGGGGTCCTCGTCGGTGAGACGGGGACGATGCGGCGGCAGGCCGGGGTCGACCAGTGCATCGGGTGCAATCACGGCCGTTCCGGGAGAGACCTCCGGCGTGTGATGGGTAACCAGCTCCGTGCCGGCAGGGCCGTCGTCGTGGGGCTCAGCCATTACCGTCCTTCCT
>CAVPES010000062.1:0-18600 GCA_963703545.1 uncultured Actinomycetota bacterium
CTTCACAGTCCGAACGAGGTCAAGATGAATATGGCTATCGAGCACCCGAAGGTTGCAGTGCGAGATCCAGTCGTAGTCGCGATCGTCAGCGCCTACTTCGAGGTCGTGACGGAGTCCGCGAGTGACTATGAAGCTCGCGAGCTATCCGTCTCCATCGCCATGCTCGTCGACGTCGATCGCCTCTTCGTTCTCGGCCGCGCAGTACGTGATCCGCAGCCGTGGGTGCCATTCCTTCGTCACCTTCGCTCTATCCCAGCCGAGCTCGCAACTCTCCGTTATCGCGAGGCTGAATCGCGGATGTACATGGCGGCCGTGAGCATGCTTGAGCGCCAAGGTCTCTCGCTCATCCGTCCGGAGGATGTTCTCGCCCGTCCCTCGCCGTTCGCGGAGGCGCTCGTCTCTCTCTCACCCAGTACGACTTGATCATTTCCCCATCCATAGGTAGCCGAAACAACCCTGAGCTTCCCTTCCCAAGGAGCCCGAACATGGCCGACATACACAACGAGCCGCAACCACGGGCGAACGACCGGGGATTCGAATGCCTGCTGGTGATTGACGCATGTCTGCCATATCAGGAGGCGCTGGTCGCGCCCTCCGTTTCGATGATCGAGATGTCGGGCGGCATCTTCGGCGCGGTCGGCCTCTCCGCCGATGTCGCCGAGGCATTCGCCTCCGCACGAAAGGAACAGCAATGACTGCAAAGACGATTTCCGCGGTGAGCTACGGGCCGGTGGCGGCAGAGCCGTACGCATGGCCATACGACGGTCGGTTTCGGCCCGAGCACACGGCGCTCATCAACATCGACTGGCAGGTCGACTTCTGCGGTGTCGGCGGGTACGTCGACCGGATGGGCTACGACCTGAATCTGACTCGGGCGGGACTCGTCCCCACGGCCACAGTGCTCGAGGCGGCGCGCAAAGCCGGCCTGTTCATCGTGCACACCCGCGAGGGCCACCGCGCCGACCTCTCGGATTGTCCGCCCAACAAACTCTGGCGCTCCAAGCAGATCGGTGCGGGCATCGGCGACGACGGCCCCTGTGGTCGCATCCTCACCCGCGGCGAGCTGGGCTGGGAGATCGTGCCGGAAGTCGCGCCGATCGATGGCGAGCTCATCATCGACAAGCCGGGCAAGGGCGCGTTCTATGCGACCGATCTCGACCTGCTGCTGCGCAACCACGGCATCACCCACATCATCCTCACCGGCATCACGACGGATGTCTGCGTGCACACGACGATGCGCGACGCAAACGATCGCGGCTACGAGTGCCTGCTGCTCTCGGACTGCACCGGCGCGACGGATGTCGGCAACTATGAAGCCGCGCTCAAGATGATCCAGATGCAGGGCGGAGTCTTCGGAGCCGTCGCGGATTCCGCCGCCCTCCTGTCCGCCCTTTCCGCGGGGGTGCAGGACTGAGCATGGTGCCTTCGCTGGAGATGTCCGTGCCCGCGACCGATGTCGTCGGCTCGCTCGAAATCGCGGCACTGCGCGCGCGGTACGAATCGGGGGAGCTGACCCCGGGCGACGTGGTATCGGCGGTGTACGACCGGATCGCGGCACGAGGCGATGACTCGGTCTGGATCAGTCTGGTTCCGCGCGAAGAAGCCCTGCGCGCCGCCGCCGATCTGCCTGGGGATCCGACATCGCGCTCGCTCTACGGTGTTCCCTTCGCCATCAAGGACAACATCGACGCCGCCGGCATGGACACCACGGCCGCCTGCCGGGACTTCGCCTACCAGGCCGCGGAATCGGCAACCGTGGTCGGCAGGCTGATCGAGGCCGGGGCGATCCTCATCGGCAAGACGAACCTCGACCAGTTCGCGACCGGGCTGAACGGCACCCGTTCCCCTTACGGCACGCCGTCGACACCGTTCGATGAATCGATGATCTCCGGCGGTTCGAGTTCCGGCAGTGCCGTGGCGGTCTCGGCCGGCCTGGTGAGCTTCGCCCTGGGCACGGATACCGCCGGCTCCGGCCGGGTGCCGGCCGCACTGACGAATATCGTGGGCATCAAGCCGAGCCGTGGTCTGGTGAGCACGGCTGGGATTGTTCCGGCCTGCCGCAGTCTGGACTGCACGAGCGTGCTCTCGCTGACGGTCGCGGACGGCAGTCGGGTGCTGGCCGTGATCGCAGGACCCGATGACGCTGACCCCTGGAGTCGATCCCTGCCGCTGCCCCCCGCCGATCCCGCGACCGACGAACTCCGCGGTCGCGTGTTCGGCGTGCCGCTGCCGGAGCAGCTCGGTTTCGGCGAAGACAGCGGCTACCTGCCCGTCTGGCAGGGCCTGCTCGATACTCTGGTGGCGGCCGGCGCGACCGTTGTGGAGGTTGACTTCGCCCCGTTCTTCGCGGCAGGAGCGTTGCTCTACGAGGGTCCGTGGCTCGCCGAGCGACTGTCCGGTCTGGAATCCTTCATCGATGCGAGACCGGATTCGGTCAATCCCGTCGTCCTGGCCCTGCTTCGGGCCGGCAAGCACATTTCGGGGACGGACGTGTTCCGGGGCATTGACTCGCTTCGGGAGTTGAGTGCGCAGGTGGCCCCGATCCTCGACCGGGTGGACGCCTTGCTCACGCCCACCACTGCCCGGACATTCAGTATCGAGCAGATGCGTGCCGACCCGGTCGTCAACAACGCTGTGCTGGGTCGGTTCACCACCTTCGGTAATCTGCTCGACCTTGCAGCGATCGCCCTGCCTGCCGGTGAGACGTCGCGCGGCATGCCCTTCGGCGCGTCCATCTCCGCGGCGGCCGGTTCGGATGGCGACTTGCTTTCTCTTGCCAGTGCAATCGAGAAGACGCTGGGGCTGCGCCTCGGGGCGACCGGGCACGCCAGGACCGGGGGGATCGAGACTCCGACTCCCCTCGCCGAAAGTCCAGCTACCATGAGGCTCGCGGTCGTCGGCGCACATCTGCAGGGGATGCCGCTGAATGCGCAACTGCGGGATCTGGGTGCCGTGCTGATCGAGCAGACGCGCACTGCGCCGGAGTATCGGCTGTTCGCCCTGGCGGGCGCGGTGCCCCCGAAGCCCGGTCTGCTTCGTGTCGATGAGGACGGCGCGGCGATCGAGGTTGAGGTCTACGCGCTGCCGACAGCCGCCTTCGGCGAGTTCATCGCTGCCGTGACGCTGCCACTCGCGATCGGCAGCCTCAGGCTCGCGGACGGTTCGACCGTGCACGGCTTCGTCTGCGAACCGGCGGGCCTCGTCGGGGCGCGTGACATCACCGAGTTCGGCGGCTGGCGCGCCTTCGTCGCCGTCGGTGCGTCCTGACCCCGAGGAGATCGACTCAGCGACTGTGCAGCATCGGTCGCGCGCGAGCCGCCGCCGGCGATGCCGACCGGGCGCACATGCGGCACCGCAAAAACTGGCATGATCTACAGTGACGGATGCCGCCGCAACAGAGGTCGGTTTCGCCGTCGGGTGCCTCGATGCGCTCCAGCCGGAGATCATCCGCCCGCGGTGACAGAATCGCTGTGAAACGATGTAGTGGCTACGGCGTCGACGTGGACAACCTTGGTTGCTTCACCGTGCTTGCCTGTTTCGCATCAGACGGAGACCCCCTCGGATGTGCCATGGGGAGTGGCATGGCAGTAGCTGCACTGAACTGGTGCCGAAATGCGTCGGATCCGGTCGGGCCGTGATCGAGAACTGGAGAAACAGATGAAAGTTGGAGTCCGTCGGGAACCGGAGCCCGGTGAGAAGCGCGTTGCCGCGACACCCGAATCGGTGGCCCAACTGGCCGCCGCCGGGCTGAGCGTCATCGTCGAGCGCGGGGCAGGAGAAGCCGCCGGCTTCCCCGATGACCTCTTCCTGGCCGCGGGAGCTCAGCTTGTCGACGCTGTCGACCTTTCCGCGATCGACGTTCTGGCGCACGTCAGACCGCTCTCCACGGAAACCGTCGCGAAGCTGCATGAAGGCGCAATCACGGTCGGCCTGGCGTCGCCGGCATCGCAGCCGGAGACGGTGCGTGCCCTCCGTGACGCGCGGATCACCTCGTTCGCGCTCGAACTGGTGCCAAGGATTTCCCGTGCCCAGTCGATGGACGCCCTCACCTCGCAGGCGCTCGTCGCCGGTTACCGCTGCGTGCTCGAGGCGGCGACGCGCTCGCCGCGCTTCTTCCCGCTGTTCATGACCGCCGCGGGAACGATTCCGCCGGCGAAGGTACTGGTGCTCGGGGCCGGTGTCGCCGGGCTTCAGGCGGTGGCCACGGCCAAGCGCCTCGGGGCGAAGGTGTCGGCGAACGACGTGCGTGCAGCATCCGCCGATGAGGTCCGATCGATGGGCGGCCAATTCATCGATCTGGAGCTGGACGCCGCCGATGCCGGTGGCGGTTACGCCAAGGAACTCGCGGCGGATCGCGCCGTCCGTCAGCAGGAGCTGCTGGCACCCTACGTCGCTGAGTCCGACATCGTCATCACCACCGCGGCCATTCCCGGACGGCCGGCACCGCGTCTGGTCACGTCCGCCATGCTCGCGGGGATGCGGCCCGGCTCGGTCATCATCGACCTGGCCGCGGAATCCGGCGGCAACGTCGAGGGCAGCGTCGCCGGCCAGGATGTCGCCATCACTGTGGGCGGCGGCAGCATCACCCTCGTCGGCATGAAGGATGTCGCCTCCACCATGCCCTACGACGCCTCGCGGCTTTACGCGAAGAACGTCGCCAACCTGATCGCACTGATGACCGCGGAGGGTCGAGTCGAGCCGGACTTCGACGACGAAGTCGTCGCCGGCGCCTGCCTGACCCATGACGGCACCGTCATGCACGCACCCACCCGGGACGCGCTCCCCGCGGCGGGCGAGGCCGCGCCCAGCAGTGCCAGCAACAAGAAGGGAAAGAACTGATGGAAGCGATGAACCTGCTCACTGTCTTCGTCCTCTCGGTGTTCATCGGCTTCGAGGTCGTCTCGAAGGTCTCCAGCACCCTGCACACCCCGCTGATGTCCGGCGCGAACGCGATTCACGGCATCATCCTGGTCGGTGCAATCATCGTCGCCGGGCAGGCCGCGAACGTCTTCGTGCTCGTCGGCGCCCTGCTCGCCGTGCTGATGGCCACGGTCAACCTGGTCGGCGGTTTCGTCGTGACCGACCGGATGCTCGAGATGTTCGCCGGCCGCAAGCCGACCGCAGTCAAGACGGAGGCCAAGCGATGAACATCCTCCCCGTCGAATGGGCGGCCGCGCTCTACCTGCTCGCCGCAGCCTGCTTCATTCTTGCCCTGAAGGGTCTCAGCTCGCCCAAGAGCGCCCGCCGTGGCAACCTGATCGGCGCTCTCGGCGCCGTTGTCGCGCTCGTGACAGTGTTCCTGTCCACAGCGCTGACGAATATCCCGTGGATCCTCGCCACCATCGTCCTCGGCTCGGTCATCGCCGCGCCGATCTCGCGTCGGGTCAAGATGACCCAGATGCCGCAGCTTGTCGCCCTGTTCAACGGTGTCGGCGGCGGCGCGGCGGCGATCGTGGCCCTGCTGGAACTGGCGCACTCGACCAACGCCTTCGCGGACCTCGCGATCGCGTTCACGCTGCTCGTCGGCGGTGTGTCCTTCTCCGGCTCGATCGTGACCTTCCTGAAGCTGCAGGAGATCATCACCACCCGACCGCTGATCTTCCCCGGACAGCGCTGGGTGATGGGACTCGTGCTGGTGGCCGCACTCGTTGCCGCCGGTTACGTCGTGGCGACCGGGTCGTTCGTGGCTGCGGGTCTGCTGCTGTTGTTGGGTCTTGCCGCAGGTGCGCTGCTCGTGCTGCCGGTCGGCGGTGCGGACGTGCCGATCGTGATCTCGCTGCTGAACGCCTTCACAGGGCTGACGGTCGCCGCCTCCGGACTGGTGCTCGGCAACGTGCTGCTGCTCGTCGCCGGAACCCTCGTCGGCGCCAGCGGTACCATCCTCACTCGGGCGATGGCGTCGGCGATGGGTCGCAAGGTCAGCGGCATCATCTTCGGCGCTTTCAAGGGCGGTTCGACAGCGGGTTCCACCGCGATCTCCGACCGACCGGTGCGATCGGCATCGGCGGAGGATGTGGCCATCCTGCTCGGCTACGCCCAGCGGGTCATCGTCGTCCCCGGCTACGGCTTGGCTGTCGCGCAGGCCCAGCACACCATGGCCGAACTCGCCGCCGCGCTCGAGACCAAGGGCATCGAGGTGAGCTTCGCCATCCATCCGGTCGCCGGTCGGATGCCGGGGCACATGAACGTGCTGCTCGCTGAGGCGAACGTGCCGTACGAGAAGCTGCAGGAGATGGACGAGGTCAACCCCCAGTTCAAGAATGCGGATGTGGCGCTGGTGGTGGGTGCCAACGATGTTGTCAACCCCGCCGCCAAGAGCTCACCCGGTTCGCCCATCTTCGGCATGCCGATTCTCGATGTCGCCTCGGCGAAGCAGGTCATCTTCCTGAAGCGCTCGATGCGGCCGGGCTTCGCCGGCATCGAGAACGAACTGCTGTACGAACCCCAGACGACGCTGCTGTTCGGCGACGCCAAGGAATCGCTCACCAAGGTCCTCACCGCGGTGAAGAACCTCTGAGTCCGCGCCCCTCGCAGTCGTCCGGATCCGCGCCCGATGCAGATTCACCCGGCGCGGGTTCGGACGCTCGGCGTCTGGCCTGCCGGATCAGACGTCGAGCGTCAGGTGCCCGTCGATGGCGCGGGAGACGCACGGGAACATGATGCCCAGTTCGTTCTTCTCGTCGTCGTCCATCACCGAGTCGAGATGCTCGACCTCGCCGTCGAGGACCCGCAGTTCGCAGCTTCCGCATACGCCGCGGCGGCAGGAGGCGACTATGGGCATCGATCGTTCCTCCAAAATTTCCAGAATGCTTCGATCCGCGGGCACTTCCAGTGCGATTCCGCTTCGGGCGCAGTCGATCCGGATGGCGCTCACGTGGGCGGAGTGCCGGTCCACCGGCGCAAACCGCTCCAGGTGCAGGCGAGCCGGCGGCGTTGCCGCAGCCACCGCATCCAGCAGACTCTCCGGGCCGCAGCAGTAGACATCTCCGCCGTTCTTCGCGATCGCCTCGGCGATGTCAAGCCGCATCTGGTGCTCGTCGCTCGCGTAGACCAGAACGTGACCCGGGTACTCCTGAAGCAGCTCGGGCAGGAATGCCATGGTCGAGCGACTCCGGCCCAGATACAGCAGTCGCCAGTCCCGGCGGGCGGGCAGGGAGTCGATCATCGCGCGGATCGGGGTGATTCCGATGCCACCGGCGATGAAGAGGTAGGACGGCGCGGCTCGCAGCGGGAAGTGGTTGTCGGGTTCGCGGGTGGCAACCGTCATCCCTGTTCGCAGTTCCTCGTGCAGCCATGCGGATCCGCCACGGGACTCGGTCTCACGGAGCACCGCGATCTCGTAGCAGCTGTGGTCGGCGGGGTCACCGCACAGGGAGTACTGGCGGGAGAGGCCTCCCGGCAGATCCAGAGTCAAGTGTGCACCCGGATCCCAGTGCGGCAGTTGGGCGCCCCCCAACGGCACCAGCCGGATGCCCCGCACGCCATCGGCGAGTTCGCGGATGTCAGCGACGACCAGAGTCGTTGACGCCGCTGTTGCCGCTGTCCCGGGGGGCGCAACTGCGACTGACTGCGCTGCGACGGTGGACCCGGGAGTCCGGGAGTTCAAGGAGTTCGACCCGGAGACGCTTCGAACCGGGGTTGCTGCTGGCCGGGATGTCAGTACCACTCGGACGATTACCGATACTGCGGTCAACGAGATCAAGCCGACTGACAGGCTGAGATACCACCAGCTGCCGGTGTCAGTCCCGCTCAAACCCGCATGGAAGGAAACCAGCAGCACCGCAGCGTAGCTGGCGTAATGCATGCCCTTCCAGAATCGTGGCGGCAGGCGGTCGCGGAGCAGGGACGAACCGTATACGGCGACCATCAGGTAGAAGGCTACGATTCCGAGCGCCACCGGGATCGGCCGGTAGTCGGCCTCCAGTGGTATCAAGAGCTCGCCGATCGTGAACCCGAGCCAGCCGTCGAGCATCAGCGAAACCATGTGCAGCCCGATCATGATCAGCGCCAGCCCGCCCAGATAGCGGTGCAGGTCCTGAAGCTTGCCTGCGTCGTCAACCTTGCGAAGGATGCGCGTGGAGAGCAGGATCCCCCAGACCACCGAAACGGTCATCAGCACCCACGCCAGAATCGCGCTGCTTCTGGTCACGTACCACCAGATGTGCGGGTCGTTCATCGGTAGTTCTCCCAGTTGGACGAGACGTGGACGACGCCATCCTCGGTGACGATCAATCCGGCAGCACCGCGGCTCGGCAGCCACTCGAGGGTATCCCGCACGTCGCGCATGAAGGCGACCTTCGCCAGCGTTTCGGCCCTGGCGCCGGAGTTGGCGATGATCGTCGCGGCCACTGTGGTACTGACGGAGCTCTGACCGGTTCGCGGATCGATCAGGTGGTGATGCCGGGCACCGTCCACCGTCCAGCGCCGCTTCAATCGGCTCGACGTCGCAACCGCTCCGTCACTGAGCCGGATCACGTCAAGGTGCTTTGCCGTGTCGAACGGATCCTCGACGCCCAGTCGCCATGCCACCTCGTCCGGCGCCCTTCCGAAGACGACGATGTCGCCGGCGATCTCGACCATGGCGCCCTCTGCACCCGCGTCGCGCAGGCGAGCGCAGATCAGGCCGGCTGCGTGGCCTTTCGCGATACCACCGGCGTCGATGGTCAGACCGAGCGGGACGGTGACCAGGTTTCCTGCCGTCCTGATCGTCGACAGCTGCCCGCCGGCGCGGGCCGAGGATGGCAGCAGCGTGCTCCGGTCATGGTGCACCAGCGAGACCCGGTAGCCGGCCTCGACGAGCGCAGGCAGCAGGCTGGGATCGTAATCGCCGTCGGTTTCCGCCGACGCGACGCTCATTGCCTCGAGGAGTCCGACTGTCAGCGGATCCACCCGGGTCGGCGCGCCTTCGGCACTGTTCATCCGCGAGATGTCGCTGTCCGGCAGGAACCGTGACCAGAGTTTCTCCAGTCGGTCGAGTTCCGCGCTCGCGGAATCGAGCATTCCCGGCTTCGAACCCACGACCGTGATGGTTGCGTGCCCGCCCATTGCGGGCACGCGTCTGGATTCCGTCACGACGGTCTCACGAGCCCCCGGTCGTGCCATTCACGGGCGGCGCGGGTGCTGGCGCGGGTGCTGGCGCGGGTGCTGGTGCTGGTGCGGGTGCTGGCGCTGGGGCTGGTGCTGGCGCTGGTGCGGGGGCTGGTGCTGGTGCTGGTGCTGGTGCTGGTGCTGGTGCTGGTGCGGGGAGGGGAACGGACTCCGGAGCCGCCGGGACGACTGCCGCAACTGCGGCTGGCTGCCCGGCGGCTCCGGCATCCGTTACCGGAACAGAGGCGACCTGCGCCGCGGCATCCGGCGACAGGGCAGTCGCTGCGTTCTGCTCGGTCAGGGCCTCCGCCGACTGGAATCCGGCGATCATGCCCACGAAGGCCAGCGCTGTCGCTGCCCCCGCGGTTGTCCGAGCCGCCGAGGCCGGGTGACTTTTCCTAGTCGTCACTCTCGTCGTCGTCACTCTCGTCGTCGTCGTCGCTCTCGTCGTGGTCGTCACTCTCGTCGTGGTCGTCGCTCTCGGGGTCGTCGCTTTCCTCGTCGGCCTCGTCGGCAACGACATCTTCTGAGTAGCTCGAAGAATCGTCGGTCATGTCATCCACCGCTGCCGGCTCAGGTGTTGGGATGGGCTCGGAGTCGACTGCCGGTTCGGTCGGTGCGACGCTCGGGTCGACCGACGCCGGGGAGGGGACAATCTCCGTGGAGGTGCCAACGGAGCTTTCCGGCTGCATGAACGCAAGTGCTCCTGCGTTGACGGCGGTGGCTGCACCGGCGGTGCCGAGGACGCCGATGACGGCGGCTGCGATGATGAGTGGTGTTTTCATGGTCTCGACGCTAGTCACTGCTTATCCAACGGGGGGCGGGCGGATGTCCAAGAAACGTCCAAGATCTCGCCATCGCCGAAACCCGCTCCGTGCGCCTGAGGTACTCGGTTCGGTCAGGAAGAGCAGGCGTCGATCGCGCTGTCGAACTCCCAGTACTCGCCCAGTTGGATCCACCGAGCGTCCGGGTGACGGAGGCGCCGCACCCGGAATCGGATCTGGCCGAGCACGGTGACCTGGTCGATGTAGCCCAGCACCCTGTCCTGCTCGGAGACCTGCCAGAGCGTGTTGCCGAGGGGGATGACTCTCATGTGAACTCCTGTGGTTGTCTCGCCCTGCTGCGGTGCCGATCAGCTTACGAGCGGCCTCCGACATCGCGGAACGCGCTCCCCGCGCTTGGCTGCACCGGCCTCGTACTCCGGTAAGAATGGAGGATGGACATCGGTACCCCTGACCCCAACCCCGGCTGGCTCTCCGACATCGAACTCGAGGAGATCAGGCGACGACTCCCGCTGCTCTATGTCGAGGCGGTGCCGGTGCGTGTCGACGGTCTTGGCCAGGTCACAGAGCTCGGCGTGCTGCTGCGCTCGACGCCGGTCGGCCAGATCACGCGAATGCTCGTCTCGGGTCGGGTGATGTATGGCGAGACGCTGCGCGACGCACTGTTCCGGCATCTGGAGAAGGATCTCGGGCCGATGGCCTTCCCCCAGCTGCCACCCAGCCCTATCCCGTTCCAAGTCGCCGAGTACTTTCCGCTGCCTGGCCTTTCGGCATTCCACGACGACCGCCAGCATGCCGTCTCACTGGTTTACGTTGTGCCCGTCACCGGCACCTGCGAACCCCGCCAGGATGCGCTCGAAGTGATCTGGATGACTCCAGCGGAGGCGGCGAGCGCCGAGGTCGCCGAGGAGATGGAGGGCGGCCGCGGCATGCTTCTTCGGGCCGCACTCGCCTCCGTCGGCCGACTGCTGTGAGCGTGCCGGAGTCAGTACTCCAGGCCGAGCGTGCGGAAGAACGTGGCGAGCACCCGAGGAACGTCGACGCCCAGCAGCACCCGCGATGAATTCCAGTCCGCCTGTCCGTCGTGCTGCAGGTCCTCGCCGGCGTATTCGCGGCGGTCGACGACCGTCTGGCCGCGGCCGTAGCCGGCCAATTCGACCCGGACCGGCAGGGTGCGGCCCGTGAATGCGCCGGGATCGACCAGAGCGCAGACCGCGCCGGCGTCGCCGATCAGGCCGTAGTAGGGCAGGCTGCCATCGGGCTGTTCGGCACGGGTATCCAGCAGCGTGCCGACGGTCCGGCCAAGCCGGGAGTCGGACCTCATCAGCCCCGCAGTGACCTGCTCCGGCACCCGGACCTCGGTGAACACGTCGAGCCCGTACATCGTGGTCGGCAGGCCCGAGCCGATGACGATCGCGGCAGCCTCGGGATCATGCCAGACGTTGAATTCCGCCAGCGCCGTCGCGTTGCCCACGTCCGCGGTGCCGCCCATGAAATGGATCCCGGCGATGTTCGCCATCACCTCGGGGTAGGTCCGCAGCAGCAGCGCGATGTTGGTCTGCGGCGCCAGCGTGACCAGGGTGATCGGCTCGGAACTGCCGAGAATCTGCTGGCGCAGCAGTTCGATCGCGTGCACGGGCTCGGGAATCCGGGCGGAGACGGGCAGGGTGACCCGGCCGAGGCCGCTGTCGCCGTGGTGGAGCACGGAAGGTCGGGCGGCCTCGACCAGCGGGCGATCCGCACCGGCAGCGACCGGGATCGCCGGCGCCTCAGCCAGATCCAGGATCGTCAGGGTGTTCTGCACGACTCGGCCGAGGCCGGCATTGCCGGCGACGCAGGTGATCGCCCGAACATCGAGTCCCGGGTGGGCGACCGCGAAGAGGATCGCCATGGCGTCGTCCACCCCCGTGTCGACATCGAGAACCACCGGAATCGCCGCGCTGCTCATTGCCCCACCCTATTCCCGATCACGATTCGAGACGGAGGAGGTGGCCGACGAGCGGACGCTGACCGTCGCACAACAGTCACCGATGATTCACTTTCGATCTCCGACGCGACTATTGACATCCCTCATTCGGGGGGCGTACCTTCAGTCCTGGCATCCGCGTTCGGGTGTCAAAACGTAGCTGTTTGCTCGTACCGACTCCCTTCGGGAAGTCGCTTTCGGGCAAGGTACGCCGCAACATCGTTCTCATGCCGGGCGGGTTGCGACGTAGGGGCAGAGTCGCCCCGACACATTGCACACCATGGGGAAACCGGACCATTCGGAATCGACGCAAATGATACGGGTCGTGCTTGGAGATACGCTGCGGCGGGTTGCCACCGCCGCGGTCGCTCTGTTCACCTCGTTCGTGATGATTCTTTCCACCGCTTCTCCCGCTGTTGCGCTGAGCACCCCGATTTCACCGCTCCCCGACGGTTCGGGGCTCGCTGCATCGCTCTCCGATTCGGAACGGGCCGGGTTGCTCGGCTTCGGCGAGCACCAGGACGCCGTTGACGTTGCGACCGTGCAGGTGGGCATCACGATCACGGCTGCTGATCTGGCCGCCGCACAGGGCGAGGCAGCGGCCCAGTGGCCCGGCTGGGACCTCAGCGCCGCCTCGGTCTACCTTGAGGATCTGTCCGGAACGGCGCTCGCCGTCACCTCCGGAAACACCGTCGCAGTAGACCCTGACGCGGCCGGCTGGGGGTGGTCCGTGCCGGGCGTGCCGGTGGCTGGGGCCATGGATCTGGTCACGGTGCTTGCTCACGAATTCGGCCACATCGCCGGCTATCCGGACATCGAGGGCGGCGCCGATCTGATGACCCGCACGCTGAGCCCCGACGAGCAGCGGGTCAACACCGCGGAGCGGATGTCCCCCGCGGTCGCGACGGATCCCGTAGCGACAACCGAGTCGGCGGTCATCGTCCAGGCTGACCCGGCTCCTGATCCCGCCCCCACCGCCGACCCGGCTCCTGATCCCACCCCCACCGCTGACCCGAGTGTGTGGCAGCTGGCCATGGCCGAGACGACTGCCGTACTGGTGTTCAACGCCGACGGCACCGCGAGCTTCGGCCCCGAGACCCGCGCGCTCGACGGCCTCACCGAGATCCAGGTGACGGGAACTGCGGGCGACGACGTGTTCACGTTGGACCGCAGCGCCGCCGATCCCGCGGTCACGGTGACCTTCGACGGGGCAGCCGGTTTCGACACCCTGGTCACCGTGGGCGGGGGCTCGGTGCACTCGCTGCCCGCGGACGGCTCCTCCGGGACGCTGCTCCTCGGGGCCACCACCGTCGTCTACTCGAACATCGAGCCGATCACCAACACGGGGTCGCTCTCCGACGTCATCTTCACCCTCAGTGGCAGCGACGACCAGGCGGTGCTGGAGCTGGTCGGTGGGCTGCTCCGGCTGCGCAGCCTGAACAGCTCCTTCGAGCAGACCGACTTCGCCGCCCCGACCGGTTCGCTCACCATCAACGGCGGTGACGGCGCCGACACGATCACGATCTCCGGAGCCATCGCGCTCGGCCTCGCGGCACTGATCATCAACATCGAGAAGATCACCGCGGACTCGACGGCGGTCGTCACGGCTTCCGCCATCACCCTCACCGCCGAGCAGTCCACCACGGGCGGCCCGGGTCTGGGCTGCCTTCCTGCCACGCACTGCGCCGATGTCTCGGTCACCGTGGACGGAGCTGACCTCACTGCGGGCACGCTCACCCTGACCGCGACCGCGAGCGTCGTCCCGGATGCCGGAGACGCCACCGCCTATGCCGTGATCGTCGACTCCACCGCCACCGTGACCGTCACCGGCGACGCACTGCTCACCGCCCTCACCGGCGACGCCTTGCTGACCGCGAGTTCGACGGTCGGTCCGGTGACGCTGAACAAGAAGTACGGGGACGCGGTCATCGTCTTCTCCGACGCCGCCGTCACGGTGGGTGGCTCGGCCCTCGTCACCGCCGCCGGCAAGGTCACCCTCTCCTCGACGTCGACCGTCACCGCCGGCGCCACCCCGGGTTCCGACGCCGCCAAGGACGAGGGCACCGCGGGTTCCGACGGCGGCGCGAGCTTCGATGCCGCGGTCGCGATCATCACCGTGACGACGAGCGCTGTTACCGCGCTGACTGACACGGCACGCCTTGCCGTCACCGGAGCGGCGGAGGTCACGGCCGTCAACCACGCGACGCTGAATGGCGTCGCGGACGCCAAGGATGCGACGGCCGGCGCCGGCATCGCCGTCGTGCACCTCGATCAGAGCACTCACGCCATCGTCGACTCGAGCAGCGCGACTCCGAGCACGGCCGCGTCGCTCACCCTGCTCGCCGAGCAGGAGGCGACGGTCACCGCGTCGTCGAACGCCGGCAAGGGTGGCGCGACCCAGAACAACAAGGACGCCAATGACCCGGAGCGGGCCGCCGGCCAGTCCTCCACCTCGGATGGGAGCATCGGCATCGCGGGTGCGCTCGCGGTCTCGGTGCTCGGCACTGACACCTCGGCGCACATCACGGGTGCCCGAGTCAACACCACCGGCGCTCAGTCCCTCACGGCCACTGCGAAGAACGCCGTGGCCACGACCGGGGATGCCGGCACCACGGACGGCAGCGGCGGCAGCTCCGGATTCGGTCTCGCGATCGGCGTGGCAGTCAACGTCATCAACCTGATCACCGAGGCGTTCATCGGGGCCGGCTCCGAGTTGCAGGCTTCCGGACTGGCAATCCAGGCGCAGGGTCCGGCCAGCGGCGACTCGAGCTTCAGCGCCACCGCGGTCTCCGGCAAGAAGAACAGCGGCAGCGTCTCCATCGCCGGCTCGGTGGCCGTGAACCTGGTGACCGCGCTGACTGCCGCTGAGCTTCGCGGGGCCGGCAGCTCGGTGAACAACGCGGATGTCACCCTGACCGCCAAGGCCAGCCACAAGAACACCGCGAAGGCCAGCGCGAAACAGGACGGCGGCTCGGTCGGCATCGGCGCCTCGGTGGCCCTCAGCATCGTCAACGTCGGGGTTCACGCCGGGCTCGCGGCCGCCGCCGGCATCAGCGGCATCAAGGCCCTCACCATCGCCGCGACCAGCACAGACGACACCACGACGGAGACCGAGGGCGGTGCCGGCGGCGGCTCCTCGGCCTCGCTGACCGGCGTCGCCAGCATCGCGATCTCCAACGTCCGCACCGAGGCTTCGATCCTCGCCGGTCCCTCCCTCGACACCAGCGGCGCGATCACCGCCAAGGCGGATCAGACCGCGAAGGCCACCACAACCGCGAAGGGCGCCACCACCGCAGGCAGTGGTGCGAGTCTGGCGGCGACCATTTCCTTCGCGCTCACCTCCGCGGAACACGAGGCCGACTCCTCGATCTTGCGCGACCTCACCTCGGGCGCCGCAGTGAGCATGGAGGCCGACGGCGTCTCCACCACCGCGACCACTGCCGAGGCGAGCGCGGCCGGCGCCCCGGACGAGAGTGCTGATTCCACCGGCGACGATGCCAACCAGAAATCCGACGACAAGTTGACGAACGCGAGTTCCCGTTCCTCCGGTGGCGCCGGCGACTCCAGCACCCCCGAGGCCCAGAACGAGGACGGCACCTCGGTCACGGTGGCGGCGGCCATCGCCTTCAACATGGTGAGATCGTCGACGATCTCGATGCTCGGCGACGGTCAGGCGCTCACGGCCACCGGCGCGGCGGCCTTCACGGCCAAGAACAACACCGACGCGACGGCGATCGCGGACGGCACCTCCACCGGGGCGACCTCGGTGGGCATCGGCGCCGGCCTTGCCGTCAACAAGGTCACCTTGGCCAATATCGCCGCCATCGGCGTCGGCGCATCGGTTACGGCGGCCAGCCTGACCCTGAGCGCAACCGTCAAGCAGCTGGCCTCCGACGACACCCACTCCCTCGAGGCCACAGCCAAGGCCGGCGCCACCGACGGCAGCGGCACTCTCGGCATCGCCGGTGCCTTCGCCCTGAACCTCGTCAATGCGAGCACTCGCGCCGTCATCCAGACCGACCCGGCGGCGTCCCCGGACCCGACGCCGGACCCGGGTATCGCGATCACCGGCGGCGGTGCCGTCACTCTCACCGCCGGCTCGCAGAGCACCAACAAGGCGTCCGGCAAGGCCAGCCAGAGTGGCACCGGCACTGCCGGCATCGGCGCGGCCTTCGGCCTGAACCTCGTCACGCACACCGTCTACGCGGGCATCGATCAGGTGAACGACCCGAGCCGCGGACCCCCGCTGACGGGAGCGGGCGCAGTCACCATCACCGCCACCGAGAACGTGACCCTGATCACGGAGGCGGAAGCCGGTGGAGCTGGCGGCAGCGTCACCATCGTCCCGGCCATTGCCATCACCCTGGCCACCATCCGAACCAGCGCCTCCATCGGCGCCAGCAGCACCGCACTCAGCGCCGCGAGCGTCACCGCCCAGGCAACCCAGAGTGTGAAGGCCGACACCACCGCCAAGGGCGACACCCAGGCGGGCAGCACTGCCGGCATCGGCGTATCGCTCGCGCTCGCCATCCTCGACACCGTCGTTGCGGACTCCGGCAGCGCTCGCAGCATCACCGCCTCGGGGGCCGTCAGCTTCCAGGCCAGCCAGAGTGTGGACGTCACGACTCTCGCCGAGGCCTCCGCCAAGGGCGCCTCGCCTTCTGAAGGATCGGACAGTGTTGGCGGCAAGGACGTCAACGAGAAGGCCGACGACAACCTCGGCAAGGCCAACCAGTCCCGCAACACCAATGCCGGCGGGACCACCGGCACCTCCTCGACGCCGAAAGCCGCATCCGAAGAGGATGGCGGCAACTCGGTCTCGATCGCCGGCGCGATCGCGATCAACGTGGTCGCCAGCACATCGAAGGCCTGGTTCGCGAACGGGGTGACCATCTCCTCCGGCGGGATCGTAACGCTCAAGTCGCTGGCGAACACGGACGTCGTGGCGAACGCCAAGGGCGATTCCGCCACGGACGGTTCCGTCGGCGTCGGCGCTGGCGTCGCCGTCAACTCCGTGCAGATCACCAACCAGGCGCTCAGTGGCGCCGCCGCCATCACCGGAACCGGCTTGGTCGTCAGCGCGGGGATCACCGGCGGCGACGGTGACGACGTGATCCGGCGCTGGACGGGCAGTGAGTGGAAGATCGTGACCGAGGGCAAGGAGCTGCCCGGGCCGTCGAAGGACGACCTCGCCTACGTCAAGACCAACGGCGGCACCGACGGCAACGATGGCATCTACAAGTTCGACGGTTCGACCTGGGTGATCGACACCGACATCACGATCTCCAGCGGAGCCGCACTGCCGGGCTCCCCGACCAGCGGCGACTATTTCCTGCTCACCACGGCCCGTGACGGCAAGCCCGCCCAGAGCATCTGGAAGTACGACGGCAGTGCCTGGCTGTGGATCACTGCCGACACCTACAGTCAGAAGGAAGAGCTGCCCGAGGACGCCGTCGGCGAGGGCGACTGGTTCCGACTGACCGCTCAGGATGGTTCGAAGGCGCCCGGTTTCTACAAGCGGAACGGCTCGCACGAGTGGGTTCTGCAAGTCGGCGCCACCTTGACCGACGGCGACCACTTGCCTGCCAGCCCCGTCGCCGACCAGCTGTTCAGGCTGTGGGAGCACGAGGTGACGGCAACCGCTCGCGCTGGTGCCAGCAAGTCCACCAGCGTTGGCATCGCCGGAGCCCTGGCGCTCAACATCATCACCAGCGACACCGAGGCCCTGCTGCAGACCGGTGCGTCGGCAACCCTGACCAGCGGCGGCATTGTCATCTCGGCGCTCAGCAATGAGCGCGATCTTGCGAAGGCCAGCGGCAAAGCCGAGGTCGGCTCGGCCACCGGGGTCGGTGCCTCCGTGGCACTCCAGGTCATCAAGGACAACGTGGTCCGCGCCGAGGCGCAGGACGGCGCCCTGCTCACCGGCGGCAGTGCGCTCACGGTTGACGCTCTCGGATTCCGCGAACTGCTCACCACGGCGGAGGGCGGCACTGCTGGTGGCACCGCCGTCACTCCGGTGGTCGCCCTGTTGATCAGCGTCAATGACGACGTCACCGCCCGTCTTGGCACCTCCGGAACCGCCTACTCCGGCATCGGCGCGGTCATCGTGAGAGCCACGCACGTCTACCGCGTCATGACCGAGGGCAACGCCGAAGCGGCCGGCAAGAGCACCGCCGTCGGCATCGACATCGCCGTGAACGTCATCGTGGGATGGGACACGCTGGCCGAGGTGGCCCGCAACGTCACCGGCGCTTCGGTCGACGTTCTCGCAGATTCGCGCCTGAAGAGCGAGGCCAAGTCCGTGGCCAGCGCCAAGGGCTCCTCGGACACTGAGACGATGAGCGGCGACGAGAAGGCCGGCGAGCAGGTCAACGGCAGCAACAACCCGAACACGCAGGGCACCAAGTCCTCCACCTCAGGCATGCCCACATCCTCCGGCGGCAGCAACGGCAGCAACGGGACAACCGGTGCCAACAGCCAGTCCGGCAGTGAATCCGGCAGTCAGGGCGGCGGCACTGGCGTGGCCGCGGCGATCGCCGTGAACTGGGTGGTCGCCACCAGTACCGCCCGAATCACCGCCAATCGCACTGTCATTGCCACCACCGGGACCGTCACGGTTCGCGCGCTGCTCGCGAACAGTGCGAATGCCCGCTCGATCGGTTCGGCGATCGACCTGCAGAACGACACCGGCGTCGCGGCAGCCGTCGGCCTCAACGTCCAGGACACCACCGCCACTGCCGAGATCGGGACGGACGCCGTGGTGAC
>CAVPES010000063.1:0-33595 GCA_963703545.1 uncultured Actinomycetota bacterium
TCAGCGTCGACACGCGGTGGCTGCTGCCGGCGAACGCCGCGGGCATCGCCCACGCCACGACCGATCTGGTCGCCCGCGCCCGGGCGCACGGTCTCGAGGTCTACACGTGGACACTGCGCGCCGAGAATGCGTTCCTGCGCCGCAATTTCCGGAACGGCTCTGTGAGATCGGAGTTCGGCAACTGGCTTGCCCAATTCCAGTTGATCATGCGCACCGGGGTTGACGGTGTCTTCACCGACCAGCCGGATCTGGCCGTCGCGGCCCGTCTCTCGCTGTGACGCGGACCCGAGTCGGGAGCTGAGTTTACGATGGGAGCACGATGACTGTGCTTCCCCCAACCGACACGATCGACCCGCTGCTGGCCGAGCTCAATCCACAGCAGCGTCAAGCCGTCGAATACCGGGGTCCTGCCCTGCTCATCGTCGCCGGTGCCGGCTCGGGAAAGACCCGGGTGCTGACCCATCGCATCGCCCACCTGATCCGGGGCCGCGAGGCATGGCCCAGCCAGATTCTGGCGATCACGTTCACCAACAAGGCCGCGGGCGAGATGCGCGAGCGCGTCGGTGCGCTGCTCGGCGGGGCAGCCGAGGGCATGTGGATCTCGACCTTCCACAGCGCCTGCGTGCGCATTCTGCGCCGCGAGGCCGAGGTGTTCGGCTTCACCAAGGCCTTCACGATCTACGATTCCGCCGACACCCGGGTCGTGATCAAACGGATCATCAAGGACCTCGGCGCCGACGTGCACGGCTTCACCGTCGCCGGCACCGCGAACCGGATCTCAGCCCTGAAGAATGAACTCGCCGACGTCGACAGCTATGCCCGAAGCGCGAACTTCGAGGACCCGGCCGAGACCATGTTCGTCGAGATCTTCCGTCGGTACACTCGTGACCTGGTAACCGCCAACGCCCTCGACTTCGATGATCTGCTGGCCCAGACCGTCTACCTGTTCCGGGCCTTCCCTGCCATCGCCGACACGTACCGCCGCAAGTTCCGGCATATTCTCGTCGACGAATACCAGGACACCAACCACGCGCAGTATGCGCTGATCCACGAACTGACCCGGCCCCCGTCCCCCGAGAACCAGTTGACTCCGGGGGGCCAGAGCATCACCGAGGGAGCCTCGCTCACCGTCGTCGGCGACTCCGACCAATCCATTTACGCCTTTCGCGGCGCCGACATCCGCAACATCTCCGAGTTCGAGCGAGACTTCCCCGGTGCCAGCGTCATCCTGCTTGAGCAGAACTACCGGTCAACGCAGAACATCCTCTCTGCCGCCAATGCCGTGATCGGCAACAATTTCGACCGCAAGGACAAGCGACTATGGACCGCGGTCGGCGACGGCGAGAAGCTCATCGCCTACACGGGCTACACCGCGCACGATGAGGCGCAGTTCGTCGCCGATCAGATCGACGCCCTGCACTCCGCGGGCATGCCGTACAACCAGATCGCCGTCTTCTACCGCACCAATGCACAGACCCGGGCACTGGAGGAGATCCTGATCCGCTCGGCTGTGCCTTACCGGGTGCTCGGCGGCACCAAGTTCTACGAACGCGCCGAGATCAAGGATGCGCTCGCCTATCTGGTCGCGGTGGCGAACCCCGCGGACGAGCTGGCATTGCGCCGCATCCTGAATACGCCACGGCGCGGCATCGGTCCGGCGACCGAGACGGCGCTCGCCAGTTTCGCCGAGACGGGCGGCATCTCGTTTCGGGAGTCGATGCGCCGGGTCGGCGAGCAGGGATTCGGCCCCAAGCTGACCATCGCCATCCGGACGCTGTCCGACCTGCTCGACGCGGTTGCCGGAACGGCCGAAACGACCTCCGTTGCCGAGGTGCTGACCGCGCTGATCGACGGCAGCGGCCTGGTCTCCGCTTTGAAGGCGACCCGCGACCCGCAGGACGAAGTCCGGGCCGAGAACGTCGAGGAACTGGTGGCAGTGACCCGCGACTTCACCCGCAACAACCCCGACGGCACCCTGATCGACTTCCTCACCGAGGTCAGTCTGGTCGCCGCGGTCGACGATCTGGACGACTCGAGCGGCACGGTCTCGCTGATGACGCTGCACACTGCGAAGGGACTCGAATACGACGCGGTGTTCCTGACCGGCGTCGAGGAGGGCCTGTTGCCGCATCGGATGTCCGCGGGCGAGCCCGGCGGTCCGGCTGAGGAGCGCCGACTTTTCTACGTCGGCATCACCCGGGCTCGCAAGCGACTGTTCCTTTCCCTGGCGATGAGCAGGGCCCAGTACGGCGGCATCGAGTCGCAGGCGCCCAGCCGCTACCTGACGGAGATCCCCGCGGAGTTGATCGAGTGGCAGCAGTCGGGCGGCGGCGTCGCACCCTCGGGCGCGATCGGCGGGCCCCGCTTCAAGCGTTCGGCTCCGTCGCGGTCGGAACTGGGGCTGCCGCCGGCCCCGAAGCACGACTTCCCCAACCGGGTCACCGCGCAGGTGCGCGACAACGGCGATCTGGAACTTGCCGCGGGCGACCGGATCCGCCATCACGACTTCGGTGAGGGTCGGGTGGTCGCCGTGACCGGCGAGGGCCCCAAGCGCATCGCCGAGGTCAGCTTCGACACGGCAGGGCGCAAGAAGCTGCTGATCAAGATCGCCCCGATCGAGAAGCTCTAGCCGGGTGCTCGCGCGAGCAGCCTCCGCATCGGCAGGGTCCGCAGCCCGGACGGCAGCATCGGCCACAGCCTCCGCGTTCTGCGCAAGGCGGTCTCGAAGCGGCGCTGGTGCCGGGGTGACCAGTCGAAACCATAAGCGGCGCGCAGTTCCTCGGTGAGCAGGCCGACGCTGATCAGCCTGGCGGCGGGGAGTGCGGCGCGCAGCCACAGCGGTGCCCGCGTCGGGTGGAAGATCTGCAGGGCGACGGCGCGCGCCTCGTCGCCGACCGCCAGCAGCGGCAGCTGCTCGTCCCACCACGCCTCGAAGGCGCGGCGGTCGCTCGGCCAGTTCTCGGCCGGCATCTGCAGCGTGGCGGCCAACTCGCCGTAGTCCCGGAACACGCGATCACCGTCCTCGCTCGAGAGCGGACCATTGACCTGTTCATGCATGCGCACCCCGGCGTTGCACAGGGTCGCCGCAACCCACAACTGCAGCTTCGGGTCGAAGGCCGAGTATCCGCCCGGCTCGGCGGAGTGCACCGGTCCATGCGCACGGTTGACCGACTCGACGATGGTCCTGCGCTGCTCGGCGGTGCCGTAGAGGGTGACGTAGATGAAGGTCAGCGTCGACCACAGCCGGTCCGTCGGGCGATTGACGAAGTCGCTGTGTCGCGCAACCCCGGCGGCGACCGCCGGATTCGCCAGCTGCATGAGGATCGCGTACCCGCCGGCCGCGATCGTCACGCCCTGGTCTCCGATGTCGCGCAGTCCGGTCATGGTCTCAACCTACGGCGGCGGTCGGGCCTTGGCCAGTGCGGAGGCCGGCTCCGCGGGAGGGGGTAGGATTTATCAGTTGCCGCCGTCTCTGCGCCATGTTGTCCTGGCGCCGTGACCGCGGGCAATCCCCCTCACCAGCAGCGTTGACTCCTCGCTGCAGAAAACAGGAAGAGGATCGTGTCAGATCTTTTTGAGTACCAGGCCCGTGACCTGTTCGAGAAGTACGGTGTCCCCGTGCTTGCCGGCATCATCGCTGACACCCCCGCCCAGGCCCGTGCTGCTGCCGAGAGGATCGGCGGGGTCGTGGTCGTCAAGGCGCAGGTCAAGGCGGGCGGGCGCGGAAAGGCCGGCGGCGTCAAGCTCGCCAAGACGCCGGAGGAAGCTGAGCAAGCAGCGAAGGCGATTCTCGGTCTCGACATCAAGGGCCACGTCGTCAAACGGGTGATGGTCGCCCAGGGCGCCCGGATCGCGCGGGAGTTCTACTTCTCGGTGCTGCTGGATCGCGCCAACCGCAGCTACTTGTCGCTGGCCAGCTACGAGGGCGGCATGGAGATAGAGGAACTCGCGGTGAACCGGCCCGAGGCGCTCGCCCGGGTCGAGGTCGACCCGCTGGCCGGTATCGACCTGGCGAAGGCGACGGCAATCGCCCGCGCCGCCGCATTCCCTGAGGACCTCATCGACAAGGTCGCCCCGATCTTCGTCAGCCTCTACAACGTCTACAAAGGCGAGGACGCCACGCTGGTCGAGGTCAACCCACTGGTCCTCACCGAGGACGGCGGCATCTTCGCCATCGACGGCAAAGTCTCGTTGGACGACAATGCGGCCTTCCGCCACCCCGACCACGAGGCGTTCGAGGACACAGACGCGGCGGACCCGCTCGAAGCCAAGGCCAAGCTGCATGACCTCAACTACGTCAAGCTCGACGGGGAAGTCGGCGTCATCGGCAACGGCGCGGGACTGGTCATGTCAACGCTTGACGTGGTCGCCTATGCAGGTGAGAACTACGGCGGCGTCAAGCCCGCCAACTTCCTGGACATCGGCGGCGGAGCAAGCGCCGAGGTGATGGCCGCCGGCCTTGATGTGATCCTGAACGACGCGCAGGTCAAGAGTGTCTTCGTCAACGTCTTCGGCGGGATCACCGCATGTGACGCGGTCGCCAACGGCATCATCAGAGCGCTCGAGATGCTCGGAGCCGAAGCCGACAAGCCGCTGGTTGTCCGTCTCGACGGCAACAAGGTCGACGAGGGTCGTGCGATTCTGACCGCGGCGAAGCACCCCCTGATCACCCTGGCCTCGTCGATGGACGAGGGCGCCGACAAGGCCGCCGAGCTGGCATCCCGCTGATCGAGCAGGCGCGCCAGCGCTCATCGAAATCGACAACTCACAAAGGATTCGCGAAATGTCCATCTTCCTGAACAAGGATTCCAAGGTCATCGTGCAGGGCATCACGGGCGGTGAGGGCACCAAGCACACCGCTCTGATGCTGAAGGCCGGCACGCAGGTCGTCGGCGGCGTCAACGCCCGCAAAGCCGGCACCACCGTCGTCCACGGCGACGTCGAGCTGCCCGTCTTCGCGACTGTCGCCGAGGCGATTGCGACCACGGGCGCGGACGTGTCCATCGTTTTCGTGCCGCCGGCATTCACCAAGGACGCCGTCATCGAAGCCATTGACGCCGGGATCGGGCTGCTCGTCATCATCACCGAGGGCGTTCCCGTCGGCGACTCGGCCGAGTTCTGGGCCTACGCCCAGCAGAAGGGCAACAAGACCCGCATCATCGGTCCGAACTGCCCGGGCATCATCACCCCGGGTGAGTCGCTGGTCGGCATCACCCCCGCGAACATCACCGGCAAGGGTCCGATCGGCCTGGTCTCCAAGTCCGGAACCCTGACCTACCAGATGATGTACGAGCTGAGGGACCTCGGCTTCTCGACCGCGATCGGCATCGGCGGCGACCCGATCATCGGCACGACCCACATCGACGCGCTTGCGGCATTCGAGGCCGACCCCGAGACGAAGGCGATCGTCATGATCGGCGAGATCGGCGGCGACGCCGAGGAGCGCGCCGCGGAGTTCATCAAGGCCAACGTCACCAAGCCGGTCGTCGGTTACGTGGCGGGGTTCACCGCCCCCGAGGGCAAGACCATGGGCCACGCCGGCGCGATCGTGTCCGGCTCTGCCGGCACCGCCCAGGCGAAGAAGGAGGCCCTCGAGGCCGCCGGGGTCAAGGTCGGCAAGACCCCTTCCGAGACCGCGCGACTGATGCGCGAAATCCTCGCCTCCCTCTAACCACCCCCCCTAACCCCCACCTGAGTTGCGGACTTTCGTCCCAAACCCGGCCCTCCGGGCCGGGTTTGGGACGAAAGTCCGCAACTCAGGTGGGGGGGGGAGGGAAACACCCGGCGCGAGGACGGGAACGCGGGGTGGCTCAGCATAGGCTCGGACTCGAATGAATCGGCTCTTGTCCCTCCTGTTCGCCGCACTGGAAGCGGTCCTCGTCGCTGCCATCGGCATCGGCATCATGGTCATCCCGCTCACTCTGCTGTGGGGGTTCCAGTACGGGCTGGGCTTCGACTGGGCGGTTGTCTGGCGTGCGGCCGTCGATGTCTGGCTGCTCGGTCATGGTGTCGATCTGACGGTCACGCTGCCCGCGGATCTCGTCGCCCAACTCGCCGTTCCCGGGCTCGGCGACCCCTTCAGCATCACGATTGCGGCGCTCGGTCTGACGCTGCTGACGATCCTGCTCGGGGTGCGCGCCGGAACGCGCATCGCCGACGGGCTCTGGCCGCTGCTCGGGCTGGCCACCTCGGCCGTCACCTACCTGCTGATCACGACGCTGCTCACGATCACCGCCCTCAATCCGATTGCTGCGCCCGCTCGAATCCAGAGCATCATCGTGCCCCCGCTCGTCTTTGCGATCGGTCTCGCGATCGGAGCGGTTCGTTCGCTGGGTGTCCCGGCGCTGCCCGCGCGGGTACGCGCCGCCATCGCTGTGGTCTGGCCCCCCGTCGTCCGCGCCGGTCTGTCCGGAGGGCTGATGGCCGTCGCGCTGATCACCGCCGTTTCCGCGGTGCTCGCCGCGATCCTCGTCGCGATCGGGTACAGCGAGGTCATCCGGCTCTATGAATCGCTGCAGGCAGGGATCCTCGGCGGTGTGCTGCTGACGATCCTGCAACTGCTGCTGCTGCCCAACATCGTCATCTGGGTTTCGGCATGGCTGACAGGGCCCGGTTTCATGATCGGAACGGGCAGCTCCGTCAGTCCGGTAGGCACGCAACTCGGACCCATCCCGGCTGTGCCGATTTTCGGTGCGATCCCGGAGGGCGGCAACGCCTTCGCGTTTCTCGGGTTGCTGGTACCGGTACTCGCCGGGTTCCTCGTGGGCATCTCACTGCGATCCACCAGAGATCGGCTGGCCGCGGTCTGGGATTCGCGGGTGCCGCTTTCGGTGGCCATGCCCGCTCTCGTCGGCGCGACAGCTGCGGTAACCATGGGGATACTGGCCGCTGCCTCCGGGGGGGCTGCCGGCCCCGGTCGCCTCGCTGAGGTCGGACCCAATCCGTGGCTCGTCGCGGGCCTGATCCTGCTGGAGGTCGGTATCCCCGCCGGCCTCGGGCTGCTGCCTGGCCCACGCGGGCCTGGCGCTAAACTTTGATGGTGTTGAGGCTCGTGGTTCTGATCTCCGGAGGGGGGTCGAACCTTCGTGCCCTGCTGCAGGCCACCGAATCGGCCGACTTCCCCGCCCATGTCGTCGCGGTGGGTTCTGATCGGGATGCCGAGGGCCTGCAGTACGCGGAGGAGTTCGGCGTGCCCTCGTTCACCGTGAACTTCCATCACTTCGATGATCGCGAGTCCTGGGGGACGGAACTGCTCGCTCAGATTCGCTCGTGGGCACCCGATCTGATCGTACTGAGCGGTTTCATGCGCCTTCTTCCGCCCGCAGTCGTCGAGGCGCTCTCACCCCGTATGATCAACACCCATCCGGCCTTCCTGCCCGAATTTCCGGGCGCGCACGGCGTTCGCGACGCTTTGCAGGCGGGGGTGAGCCAGACTGGTGCCAGTGTCATGGTGGTGGACAATGGGGTCGACAGCGGACCAATCATTTCCCAGCGAAGAATTCCGGTGCTGCCGGGGGACACCGAGGCCACCCTTCATGACCGGATCAAGATTGTTGAACGGGAACTGCTCATCCAGGCCGTTCTCGACATCGCCACCAGCACGGTGAACCTCAAGGAGCTAGTACGCACATGAGCGGCCACAGCCATGACCCCTCTCTCTACACGCATCGAGACGAAATCCCGGTGCGGCGGGCACTGCTCTCCGTGAGTGACAAGACGGGCCTGCTCGATCTGGCCGGTGCTCTGGTCGCCGCCGGCGTCGAGCTCGTCTCGACGGGGTCGACGGCAGCGAGGATTTCGGAAGCCGGCCTCCCCGTCACCGAGGTGAGCAGCGTGACCGGTTTTCCCGAGTCGCTCGACGGCCGGGTGAAGACTCTGCATCCTGCCATCCATGCGGGGATTCTGGCCGACCTGAGACTGGCGCGCCACCGCGAGGAATTGACCCGGCTCGAAATCGCCCCCTTCGATCTGGTCGTCGTGAACCTCTACCCCTTCGCGCAGACCGTCGCCAGCGGCGCCCAGGCGGACGCAGTGGTCGAGCAGATCGACATCGGCGGTCCGGCGATGGTCCGTGCGGCAGCCAAGAACCACGCGAACGTCGCGGTCGTCGTTGATCCGGCCCGGTACCAGAGCCTGATTGCTGCGGTGGCCGGGGGTGGAACGACGCTTCAGCTGCGTCGGACCCTGGCGGCGGAGGCATTCGCCCACACGGCTGACTACGACAGGATGGTGGCCGCCTGGTTCGCGGGCGAACCGGTGGTGACCGGGGCAGGTCAGGGCGCGGATGCTCCGATGGAACCGGAGATCATCCTCACCGTCGCCGACCTCTCGCACAGTCCCACTGATGTGCCCGATGGCGAAGGGGGGCCGCATTTCACCATCGAAGCCGATCTGGGCGCCGTGCTCCGATACGGGGAGAACCCGCACCAGCAGGCGACGTTGTACCTCGAGCGCTTCGCCAAGGGGGTTGCGCAGGCGGTGCAGCTGCACGGCAAGGAGATGAGCTACAACAACTTCGTCGACGCGGACGCGGCCGTTCGGGCGGCATTCGATTTCTTCGAACCCGCGGTGGCGATCATCAAGCACACCAATCCTTGCGGCATCGCGGTCGGCTCGCCCACCGCGGACGACGCGATCGCTGATGCATACCTCAAGGCGCATGCGACTGATCCGGTGAGTGCATTCGGAGGCGTGATCGCCAGCAACCGCGAGGTCACGCTGGCTTTCGCCCAGTCGGTGCGCGAGGTCTTCACCGAGGTCATCATCGCCCCCTCATTCGCCCCCGAGGCGCTCGAGGTACTGCGCGCCAAGAAGAACCTGCGGCTTCTGCAGCTGCCTGACGGCTATCGACGATCATCGACCGAGTTCCGCCAGATCTCGGGCGGCGTGCTGGTGCAGACCGCCGACACCTTCGAGAAGTTCAGCTCGGTCCCCTGGCAACGGGTCTCGGGCTCGCCGGCGAACGATGCCACCCTCGCCGACCTGGAGTTCGCGTGGCGCGCGGTGCGCTCGGTCAAGTCCAACGGCATCCTGCTCGCCTCGGCGGGCGCCGCGGTGGGCGTGGGGATGGGTCAGGTCAACCGAGTCGACGCCTCTCGACTCGCGGTGAACCGGGCGAAGGGGCGCGCCTTCGGCTCGGTCGCCGCCTCGGACGCATTCTTCCCCTTCGCGGATGGCCTCGAAATCCTGCTGGAGGCGGGAGTCAAGGCGGTCGTGGCGCCGGGGGGGTCGGTGCGGGACGAGGAGGTGATCGCGGTGGCCATGGTCGCCGGCATCACGATGTACCACACGGGTGAGAGGCATTTCTACCACTAGCCACCCGGGGATCCGCGGCGGAGCGCACCGAACCCAGGGCCGGCCGAGGTCGTCCCGCGGCAAGTCGGTTAGGCTCGTCGAATGACCGCACAGCAGCGCCCCATCCCAACATCTCTCTTCAGCCGGGCCACGAGTGCCGCGCGCGGTCGGCTGGTGGCAGCCGCTCTGGCAGCCGGCTTCGTGAGTGCGCTGATCGCCCACTACGCCAATGTGCTCAGCTATTACGTCTCACAATCCCTGAAGCAGGACTACCTGGGCCTCGCCAGCGACTACTTCTTCTTCAGCACGGCGCTCGGTTTCCTCCTGCTGAGCATCCTCGGACTCTTCGGCATCTACCACCGCTGGTACACCGCGATGCTCGGCGGCCTGTTGGCGGGTGCTCTGGGAGCCGTCCTCGGCACGATCCAGACCGCCCTGAGCGGCGGAGCGAGCATGTCGGCCGACTTGCTGGGCGGCGTCATCGCCTCATTGGGAAACCTCAATCTGATTCTGGTGCTCGGCTTCGCCGTCGCCACCGGGACTGCCGGCATCGCCACATTCCGTGGCGTGCAGGCTCTCGGTTCGCGCGCTCGTTACCGAACCGATGTCCTCATCGTCCGAGCGCCGGCAGCCAATCTCGCCGATGGTGCCGTCACCCACATCGAGCGACTCCCCGTCGATCCCGAGTTGGCCGGGGAGCAGTGGGCCGACTACGTCTCCGCCTTCGAGAACGCCGGCTGGCAGGTCATCGAAGCCGATGCCAAGCCCGAATCGGCCGATTCTGTCTTCATCGAGGATGCGCTGGTGATCGTGGACGATCTGGCCATCATCACCAGGCCCGGTGCCGAGCATCGCAGAGCGGAGACCGCCGGACTCGAGGGCACCGTCAACAGGCTTGGGCTCGAGCCGCGCTGGATCTCGGGGGAGGGCACACTCGACGGCGGGGACGTGCTGAAGGTCGGCACCACCATCTACGTCGGTCGAAGCGGCCGCACCAACGCCGAGGGCATCCGGCAGTTCAGGGAGATCGTCAGTCCGCTCGGCTACACGGTCATCCCCGTCCCGGTCACCCGCGCCCTGCATCTGAAGAGCGCCGTCACGGCCCTGCCGGACGGAACGCTGATCGGCTACCCGCCGCTGGTCGATGACCCGAGCCTGTTCGAACGCTTCCGCGCAGTGCCGGAGGCTCACGGCACCGCCGTCGTCGTGCTCGACGAGAGCACGGTGCTGATGTCTTCGTCCGCCGTGCAGACGATCGCGATGCTGGAGGAACTGGGTTTCGTGGTGATCCCCGTGGACATCAGCGAATTCGAGAAGCTCGAGGGCTGCGTCACCTGTCTTTCCGTTCGGGTTCGCTGACCCCGACTCGCACCGCCGGTGATGGGTGCGAGGCGGCGTGTCTGACCCGAGGTTCAGATGCGCAGCTCGCCGATTGCCTCGCCGAACTGGGTTTCCCCGATCACGACGAAGCCCAGACGCAGGAAGAACTGTTCGGGGCCCTGATCATCGCGGTCCCATACCGAGGTCACTCGAGTCAGTCCGCGTCGCCTGGCCTCGGCCAGCAGAGCCTCGACGGCGAAGCGGCCGACACCCTGGCCCTGGCGCTCACCTTCGATGTTGATCCGCAACAGGGCGCTGCGATACTCCTCCTGCGGATGCGCGGAATCGAAGTTGCCCATGATGAATCCAACGACCACGTCGTCGTCGTCCACAACGACACGGTGCCACGAGGCACCGGGGTTGACGTACGTCTGCGCAATCGTCAGGGATTCCGGAATGGCGAAAGCGTCCTGCCCCGGCTTCAATGTCAATGAGTTCGCCGCAACGATATTGCTGGCATCCAGTTCAACGAGTCTCAGTTCGCCCATGCTTCAGCCTACTCCCCGCGGGAAGGATGCGGGGTGCGATTATCCCTGGCATCGGTGGGCGCCCTTTCGCAAAGTGTCTTGACGTCGAGATATCTTGCGCACGCGGTAGACTGGCCTGGACCGTAGGTGGTCGCAGTTTTGGCAAGTGCAACAGGAGAGCGCCGTGCAGAGAATCAAGGTAGAGGGAACGGTCGTCGAACTCGACGGCGACGAGATGACTCGAATCATCTGGCAATTGATCAAGGATTCACTGATCCTTCCCTACCTTGACCTGAACCTCGAGTACTACGACCTCTCGATCCAGAAGCGCGACGAGACGGACGACCAGATCACCGTCGATGCCGCGCACGCGATCCAGAAGCACGGCGTCGGCGTGAAATGCGCGACCATCACGCCGGACGAGGCCCGCGTCGAGGAGTTCGGCCTGAAGAAGATGTGGGCGAGCCCCAACGGCACTATCCGCAACATCCTCGGCGGGGTCATCTTCCGGGAGCCCATCATCATCTCGAACATCCCGCGACTGGTTCCGGGCTGGAACAAGCCGATCATCGTCGGGCGTCACGCCTTCGGCGACCAGTACCGTGCCACCGACTTCCGGTTCGAAGGCGAGGGCAGGCTGACCGTGCAGTTCACGCCGGATGACGGCAGCGAGCCGCTGAAGTTCGAGGTCTACCACTCGCCCGGCTCCGGTGTGGCCCAGGTGCAGTACAACCTCGACGCATCGATCCGGGACTTCGCCCGCGCCAGCCTCAATTACGGCCTGAGCCGCAACTACCCCGTGTATCTGTCGACCAAGAACACGATCCTCAAGGCGTACGACGGCCGGTTCAAGGACATCTTCCAGGAGACCTTCGATGCCGAGTTCAAGGAGGCCTTCGACAAGGCGGGGCTGACCTACGAGCACCGCTTGATCGACGACATGGTCGCCTCGTCCCTGAAATGGGAGGGCGGCTACGTCTGGGCGTGCAAGAACTACGACGGTGATGTCCAGTCCGACACCATCGCGCAGGGATTCGGCTCCCTGGGGCTGATGACCAGCGTGCTCTACAGCCCCGACGGCAAGGTCGTGGAGGCCGAGGCCGCGCACGGCACCGTGACCCGCCACTATCGCCAGCACCAACAGGGCAAGCCAACGTCGACGAACCCCATCGCCTCCATCTACGCATGGACCCGCGGTCTGATTCACCGCGGTGAGCTGGACGGCAACCAGGCACTGATCGCCTTCGCCGAGACCCTCGAAGATGTCGTGATCACGACAGTGGAGAGCGGCAGCATGACCAAGGACCTCGCGCTGCTGGTCGGGCCCGAGCAGCCATACCAGACCACCGAAGCCTTCCTGACGACGCTGTCCGACAATCTAGCGGCTCGCCTCGCCTAGAGCCGGCGTGATTCAAGAAGCCGGGACGTGGTCTTGGTGAGGCTCTCACGGCGACGCTGTCATCGAGATGAGGGCGAGCGCCACCGCCGAGACCAGCCAATACCAGGGCATCCTTCGCCTAGTCGAACAGACGGCCGCCAGCCAGTCCGCGACCGCGATCAGTAGCGCTCGGGCTCCGGGCCGATGTCGAAGCGGCGACCGGTGACCTCCGTCGGGGTGATCTCGACGAAGACCTGCTTGAGAGTCGGCACCCAGGGAGTCAGCGTGAGCTTGTTCGCCTCGAAGATCTCCTGCTCGTTCTCGAGCGCCCTGGCCGTCCCCTTCACGACGACGCTCCATGCCTCGGCCCGGCTGAAACTGTCCGCTTCGATGGCCACCCGGGCGTTGATCGTCAGAGCGAGCAGCTTGGTGCCTTCAGCGGTACGGAACAGGATCTTGCCGTCGTTCACGATGTAGTTGATGGGGAAGATCTCGGGCGAACCGCCGACGCTCAGGGCCAGACGGCCCAGCTGCTCGCTTGCCATCAGGATCATGCTCTCGTCCGTCGTCAGTTCCTCGACGGGGCCGCGGTGTTCAGTGCTCATAGCCCCAATCCTTTCACAGCAGGGACCGCCGGGGCAGCGATGGATTTCTCAGCGGAAGATGATGGTCCGCTGTCCGTCCAGCAGGATGCGGTGTTCGGCGAACCAGCGCACCGCCTGCGTCAGTGTGCGGCTCTCCTCGTCCTGGCCGATCGCGACCAGCTCGGCGGGTGTGCGGGAGTGATCCACCCGCACGACGTTCTGCTCGATGATCGGGCCCTCATCGAGGTCGCCGGTCACGAAATGCGCGGTCGCACCGATCAGCTTGACGCCGCGCGCGTGTGCCTGACGATACGGATTCGCACCTTTGAAGCCCGGCAGGAACGAGTGGTGGATGTTGATCATCCGATCGGAAAGCGCCTCGCAGAGTTCGGGCGAGAGAATCTGCATGTACCTGGCCAGCACCACCAGTTCGATGTCGTGCGCTTCGACCAGTTCCAGTACTCGCGCTTCGAAGGCAGCCTTCGAGTCGGCGTCTGTGGTCGGCAGGTGCTCGAACGGCACCCCGTAGAACGACGCCAGTTCACCCAGTTCAGCGTGATTGCCCAGCACGACCGGGATCTCGATGCTCAGCTGGCCGGCTCGCTGGCGGTATAGCAGATCGTTGAGGCAATGCCCGGCCGTTGACGCCAGGATCAGGGTCTTGACGGCGCGACCCACGACGTCGAGTCGCCAGGTCGCGGTGTACCGCTGGACGATGGGTTCCAGCATCGCCGCGAGCTCTTCGTAGCTGGCGGGAGCCTGTACCTGCATTCGGATGAAGAACGTGCCGGTGTCGGCACTGGAGAACTGCTGCGACTCGGTGATGTTGCCGCCGGCCTGCACGATGGCACCGCTGATGGCGTGCACGATTCCGGGCTGGTCGGCGCAGCGGAAGGTCACGACCCAGTGCGTGTCTTCGGCTGCCTCGGCGGTGCCCTGCTCGTCGCTCATCCGTCAAGATTATGGCCTTTGGACAGCAGGCGGTGCGTCGGCGTCCCGACCGGCAGCCATCACTAGACTGGTTGTGCTGGAGCCAGCCCGCCCCGGCCCGTCGTGCGGCGTCACGCACCACAGCAGCCAACGAGATCACACCGTCCATGCGTGACACCCCCCAGCGCGCAGCGCGCCTGCCCTATGCCGCCCTGATCGCGCTTGCCGGAGCCGTCTTCGTCAGCATCACCGCGGAGTTCCTACCCGCTGGTCTGATGCCAGAGATGGCCGCGGGTCTGGGTGTCAGTGAGAGCCGGATCGGCATGCTGGTCAGCATCTTCGCCGCGGTCGTCGTGATCAGCGGTCCACCGCTGGCCGCGCTCAGCAGCCGGGTCAGCCGCAAGAGACTCCTGCTGATCGTGATGGCGGTCTTCGCGATCGGACTGTGGGTGACCGCCCTGGCCCCCGGCTATGGGCTGGTCGTCGTCGGCCGCGTCATCGGGGCGGTCGCGCATGCGCTGTTCTGGTCGGTGGTCGCCGCCTACACCGCCCATCTGGTGCCGAAGGAGCAGATCAACCGTGCCGTGTCGATCGTCTTGGGCGGCGGGAGCGCCGCCTTCGTACTGGGCATACCGCTGGGCACCGCCCTCGGCCACCTGGTCGGCTGGCGGCTCGCTTTCGCGATCGTCGGCGGTGCCGTGGTGGTCCTCGCCCTGCTGGTGCTGGTCTTCGTGCCGGCCGTCCAGCATCTGATCCCGCTGACCACCGGTGAGATCCCACTGCCGCTGCGAGCCGACCGCACGATCGTGCCCGTGCTGTTGATCTGCAGTGTCACCGCGGTCATCATGATCGCCCAGTACACGACGTACACCTACATCGCTCCGATCCTGATCAATACCGTCGGGATAGACCCCGCGCTGCTGAGTGTGCTGCTGCTGGTATACGGCGTTGCCGGCATCGGCGGCCTGCTGCTGGCCAGCCGTGTCGGCGATCGGTTTCCGCGCCGGGGCGTCGCGGCGGGTGTCGTCGCGATGATGCTGGGGGTCGGCGCCATCGCACTGTGGCCGGGGGAGTTCGTGCTCGTCGTGGTCGCCCTCGTCACCTGGGGCATCGCGATGGGGATGCTGCCGGTGCTGCTGCAGTCTCAGCTGCTGCACACGGCCAGCGCGCGAATCCGCGACATCGCCTCGGCCTGGTACACCAGTGGCTTCAATCTGGGCATCGGGCTCGGTGCGCTGCTGGGTGCCCTCGTGCTGGACGCGGTCGGGCTTGCGGCGCTGCCGCCGGTCACCGAGCTGATCTGGGTGATCTCGCTGATGCTGATCGCGGTCAGCGTGGGCGTCAGCGGACGACGCGCCCGGTAGCCCGGGCTGCGGCTGCGGTGGCGCGGATCCCGGGTGAGGTCACGATCTGCCGGCCATGGGCGGTGCCGCCACTGGTCCGCCTCGACTTCGCAGAGTAGCGTTGCCCCATGAGCCTTGTGGAGAAGATCAGTGAATTGGCCAAGCCCTTCGGTGTGGCGACTGCCTACGGGGATCCGGTGAGCATCGAAGGCAGGACCATGGTGCCCGTCGCTCTCGTCGGCTACGGTTTCGGCGGCGGCAGCGGCGAGGGTGACAGCGACGGCGCCTACGAGCCCAGCGACCATGCTGGTCACCTGACCGGGCATGGCCGGGGCGAGGGTGCGGGCGGCGGCGGCTGCGCGATCCCGATCGGCGCCTACGTCAATACCGATGGGGGTCTGCGCTTCCAGCCCAACCTGATCGCGGCGCTCAGCGTCGGCATCCCCTTCGTGTTGGTCACCGGCCGTGTGATCGCGCGGATAGTGCGCGCCGCCAAGCGCTGATCGGGACGGCCGCGGCGGCGGCGTCGCCCTGCTAGACTCCCCGTGTCGCGACTGGCGTTCAGATGGGTACCATCGGGAAGCGACTGACTGGAGAGGCCGTTCGCCTGGGCCGAACCTATACGGTCACCACTGCGCGGTGGTGGCGACTACATTCGTATAGAGCCCATCCAGCGAGGAGCCATCCGTGTCCCAAGAGTCCTACTTCAACGCCCCGCTCGCCGAGGTCGACCCCGAGATCGCCGAGGTCCTGCGACTGGAGCTGGGCCGCCAGCGCAGCTACCTCGAGATGATCGCCAGCGAGAACTTCGTGCCGGTCTCGATCCTCGAGTCGCAGGGCTCCGTATTGACCAACAAATACGCGGAAGGCTATCCCGGGCGCCGTTACTACGGCGGCTGCGAGTTCGTCGATGTCGCTGAGACGCTGGCGATCGAACGGGCCAAGTCCCTCTTCGGTGCGCAGTTCGCCAACGTGCAGCCGCATTCGGGTGCGCAGGCGAACGCCGCGGTACTGTCCGCGATCGCTGCCCCCGGCGACACCATCCTCGGCCTCGAACTGGCTCACGGCGGGCATCTGACTCACGGCATGAGACTCAACTTCTCGGGCAAGCTCTACCACGCGGTCTCCTACGGCGTGGACCCCGATACCTTCCTGGTCGACATGGACGTGGTGCGCGCCAGAGCGCTCGAGCACAAGCCGCGTGTCATCATCGCCGGCTGGTCGGCGTACCCCCGGCAACTCGACTTCGCCGCATTCCGCGCGATCGCCGATGAGGTCGGCGCCCTGCTCTGGGTCGACATGGCCCATTTCGCGGGCTTGGTCGCCGCGGGTGTGCACCCCTCTCCGGTGCCGCACGCGCACGTCACCTCCTCGACCGTGCACAAGACCATCGGCGGACCGCGCTCGGGCTTCATCCTGACCAACGACGCCGATCTGGCCAAGAGCATCAACTCCAACGTCTTCCCCGGCCAGCAGGGCGGGCCGCTGATGCACGTGATCGCCGCCAAGGCGACCGCGTTCAAGCTCGCCGCGACCGAGGAGTTCAAGGACCGCCAGCAGCGCACCATCCGCGGAGCCCAGGCGCTCGCCGCCCGGCTGACCGCCGACGACACCCGGGCCGCCGGTATCGACGTGCTGACCGGCGGAACCGACGTGCACCTGGTGCTCGCCGACCTGCGCAACTCCCCGCTCGACGGCAAGCAGGCCGAGGACGCGCTGCACGAGGTCGGCATAACCGTCAACCGCAATGCTGTGCCCTTCGACCCGCGGCCGCCCATGGTCACCTCGGGTCTGCGCATCGGCACCCCCGCACTGGCGACCCGCGGCTTCGGTGACGCCGAATTCGCCGAGGTCGCCGACGTCATCGCCCGCGCGCTGATGCCGGACGCCGACCTGGCCGCCCTCCGCAATCGCGTCACCGCCCTCACCGATGCCTTCCCCCTCTACCCCACCCTCTAACCCCCGCCCCCACCTGAGTTGCGGACTTTGGGGGATTCCAGGGCTCCAAACGGCTCCTCTCGGAACGAAAGTCCGCAACTCAGGTGGGGGGGGGAAGGAAATTAGATCATGAGTGCACGGGTTCTGGATGGGACCGCGACGGCGGCGGCCATTCGGGTGGAGCTGGCCGAGCGGGTCTCCAGCTTGCGACAGCGGGGCATCGAGCCGGGACTGGCGACGGTCCTGGTCGGCCATGACCCCGGCTCCGAGTGGTACGTCTCCGGCAAGCACCGGGACTGCGCCGAGGTGGGGATCGCCTCCATTCGGCGCGACCTGCCCGAGAACATCACGCAGGCGGAGCTCGATCGGGTGCTTGCGGATCTCAACGCTGATCCGAGCTGCACTGGCTACATCGTGCAGCTGCCGTTGCCGGACCATCTGGATACTGATCGGGTTCTGGAAATGATCGACCCGGTGAAGGATGCTGACGGCCTGCACCCGACCAACCTCGGACGGCTGATGCTGAACGTCAGCAAACCCATCACGACTCCGTTGCCCTGCACCCCGCGCGGGATCGTCGAACTGGTCGAACGGCATGGCATCAGTTGGGCGGGAAAGGATGTCGTCGTGCTCGGTCGAGGCATCACGGTCGGCCGTGCGATCGGCGCCCTGCTGACCCGGCGGGAGTACAACGCCACCGTGACCCTTACCCACACCGGGACGGTTGACCTGCAGGAACACCTTGCCCGGGCCGATGTGATCGTGGCGGCAGCCGGCGTGCCGGGGATCGTCAGCGCGGCCTCCGTGAAGCCGGGTGCGATCGTGCTGGACGTCGGCGTGAGCCGGGTGACCGACCCCGTGACCGGGATGCGCAGGATCGCCGGTGATGTTGCCGCTGACGTCGCCGAGGTTGCCGCCTGGCTCTCACCGAACCCAGGCGGCGTGGGTCCGATGACGCGCGCGCTGTTGTTGCAGAATGTGGTCGAGATGGCCGAACGGCAGCTTCAGTCGCCGATACCGGCGTAGCAGCTCGCACCGTCATTGAAGAAGTACCAGGACTGGACCGCGGGGATCCCGGCAGTCGCGGCCGAGGGTTCGTAGCGGCACTCGTCGGGGTTGAAGTCCCACTCATCCGAGCCGGACAGATCGAGCATGCCCCAGTATTCGAAGAACTGCGCCCACGCGCTCGCCGTGAGGTGCTCGGGGCCGGCTTCCGGCATCAGAAAGGCCACCACGGCACGCGTGCTCGATGCGCCGTCGATGGTCGGCCAACCCTCGTCGGGCGCGCTGATTCCGCTATCGTCACTGCGGAAGAGCTCGGCATCCCCGGGACCGATCGCAATTCCGATCTCCCCCGGAAATGGCCATGCCTCCCCCTCCAGCGTCGCCGAGATGTCCACGACGCCCAGCATGGCGTTGTTGGCAGCGAGGTTGTCCGCGGAGGCCCAGCTCGGCACCGGCCCCGTCGAGGCGATGTAGGCCAGGATCGCCGAACCATTCCCACTGTCCCAGTAGTCGGGCGTGTACAGCACCAGATGCGCGTCCAACTTCTCCCCGGTGCTGGAGAACGCCTGCCCGGTGAGCGTCAGGGCAACCTCGGCAGAGCCGGGCACCTCGGGCATGCCGGGTGAGGCCTCGGTGGGGGCAACCGTGGGGCCGCCGCCCGCAGTCTCCGACGCGGTGCCACCGGGGACAGGCTCGGGCGTCGGCTGGCAGCCCGTCAGGACCGCCCCGGCCACCGCAACGGCAGTCGCCGCGGCCAACAGCCGGCCGAGGTGCGAACCGCGAATTGGCATGGTCATGGTCCACAACTACCAGTTCCGGGGAGGACGGACAAGCGACGCGCAGCAAAGGGGTGCGGAATCACCGGCTCTTCCATCCCCCAGCCGGCTCCGATACTCGTCATCACCGCCCGGGTTCATCCCGGTTCCCGTGTGCCGTCGCCGCCGGGACGCCGCGGTACGCTCGAAGTGACGGCGACAGAGAGGGAGCGCATGCCATCTCAGGATCCGCTGATTCCCCCACCCGTCGGGGGCCGGCAGATACCGGCCGCACGCTTGCGCCGGTGGCGGCGGTACCTCGCCGACGAACAGGCGGAGGCTGCCGTTTACCGCGATCTCGCCGGCCGGCGGGTGGGCGAGGAGCGGGAGATCCTGCTGGCGCTCGCGGAGGCGGAGGGGCGTCACGAGGCGCATTGGCGTGCCCTGCTCGGTGACCAGGCCGGTCGCCCGGCGCGGGTCGACTCTCGCACGAGGTTGCTGGGCTGGTTGGCCCGTCGATTCGGTTCGGTCTTCATTCTGGCACTCGCCCAGCGGGCGGAGTCGCGCTCCCCCTACGAGGATGACGAGGATGCGACCGTGCAGATGGCGGCCGATGAGCGGATCCATGAGGAAGTGGTACGTGCGCTCGCGGCCCGCGGGCGGGCGCGCCTCGCCGGCAGTTTTCGTGCTGCCGTCTTCGGCATCAACGACGGACTTGTCTCGAACCTCGCTCTGGTGCTGGGCATCGGCGCCACGGGGGTGGGCGTGCCGACCGTCATCTTCACCGGGATCGCGGGCTTGCTCGCGGGCGCCCTGTCTATGGGTGCAGGAGAATATGTCTCGGTCCGATCCCAGCGGGAACTCCTGGAGGCTGGTGCCCCGAACCCGGACCACTCCGTCTCAGTGCCGAAGACGGCAGCACGAAAACTGCCGGCGAGGCGCGCCCGTCCGCGGGCCGCGAGCGCACGTACCACTTCCTCGAACCGCTCATCGGCCGCCATCTGCACAGTCGCGTCCTCGTCATCCTCGTAGGGGGAGCGCGACTCCGCCCGTTGGGCAAGTGCCAGAATGAAGACCGAATGGAATCGACGGGCCAACCAGCCGCAGCAACCTGGTGCGAGAGTCGACCCGCGCCGGGCGACCGGCCTGTGACCGAGCAGGGCACGCCAGTGCGCCTCGTGACGCCCCTCCGCCTCCGCGATGCCAGCAGGACCTCCCGCTCCTCGCCCACCCGTCGGCCGGCGAGATCGCGGCAATCGGCAGCCTGCGCCTGTTCGTCGGCGAGGTACCGCCCGCCACCGGCGCAAGCGTGCGGCCGGTATCTGCCGGCCCCCGACGGGTGGGGAATCAGCGGATACTGAGATGGGCGTGCGCTCCCTCTCTGTCGCCGTCACTTCGAGACCGCGGCCTCCGCGGCGGCGACGGCACACGGGAACCGGGATGAACCCGGGCGGTGATGACAGTATCGGAGCCGGCTGAGAAAGGCCGGTGATTCCGGCACCCTTTGCTCGCGTCGCTTGTCCGTCCTCCCGGAACTGGTGGTCTGGACCATGACCATGTCGCAGGTTCGCACCTCGGCCGGCTGCTGGCCGCGGCGACTGCCGTTGCGGTGGCCGGGGCCGTCCTGACGGGCTGCCAGCCGAGCGCCCGAGCCCGGTGGCGCCGCGTCAGAGGCGGCGGCCCCACGGTTGCCCCCACCGAGGCCTCACCCGCATGCCCGAGGTGCCCGGCTCTGCCGAGGTTGCCCTGACACTCACCGGGCAGGCGTTCTCCAGCACCGCAAGTTGGACGCGCATCTGGTGCTGTACACGCCGAACTACTGGGACAGTGGGAATGGTTCGGCGATCCTTGGCTAGCATCGCCTCGACGGGGCCGGTGCAAAGTTGGGCCTCACGACAACCTCGCTGCCAACAACGCCATGCTGGGCGTCGTGGACATCTCGGCGACGCTGGAGGGGGAGCATGGCTAGTTTGGGGAAATCGAGTGCGATCGGTGCGATAGAGCTATTCCGCAGTGACGATAGCGGAATCAGCGCGCCGGTTGGCCGACCATCGACGGCGCATCGACGTGCCGTGGTGGCCTTTCTGATGCCGGAAGCCGCCCCGAGCACCTCACGGCGAGCGCGTGACCGCTGGGGCATGCTCGATCTGTCCGGCTCGGATGAGTGGGACTTTGACCCCAACGAGTGCCGCTACGAGACCCTCGGCCGCGACTGCAGGATCCCCGCGGTCCAGTCCTGGTACTTCTTCAATGACGGGGCTTTCGAGCTGCTACGCCGGTATCGGCGACTGAAGCTGCCTAGGCCACCTCGACCACATTCTGCAACGACAGCGCGCGCGTCATCGGACCCACGCCGCCTGGGTTCGGCGTGAGCCAGGCGGCAACCTCGGCGAGACGTCAGCGGCAACATCACCGGCGATCCTGCGCATCCCGGTCACGGGGTCGGTCACCCGGCTCACGCCGACGTCCAGCACGATCGCACCCAGCTTCCACGGAGGCCGCGCTGACGATCCCCGGCACGGCGGCTGCCGCCACGATCACATCGGCCCGGGCAAGGTGTTCCTGCAGGTCAACCGTCCGGTGTGGGTAAGGGTCACGGTGGCGTTGTACTCCCGCCGGGTCAGCAGGGCGCCGATCGCACGGCCGACCGTGATGCCTCGACCGAGCACGACGAACATGCCTTCCCGCCCAACTGATGCCATGCCGTTCGACCGGTTCGATACCGCGCGGGGTGCGGGGCAACGGAGTCGTGATGGGTTTGCTGACGTTAGTCGCCGTCCGAGGTACAGTGGGGTCCGCCATCAGCATCCTTCACCGGGTCGATCATTTCCAGAACCCGATCAGTATCCAGATGGTCCGGCAACAGCAGGCACGATGTAGCCAGGTGCAGCTCGGATCCAGCGTTGAGATCCGCAAGCACCCAATCGAGGCCTCCGCCTGCGTGATGTTCTCGGGCAGGTCGCGCCGAATGGAGGCGATCCCCACCAGCGCAGGTGCAGACGTCCACTCGGAGCCGGGGTCATGGCCGACCAGGACCGTCGCCAGTCCCGCTCGATGCCCCGCTGTCGCAAGCTGGAGACCGCTCCGGCCAGTTCCACCGAATGGCCGCCGCCGTCGCGGTCCCATCCAGAACCCGTCACTCATGATCTAATTTCCTTCCCACCCCCACCTGAGTTGCGGACTTAGACCGAGAGGAGCCGTTTGGAGCCCTGAATCCCCCAAAGTCCGCAACTCAGGTGGGGGCGGGGGTTAGAGGGTGGGGTCAGAGGGGGAAGGCATCGGTGAGGGCGGTGACGCGATTGCGGAGGGCGGCCAGGTCGGCGTCCGGCATCAGCGCGCGGGCGATGACGTCGGCGACCTCGGCGAATTCGGCATCACCGAAGCCGCGGTCGCCCAGCGCGGGGGTGCCGATGCGCAGACCCGAGGTGACCATGGGCGGCCGCGGCACAGCGTGCGTGACAGGCTATGCCGACCTCGTGCAGCGCGTCCTCGGCCTGCTTGCCGTCGAGCGGGGAGTTGCGCAGGTCGGCGAGCACCAGGTGCACGTCGGTTCCGCCGGTCAGCACGTCGATACCGGCGGCCCGGGTGTCGTCGGCCGGGCGGCGAGCGCCTGGCTCCGCGGATGGTGCGCTGCTGGCGGTCCTTGAACTCCTCGGTCGCGGCGAGCTTGAAGCGCGGCCTTCGGCGGCGATCACGTGCATCAGCGGCCCGCCCTGCTGGCCGGGGAAGACGTTGGAGTTGATGCTCTTGGCCAGATCGGCGTCGTTGATGAGCCCGAGCGCGGTCCGCCGATGGTCTTGTGCACGGTCGAGGAGGTGACGTGCGCCGTGCGGCACCGGAGAGGGGTGCACACCCGCGGCGACCAAGCCCGCGAAATGGGCCATGTCGACCCCGGAGCAGGACCTCATCGGCGATCAGCGCGCGGAATGCGGCGAAGTGCTCCAGGGTGCGCCGACCAGCCGGCGATGATGACACGCGGCTTGTGCTCGAGCGCTCTGGCGCGCACCACGTCCATGTCGACCAGGAAGGTATCGGGGTCCACGCATAGGACACCGCGTGGTAGAGCTTGCCCCGAGAAGTTGAGTCTCATGCCGTGAGTCAGATGCCCGCCGTGAGCGAGTTCGAGGCCGAGGATGGTGTCGCCGGGGGCAGCGATCGCGGACAGTACCGCGGCGTTTCGCCTGCGCGCCCGAACATGCGGCTGCCGCGTTGGCGAACTGCGCACCGAAGAGGATCCGGCCCGTTCGATTGCCAGCGTCTCAGCGACATCGACGAACTCGCAGCCGCCGTCGTAACGGCGCCCGGGATAGCCTTCCGCGTATTTGTTGGTCAATACGGAGCCCGACTCGAGGATCGAGACCGGCACGAAGTTCTCGCTGGCGATCATCTCGAGGTAGCTGCGCTGGCGGCCCAGCTCCAGCCGCAGGACCTCGGCGATATTCGGGTCGACCTCGGCGAGCAGTGGGAAGAGAACTCTGGGACACGGATGGCTCCTCGCTGGATGGGCTCTATACGAATGTAGTCGCCACCACTGCGCAGTGGTGACCGTATAGGTTCAGCCAGGCGAACGGCCTCTCCAGTCAGTCGCTTCCCGATGGTACCCATCTGAACGCCAGTCGCGACACGGGGAGTCTGGGGCGACGCCGCCGCCGCCGCCGTCCGAGGTGCGGCGCGCAGCATATCCGCGCCGATGCCGCTCGCGGCCGGTGACGAACACAAAGGGGATACCGACGCTGAGCGCCGCGATCAGGTTGGGCTGGAAGCGCAGACCCCCATCGTATTGACGTCAGCGCCGATCGGGATCGCGCAGCCGCCGCCGCCCCGCCCAGGTGGCGCCGTGGTCGCTGGGCTGAGCGCATCGCTGTCACCCTCGCTGCCGCCGCCGAAACCGTAGCCGACGAGAGCGACGGGCACCATGTCCTGCCTTCGATGCTCACCGGAACCCCGTAGGCAGTCGCCACACCGAAGGGCTTGGCCAATTCACTGATCTTCTCCACAAGGCTCATGGGGCAACGCTACTCTGCGAAGTCGAGGAGCCAGTGGCGGCACCGCCCATGGCCGGCAGATCGTGATCGTCGCCCGGGAACCGCGCCACCGCAGCCGCAGCCCCGGCTACCGGGCGCGTCGATCCGCTGACGCCCACGCTGACCGCGATCAGCATCACGAGATCACCCGGATGGACCCGGTGACCGGCGGCAGCGCCGCAAGCCCGACCGCGTCCACACGAGGGCACCCGGCCACAACCCGAATGCCGCAATTGAAGCCACTGGTGTACCAGGCCGAGGCGATGTCGCGGAGTTCCGCGCGCTGGCCGTGTGCAGCAGCTAAAATACAGCGGCACCGGCAGCATCCCCATCGCGATGCCCCAGGTGACGAGGGCGACCACGACGAGCACGGAAACTCCCCGGCCACAGTGCGATGGCGCCGACCCCAGCATCATGACGACACCCGCCGCGACGCCGCGCGGAAACCGATCGCCGACACGGCTGGCCAGCAGCAGGCCGCCGATGCCGGCAACGCCGTATACCAGCAGCAGCACACTCAGCAGCGCGGGGTCTATCCCGACGGTATTGATCAGGATCGGAGCGATGTGCAGGTGTACGTCGTGTACTGGGCGATCATGATGACCGCGGTGACACTGCAGATCAACAGCACGGGCACGATGGTGCGGTCGGCTCGCAGCGGCAGTGGGATCTAGCCGGTGGTCAGCGGGATCAGGACATGCTGGACAGCCGGCGCGAAAGCCAGCAGGGCGAAGGACCACACAGCCGCCGCCGACGATCGCGAAAGCGAGCCGCCAGCCGACCAGGTGGCCGAGGCGGTGCCCCAGCGGTATGCCCAGTACGAAGGCGGCGCTCCCGCCACCAAGACGATCGACACCGCGCGGTTGATCTGCTCCTTCGGCACCAGATGGGCGGTGTAGCGACCAGCCGACCAGAACAGCGCGTGCGCGACCGCCCCGATGACGCGGCCGACGACGACCAGCCCATAGCCGGGGCCGGGCGGTCACCCACAGTCCGATCGCGAAGACCGCCATCACGATCAGCAGGAGTCTCTTGCGGCTGACCCGGCTGCTGAGCGCGGCCAGCGGTGGGCCGCTGATCACGACGACCGCGGCGAAGATGCTGACCGCGCCGATTGCCGGCTATTCACTGACACCCAGACCCGCGGCCATCTCTGGCACTGAGACCAGCGGGGTAGACCGCGGTGATGCTGACGAAGACGGCTCCGGCAAGCGCGATAGGGCGGCATAGGGCAGGCGCGCTGCGCGCTGGGGGGTGTCACGCATGGACGGTGTGATCTCGTTGGCTGCTGTGGTGCGTGACGCCACGGCGGGCCAGGGCGGGCTGGCTCCACACAACCAGTCTAGTGATGGCTGCCGGTCGGGACGCCGACGCACCGCCTGCTGTCCGAAGGCCATAATCTTGACGGATCAGCCCAACGAGCAGGCACCGCCGAGGCAGCCGAAGACACGCACTGGGTCGTGACCTTCCGCTGCGCCGACCAGCCCGGAATCGTGCACGCCATCAGCGGTGCCATCGTGCAGGCCGGCACGTCACCGAGTCGCAGCAGTTCTCCGTGCCGACACCGGCACCTTCATCCGAATGCAGGTACAGGCTCCCGCCAGCTACGAAAGCGCGGCGATGCTGGAACCCATCGTCCAGCGCTACACCGCGACCTGGCGACTCGACGTCGTCGGTCGCGCCGTCAAGACCCTGATCCTGGCGTCAACGGCCGGGCATTGCCTGCAACGATCTGCTGTACCGCCAGCGAGCCGGCCAGCTGAGCATCATTGCCGTGCTCGGCGATCACGCTGAACTGGGTGAACTGGTACGGGGTGCCGTTCGAGCACCTGCCGACCACAGACGCCGACTCGAAGGCTGCCTTCGAAGCGCCAAGTACTGGAACTGGTCGAAAGCGCCGCGACATCGAACTGGTGGTGCTGGCCAGGTACATCCACTCGCCGAACTCTGCGAGGCGCTTTCCGATCGGATGATCAACATCCACCACGTCCTACAGACTTCAAAGGTGCGAATCCGTATCGTCAGGCACACGCGCGCGGCGTCAAGCTGATCGGCGACCGCGCATTTCGTGACCGGCGAGACTCGATCGAGCCGATCATCGAGCAGAACGTCGTGCGGGTGGATCACTCCCGCACACCCACGACTGAGTGCCGCGATCGGCCAGGACGAGGAGAGCCGCACACTGACGCAGGCGGTGCGCTGGTTCACGAACACCGCATCCTGCTGGACGGACAGCGGACCATCATCTTCCGCTGAGAAATCCATCGCTGCCCCCGCGGTGCCTGCTGTGAAAGGATTGGGGCTATGAGCACTGAACACCGCGGCCCCGTCGAGGAACTAACGACGAGGACGAGAGCATGATCCTGATGGCAAGCGGGGCAGCGGCCGTCTGGCCCCTGAGGCGCGTCGCCGTCGCCGATTCTCCCCATCAACTACATCGTGAACGACAGCCGAGTTCTCCGTCCGCTGAAGGCACCAAGCTGTCGCTCTGACGATCAACGCCCGGGTGGCCATCGAAGCGGACAGTTTCAGCCGGGCCGAGGCATGGAGCGTCATCGTGAAGGGGACGGCCAGGGCGCTCGAGAACGAGCAGAGTCTCGAGGCGGAGCAAGCTGGCGCTGACTCCTGGGTGCCGACTCTCAAGCAGGTCTTCGTGATCACCCCGACGGAGGTCACCGGTCGCCGCTTCGACATCGAGCGAGCCCGACGCTACTGATCGCGGTCGCGGACTGGCTGGCGGCCGTTGTGTCCGACTAGGCGAAGGATGCCCTGGTACTGGCTGGCGGTGGCGCTCGCCCTCATCTCGATGACAGCGTCGCCGTGAGCCTCACCAAGACCACGTGCCGGCTTCTTGAATCACGCCGGCTCTAGGCGAGGCGAGCCGCTAGATTGTCGGACAGCGTCGTCAGGAAGGCTTCGGTGGTCTGGTATGGCTGCTCGGGCCCGACCAGCAGCGCGAGGTCCTTGGTCATGCTGCCGCTCTCCACTGTCGTGATCACGAGAGCCGCAGTCTTCGAGGGTCTCGGCGAAGGCGATCCTGTGGTTGCCGTCCAGTTCGCCGCGTGGAGTCGACCGCGGGTCCATGCGTAGATGGAGGCGATGGGGTTCGTGTGCGACCTCGGCTTGCCCTGTTGGTGCTGGCGATATGGCGGGTCACGGTGCCGTGCGCGGCCTCGGCCTCCACGACCTTGCCGTCGGGGCTGTCGAGCACGCTGGTCATCAGCCCCAGGGAGCCGAATCCCTGCGCGATCAGATCGCCGTCGTAGTTCTTGCACGCCCAGACGTAGCCGCCTCCATTTCAGGGACGAGGCGACCATGTCGTCGATCAAGCGGTGCTCGTAGGTCAGCCCCGCCTTGTCGAAGGCCTCCTTGAACTCGGCGATTGGAAGATGTCCTTGAACCGGCCGTCGTATCGCCTGGATCGTGTTCTTGGTCGACGAATTGCGCTGTGCCGCTCAGGCCGTAATTGAGGCTGGCGCGGGCGAAGTCCCGGATCGATGCGTCGAGGTTGTACTGCACCTGGGCCACACCGGAGCCGGGCGAGTGGTAGACCTCGAACTTCAGCGGCTCGCTGCATCATGCCGCGTGAACTGCACCGCATCCTGCCCCTCGCCTTCGAAGTCGGTGGCACGGTCTCGAAGGCGTGACGCCCGACGATGATCGGCTTGTTCCAGCCCGGAACCAGTCGCGGGATGTTCGAGATGATGATGGGCTCCCGGAAGATGACCCCGCCGAGGATGTTGCGGATAGTGCCGATTGGGGCTCGCCCACATCTTCTTCAGGCCGAACTCCTCGACGCGGGCCTCGTCCGGCGTGATGGTCGCGCATTTCACGCCGACGCCGTGCTTCTGGATCGCGTGCGCGGCATCGACGGTGATCTGGTCGTCCGTCTCGTCGCGCTTCTGGATCGAGAGGTCGTAGTACTCGAGGTTCAGGTCAAGGTAGGGAAGGATCAGTGAATCCTTGATCAATTGCCAGATGATTCGAGTCATCTCGTCGCCGTCGAGTTCGACGACCGTTCCCTCTACCTTGATTCTCTGCACGGCGCTCTCCTGTTGCACTTGCCAAAACTGCGACCGCCTACGGTCCAGGCCAGTCTACCGCGTGCGCAAGATATCTCGACGTCAAGACACTTTGCGAAAGGGCGCCCACCGATGCCAGGGATAATCGCACCCCGCATCCTTCCCGCGGGGAGTAGGCTGAAGCATGGGCGAACTGAGACTCGTTGAACTGGATGCCAGCAATATCGTTGCGGCGAACTCATTGACATTGAAGCCGGGGCAGGACGCTTTCGCCATTCCGGAATCCCTGACGATTGCGCAGACGTACGTCAACCCCGGTGCCTCGTGGCACCGTGTCGTTGTGGACGACGACGACGTGGTCGTTGGATTCATCATGGGCAACTTCGATTCCGCGCATCCGCAGGAGGAGTATCGCAGCGCCCTGTTGCGGATCAACATCGAAGGTGAGCGCCAGGGCCAGGGTGTCGGCCGCTTCGCCGTCGAGGCTCTGCTGGCCGAGGCCAGGCGACGCGGACTGACTCGAGTGACCTCGGTATGGGACCGCGATGATCAGGGACCCGAACAGTTCTTCCTGCGTCTGGGCTTCGTCGTGATCGGGGAAACCCAGTTCGGCGAGGCAATCGGCGAGCTGCGCATCTGAACCTCGGGTCAGACATGCCGCCTCGCACCCATCACCGGCGGTGCGAGCCGGGGTCAGCGAACCCGAACGGAAAGACAGGTGACGCAGCCCTCGAGCTTCTCGAATTCGCTGATGTCCACGGGGATCACCACGAAACCCAGTTCCTCCAGCATCGCGATCGTCTGCACGGCGGACGAAGACATCAGCACCGTGCTCTCGTCGAGCACGACGACGGCGGTGCCGTGAGCCTCCGGCACTGCGCGGAAGCGTTCGAACAGGCTCGGGTCATCGACCAGCGGCGGGTAGCCGATCAGCGTTCCGTCCGGCAGGGCCGTGACGGCGCTCTTCAGGTGCAGGGCGCGGGTGACCGGGACGGGGATGACCGTGTAGCCGAGCGGACTGACGATCTCCCTGAACTGCCGGATGCCCTCGGCGTTGGTGCGGCCGCTTCGACCGACGTAGATGGTGGTGCCGACCTTCAGCACGTCCCCGCCGTCGAGTGTGCCCTCCCCCGAGATCCAGCGCGGCTCGAGCCCAAGCCTGTTGACGGTGCCCTCGAGTCCGGCGGTCTCCGCTCTGCGATGCTCGGCACCGGGCCTGGTGATGATGGCCAGATCGTCCACGATCACCAGCGCGTCCTCGATGAAGACAGAATCGGCCATTTCGGGCTTGGCATCGGCTTCGATGACCTGCCAGCCGGCGTTCTCGAGGGCCGAGACGTAGTCGGCCCACTGCTCCCCGGCCAACTCGGCATCGACGGGGAGTCGCTCGATGTGGGTGACGGCACCATCGGCGAGATTGGCTGCCGGCGCTCGGACGATGAGGACATCGGTTCGGTAACGAGCGCGCGAACCGAGAGCCTGCACGCCATGGAATGTGGCGATGCCGGCAGTCCCGGTGGCGACGGCGAAGCCGAGCACCAGAATCAGATTGAGGTTTCCCAATGAGGCGATGACGCCGCCCAGCAAGTCGGCCGACATGCTCGCTCCGCCGCTCAGGGCGGTCTGGATCGTGCCGAGGACGGCTCCCAGAGCACCCGCCAACAGGCCGCCGAGCATCGCGGTGTACCAGCGGTGGTAGATGCCGAAGAGTCCGAGGATGCTCAGCAGGAGGAAACCGAGCGCCGTGCTGAAGAAGAAGTAGTCGCTGGCGAGGCCCAGGTAGTCCTGCTTCAGGGATTGTGAGACGTAATAGCTGAGCACATTGGCGTAGTGGGCGATCAGCGCACTCACGAAGCCGGCTGCCAGAGCGGCTGCCACCAGCCGACCGCGCGCGGCACTCGTGGCCCGGCTGAAGAGAGATGTTGGGGTGGGGCGCTGCTGTGCGGTCATTCGACGTGGACGACTTGCCGCGGGACGACCTCGGCCGGCCCGGCTCCGGTGCGCTCCGCCGCGGATCCCCGGGGGGCGAGTGGTAGAATGCCTACCTCACCCGTGTGGTAGATCGCTGATGCCGGTGATGACCATGGCCACCGCGATCACCTCCTCGTCCCGCACCGACCCCCCCGGCGCCACGACCGCCTTGACTCCCGCCTCCAGCAGGATTTCGAGGCCATCCGCGAAGGGGAAGAATGCATCCGAGGCGGCGACCGAGCCGAAGGCGCGCCCCTTCGCCCGGTTCACCGCGAGTCGAGAAGCGTCGACTCGGTTGACCTGACCCATCCCCACGCCCACCGCGGCGCCCGCCGAGGCGAGCAGGATGCCGTTGGACTTGACCGAGCGCACCGCGCGCCACGCGAACTCCAGGTCGGCGAGGGTGGCATCGTTCGCCGGCGAGCCCGAGACCCGTTGCCAGGGGACCGAGCTGAACTTCTCGAAGGTGTCGGCGGTCTGCACCAGCACGCCGCCCGAGATCTGGCGGAACTCGGTCGATGATCGTCGATAGCCGTCAGGCAGCTGCAGAAGCCGCAGGTTCTTCTTGGCGCGCAGTACCTCGAGCGCCTCGGGGGCGAATGAGGGGGCGATGATGACCTCGGTGAAGACCTCGCGCACCGACTGGGCGAAAGCCAGCGTGACCTCGCGGTTGCTGGCGATCACGCCTCCGAATGCACTCACCGGATCAGTCGCATGCGCCTTGAGGTATGCATCAGCGATCGCGTCGTCCGCGGTGGGCGAGCCGACCGCGATGCCGCAAGGATTGGTGTGCTTGATGATCGCCACCGCGGGTTCGAAGAAATCGAATGCCGCCCGAACGGCCGCGTCCGCGTCGACGAAGTTGTTGTAGCTCATCTCCTTGCCGTGCAGCTGCACCGCCTGCGCAACCCCCTTGGCGAAGCGCTCGAGGTACAACGTCGCCTGCTGGTGCGGGTTCTCCCCGTATCGGAGCACGGCGCCCAGATCGGCTTCGATGGTGAAATGCGGCCCCCCTTCGCCATCGGGCACATCAGTGGGACTGTGCGAGAGGTCGGCGACGGTGAGGATGATCTCCGGTTCCATCGGAGCATCCGCGCCCTGGCCTGCCCCGGCCACCACCGGTTCGCCCGCGAACCAGGCGGCCACCATCCTGTCGTAGTCAGCCGTGTGGGCGAATGCCTCCGCCGCCAAGATCCGACGCAGCTGAAGCGTCGTTCCACCCCCGGCCACCGCAGCAATCAGGCTCTGGTACCGGGCCGGATCAACGACGACCGCGACGTTCGCGTGATTCTTGGCTGCCGCACGGACCATCGCCGGACCGCCGATGTCGATCTGCTCGACCACTGCGTCCGCCTGGGCGCCGCTGGCGACGGTCTGCGCGAAGGGGTAGAGGTTCACGACGACCAGATCGAAGGGGGCGATTTCGAGCCGGTTCAATTCCTCGCGGTGGCGCGCCAGTCTCAGGTCGGCCAGAATCCCCGCATGGATGGCAGGATGCAGAGTCTTCACCCGGCCGTCGAGCGACTCGGGAAAACCGGTCACACTGCTCACCTCGGTGACGGGGAGGCCGGCTTCCGAAATCCTCGCTGCCGTCGACCCCGTCGAGACGAGCTCGACGCCGGCGGCGACCAGAGCACCGGCCAGATCGAGCAGGCCCGTCTTGTCACTCACGGAGAGCAGTGCCCGCCGCACCGGGATTTCGTCTCGATGCGTGTAGAGAGAGGGGTCATGGCTGTGGCCGCTCATGTGCGTACTAGCTCCTTGAGGTTCACCGTGCTGGTGGCGATGTCGAGAACGGCCTGGATGAGCAGTTCCCGTTCAACAATCTTGATCCGGTCATGAAGGGTGGCCTCGGTGTCCCCCGGCAGCACCGGAATTCTTCGCTGGGAAATGATTGGTCCGCTGTCGATCCCATTGTCCACCAGCATGACACTGGCACCAGTCTGGCTCACCCCCGCCTGCAAAGCGTCGCGAACGCCGTGCGCGCCCGGAAATTCGGGCAGGAAGGCCGGATGGGTGTTGATCATACGGGGTGAGAGCGCCTCGACGACTGCGGGCGGAAGAAGGCGCATGAAACCGCTCAGTACGATCAGATCGGGTGCCCACGAGCGAATCTGAGCGAGCAGTTCCGTCCCCCAGGACTCGCGATCATCGAAGTGATGGAAGTTCACGGTGAACGAGGGCACGCCGAACTCCTCCGCGTACTGCAGGCCCTCGGCATCCCGATCAGAACCCACCGCGACGACATGGGCGGGGAAGTCGGCAGATTCGGTGGCCTGCAGCAGGGCACGAAGGTTCGACCCCCCTCCGGAGATCAGAACCACGAGCCTCAACACCATCAAAGTTTAGCGCCAGGCCCGCGTGGGCCAGGCAGCAGCCCGAGGCCGGCGGGGATACCGACCTCCAGCAGGATCAGGCCCGCGACGAGCCACGGATTGGGACCGACCTCGGCGAGGCGACCGGGGCCGGCAGCCCCCCCGGAGGCGGCGGCCAGTATCCCCATGGTTACCGCGGCTGTCGCGCCGACGAGAGCGGGCATGGCCACCGAAAGCGGCACCCGCGAATCCCAGACCGCGGCCAGCCGATCTCTGGTGGATCGCAGTGAGATGCCCACGAGGAACCCGGCGAGTACCGGTACCAGCAACCCGAGAAACGCGAAGGCGTTGCCGCCCTCCGGGATCGCACCGAAAATCGGCACAGCCGGGATGGGTCCGAGTTGCGTGCCTACCGGACTGACGGAGCTGCCCGTTCCGATCATGAAACCGGGCCCCGTCAGCCATGCCGAAACCCAGATGACGATGTTGGGCAGCAGCAGCAGTTGCAGGATCGTCAGCAGCACACCGCCGAGGATCCCTGCCTGCAGCGATTCATAGAGCCGGATGACCTCGCTGTACCCGATCGCGACGAGGATCGCGGCGAGCACCGCGGAAACGGCGGTGATCAGCGCGACGGCCATCAGTCCTCCGGACAGACCGGCGCGGACGACGGGGGGCCAGACCACAGCGATGGCGGCGCGTACCCGCGCGGGCAGCGCCGGGACACCCAGCGAACGAACCGCTCCGATCGCGAGACCGATCGCAAAGACGAGCGGGGGCACGATGATGCTCTGGATTCGAGCGGGCGCAGCAATCGGATTGACGGCGGTGATCGTGAGCAGCGTCGTGATCAGCAGGTAGGTGACGGCCGAGGTGGCCAGCCCGAGCAGCGGCCAGAGCCCGTCGGCGATGCGCGTGCCGGCGCGCACCCCGAGCAGGATCGTCAGCAGCGTCAGACCGAGCGCCGCAATCGTGATGCTGAAGGGGTCGCCGAGCCCGGGAACAGCGACTAGGGCGACGAGATCCGCGGGCAGCGTGACCGTCAGATCGACACCATGACCGAGCAGCCAGACATCGACGGCCGCACGCCAGACAACCGCCCAGTCGAAGCCCAGCCCGTACTGGAACCCCCACAGCAGAGTGAGCGGGATGACCATGATGCCGATGCCGATGGCAGCGACGAGGACCG